>CAZOIS010000191.1:0-7859 GCA_964579865.1 uncultured Lentisphaeraceae bacterium | reverse complement strand
GACGAGCTTCTTGCCGCCGGACGCCTTGCGGCAGGTGGCCGCGACCTCGGCGGCGAAGTCCGCCATCTCCTCCTGCAGGTAGAGGCGGAAGTCGACGAGCACCCGGTCCTTCACCGGATCGGCGAGCGTCGGCGAGCTGAAGATGTCCAGTTTGCGCTCGGCGAGCGTCGGCACGTCCGCCTCGGGGCGCCCATGCCGGCGGCGCCAGGCGTTGAACGCCGCCTTCGTGGAGGGATCGTAGCCGAAATAGGGCTTTGTCCACGTGTCCCAGTAGAAGAACTCGCTCGAATTCTGCGCCGCCGGATGGATGCCGGCGAAACGGTCCGGGTACTTCTCGCAGAGATGGCGCGTCATCGCTTCAAGGAACCGGCAGGCCTTCTCGCGGTAGTGGCGGCAGGCGATGGACGGCACCGGCGCCTTCGTCCCGTCGGCGTACGTGACCACGTCGTCCGGATGCTTTTTCGCCCACCAGCCGGAGGTCTCCAGCTTGATGCGGGGAAGGAGCAGCGCTTTCGGGTTGGCGGCGAGGACCTCGTCACAGATGTCGTCCAGCTCCGCCCAGTCGTACGCGGTGTCGTCCTTCCAGATCGTCTTCGGCACCATGAACGAGACGAAGTCGACGCCCGCGTCCGCCGCCATCTTCACCTGCACGGGGAACGGATCCTGCCCCGAGAACGGCCACTGGGAATAGTTACCGTCGAGGCACGTGTAGACGGCGGGCGAGAGGAGGACGTCCTCGTGCGACGCCTTGGCCTCGAAGCTCAGCGTGTAACGGTGGCCTTCGGCGAACGGCGTCCGCTTTGTGTAACAGTGGTATTGGGGCTTGGGCTTCGGCCCCTTGTTCTTGGCCCACCCTTCGATCTTGAGGCAGCCGTCCTGCGTGACGCCGGCATGGCCGATCATGTCGTTGTCGTAGACGGTCCACGCCTTCGCGAACGCCGCTTCCGAGGCGAGCGACGCCGGATCGAGGTAGTCCGCGCCGGTCGTCCTGTCGACGACGCGCACGTTGCGGAGGAGCACTTCGATGTTCCTGCCGGACGGTATCCGGAAATGGATCGTCCCCGGATCGGCGGCCTTCGGCGTGAAGTCGAGCTCGAACTTCTGCCACGCCGTCCCCGCGACGACCGGCCGGTGTCCGCGCCAGCCCCAGAACATCCGCGGCGGCACCGCCTTGCCGTCCACATGGATCTGCGGCGCGCCCGCCGGCCCCGGCTTCACGCGCACCGTCACCTCAGCGCCGGCCGCGAACGCGAGCGAGGCCACCGCCCAAACACAGAGTTTTTTCATGTCGTCTTCCTGCACATCCGCATGGGACGGCTCTAGTGAAAAATGATGAGGGTGCCGGACTTGGAGACGTCGAGCCATAAGCCGTCCGCCGCCGCGCGGAGCTTTATGGTCGAGCCGCCGGTCATTCCCGTCACGGAAAGCGTGAAGGCCGTGTTCGCATTCACAAGGGAACCGTAAGCGAGTTTGTAGGATCCCTTATTCGGCTTGGATGCGAAATCGACCGTCACCGCCACCTCGTCCTGCAGGGCGAGCGAAAGGCCTTCGGCGCCGATCGGGTTTGTGACCGGCGACTCGAGCGCCATGTCAAACGTGAACGCGAGGCTGCCGCCCGTCAAAATCACCTTGCCTGTGAAGGTCTCCGCGAGCTGCGGCAGATCGCTCCACGCGGCCACCACCACATCGCCTGCGCCGGACACCGTCGCACCCGTGAAGTCGCCGTATCCGTCCGGCGCGATACCCAGCCACTTGAAGAGCAGGTAATCCTCGATCGTCTTCACCTGTTCAGAGGTGAGTTCGGTCGAATACATCAGGATTTCGCCCAGCATTTCCGCGTATCCCGAAACTCTTTCTGAATTCTCGTATCTGCCGAGATTGCCCAGCTTTACCGTGTTCGTCGCGACGACTGACAACACTTCCGCCCCGCCCGTGTACCCGGACGTCGTCCCGTCCACCGCCTTGCCGTTGAGCCGCGTCGCGCCCTTGGTCACCGCCGTGCCGGCGTTGCTCCAAATCGGCGCGGTGTGGGCCGCCCTGCCGCGCGTGCCGAAATCGCCGCCCGATGAAACGTTGTTGCGGAGCGGATCGCCGCCGCCGCGGAAGGAGTCGGTCGCGAACAAGACCGTCTGGACGTCGAGCTGCCTGTCGGACGTGCCGCTCAGGAACGCGGCGTCAGCGAGGCCGTTCGCCGTCCAGGCCTTGATGCGGAACGTGTTGCCGTCGCTATCACTCGGCACATGCCCCGCGGGATGGTCGAAGTCGATCCACGTGCGCGTCCTGCCGAATCCGCGCGCCTGCGCTTGCGCGAACGGGCGCCGCGAACCCACGCCGTAAAAAAAGAGGTCGCCGACCGCCATGGTGCTTTCCGTTTTGCCCCGCGGCCAGAAACCGTAGACGGTTGGGGCGCCGTCTTCGGTGCTCGTGTGGAGCGCATCCGCGGCGTCAGGGTCGAACCATCCGACACGCCCCTCGGAAGGAATTTCCGGCGCGTATTTCGGGACCACAGCGAACGTGCCGCCTGCGTTCACCGTGATTGACCCCGAATAGGTGCCGGAAAGCTGAACGTGGCCGTCGATCTCCACGTTGCCCGTGCCGCCATAGAGGAAGGCCTTGGCCGGATGCTCTGTGCGCGTCGCGACACCCTGGTATTGCCCTGTGAGCCCCCACTTCTTCGCGAGGTACGTCTCCACGCTCACACGCTCTGCGTCGGCGAGGACCTCGTTGAAGACAAGGATCTCGCCGAAGTTCTGTCCGCCGCACGTATTGTAGTTGCTGGCCCAGCCAAAGCCGTTGATGTTGTGTCCCGTGATGTCGAGCGAGATGATCTGCCAACCGCCGGAGAGTCCGGTCGTCGTGGGGTTCACCTTCACGCCGTCGACCCAGGTGTCGATCGCGATCGGCGCGATGGGGGCATCTTTCGTAAACGCGGAACGCGTCAGCGCACCGTCGGCCAGACCCACGAGCGCCTTGCCGCCGCCGTTCTGGGACCCGAACACCATCGTCACGAACTTCGTGCCGGTGAGCGTCTGGCTAAAGGGGGGCGTCGGGCTGGCGGTGTCGAGCGAGCCTCTGCTGGTCGGGATGCGGCGGGACGACCCCACGCTGTCGCAGGAGAAATAGGAGAGGCCGTTCAGACCGTTCTTGACGCGGAACGGGAAGACTTGCGGCAGGTCTTCGTAATCAGTCTTGGAGCCTGCCATGAGGCCGTCGTAATGGCGCGTTTGGCGGAGGCAGTTTGTGGCCTGGAGCGAACGCGTGTCCGCAAGCGCCTCAACCAGATCGTTGCCGCTGGTTGCCGTGGTCAGAATCACCTTGCCGGCCGCCTTCGCGCGGATGTAATTCGGAATCGCCGTGCCGAGTTTGCGGAACAACGAATCGTCCGAGGGATCGATCCAGAGCAGCGCCCGGTTGCAGACGCTTTCGGCGAGCTTCAACGTGCCCGCCCCGCCCACGAACTGCGGTGCGCTGACGGTGTCCACGCGGGCAGAGACGGTCGTGCCCGCGCCGGCGGCGACTTTGAGGGTGCCGAACTTGGCGGGCTCGGGGAACGTCGTGTCAGCCGGTAGGGTCGCGGACGCCGTCGCCTGCGCGAGTTCGAGCCCGTTGAAATTGTAGCTGCCGTCCGCGTCCGCAAAAACGTACCACGTGCCTCCCGAAACCGGGATTTCGACCGGCGTCCGGCCCGCCGGGAGTTGGAACGTCACGCCGGCTCCTTGAAAGAGCTTCGTCCCGGCGCTCACGGCGTTCACGACGCCCGTCGCCGTCGTGCCCGACGTCCGGCCGAACTTGAGCGTGCCGCCCAGTTCCGCGAAGGTATGGGTGAGGCCACCCGGCAGATTGACCGCGCTCGTCATGCTGCGGCCCGAGACCAGGGCGGAAAACGTGCAGCCGGCGGTGGATTCGAGCGTCAGCGTACCCCCGACCGAAATCGGATGGGTCGAGACGGCGTATTCGCCGAGCGCGCTCCAGGGCCGCGTTTCGTGGTCCTTGTCCGTCTGGAGGAGATCGCTCAGGTCTGGATCGATCGCATAGCCGGCAAGGTAACAGGCGCAGCCCGAGCCGACGTCAAGCGTCTTGCCGGCGGGAATGAAGGCGTCGTCGAAGATGTAGACGGTTTTGTTTGTGAACGCGGTGCCGTAGACGTTCATGAAGTCGGGCCCGGCGATCGCGACGGTGTGGCCGGCGTCAATGCGGGGCGCGGCAATTCCGCTCTGCGGATATCCCTTGATGGTGCAGCTTATCAAATTCACCGTGCCGGTGTACGCCACGCCGGCGGCAGTCACGAACGAAATGTCCGGAACGTCGTAGACGGGATATCGGTTGGCGGTTGTGCATCCGAGCGTCGTCGACGTCGCATTTGAGATGACGAGTGCGCCCGTCTGGCCGAGAATGACGCTGCGCTGGAAGAGCGGCGCGAAGTTCTTCACGTCCGTCGCATCGACCACAACCGTGCCGTTGGTGATAAGGTAGTTGCGCCAGATCGCCCAAGACCAGGGATTGTTCTCGGCGGGCGTGTACGTGCCGTGGATCGTACCCGAGCCCAGGAAGCGCATCGTGTGATAGTTGTAGTTCGAATTGTTGTCGCCCGCGCCCTGGCATCCCACGTCCACGACCGCGCCGTCGGCCCACTCGAAGACTTCGGCCCGCGCCGTCGTTGAAAGACACGCAATGCCCGCGACTATCGCCGCGCGCAGGAACCTGAAGACCGTCGTTTTCATGACCTCATCCTCCGTGACCACCCGTTCGCCGAAAAGAAATCGGTTACTTGCTTCTGCCCATTTCCGCCTCCTCATGTGAAGCGGCCACTCATCCATAATATACGATCAATATAGACTATCTCTTTATGCCGTGCGTTTGATTCCGGACCTGAACTGTTTTCAAACATCCGGCAGGTCTCGGGCAACACCGCGCCGAGACCCTCACCGACTCGTCCTTGCCCAGCCCCGCCAACTCCGATATTCTAACTCCGCTTGTTCAGCATATCAAAGCGCGGAGTCTGTCTATGGTTGCCAATCCAATGAAAAAAAGATTATGCCAGGTGTTGTCGGTGGGGGTGCTGGGCTTGGCGGCAAGCGCGGCAATGGGGGAAGAGACGCTTTACGATGATTTTTCTTGGCCCAGCACCACGCTCGACCGATCGAAATGGTGGCGGGGAGGGGTGGACGGCGTGGATGGAACCCATGCGGTGCTGAACGAGTCGGACCTTACATCTTCTGAAATGTTCTTTAGGGGAGACTTCAAATTCGTGATGGGCGGTCCTTCAGCCAGCTCACAGGGGTTGTTGGGGTTGGGTGACATTGATGACGGGGACCCGCTCCTGATTCTTACCGATAAGGGAACGGGGTGGCGTTTTTTTGTTCGGAACGGGACGAGGATTTATACGGGGCCCGTTATTGCGCCTTCGCTGGCCAAAGGCGATCGGGTTGAGTTTCATTGGGACTCGGACGGTTCAAGCGTCTCAATCAACGGAGTCGTAAAGGACTCGCAGACTACCGTGCATCCGCCAACCATGCCGCTCACCATGCTGGAGTGGAGCGGCTCCGCGACCGTTCCGGACAAGGCTGG
Source organism: uncultured Lentisphaeraceae bacterium (assembly GCA_964579865.1). Lineage (GTDB taxonomy): Bacteria > Verrucomicrobiota > Kiritimatiellia > RFP12 > UBA1067 > DAOPZC01. The sequence goes on along the minus strand of CAZOIS010000191.1, from coordinate 2,291 downwards.
CGGGAGGATCGTCATCGACTCGGTGAGCTATTCCGCATCTCCGGTTTCCAGCCCGTTGCCGACGACGGCGACGCTTGTCGCATCAGCCCACACAAGGTTGATATCTGCCGAATTGGTGGAGGATACCTACGTTGACTGTTCAAACCCGGGAAGAAATTTCAGCGGAGGAGTGAATCAGTTGTGTGTCCGAAACTGCAATCATCACCCCGACCTGACAGGGGCAGGAAAGACGCTGGATGTAGGGCTGCTGGGATTGGTTCAGTTCGTGTTGCCGCAACTGCCTGCCGGTTGGAATGTGAACGCCGTCCGATTTGCAGGTGTGGTTGCTCAAAACCAAAGGAAATATGGCATGCCCGGTTGGGCGCCAAGCCGGCCGATAGAACTGGAGGTGCTGGGCCTCGGCGTGAATCCGGACCTTGCAACAGTGACGTACGAAGCCTTGCATGATGCCGCGGGCCATGGCGTAATCAGTGGCTATACGGCTGCCGGCAGTGTCAATTTTACGTTCGGCAGCGAGTCTCGGTCGCTGGAGGTTTTACGATTCAACACGTCCGCTGCTCCTGTCGGCAGCATACTGCGGTTTCCTGACGCAGAAGGCAAGCTAAGCGCATTCGTGCGCAGCAAGATCAGCCGCTCGGAACCGAAGGTTGTTACCCTCGCTATTGGGCCGGGGCGAACACAGTCCGTATCGGGAATGGACTGCGACTTTGAGTTCTACGCCAAGGAGAATGCTGCCGGACGGACACCCATGTCGCTTACGCTTGAACTTGAACGGGCGCCGTAACCGTATATCGCGCCGTTCGGCCCGCATCCAAGTGCGTCGCGCGTTGACGGCGCGACTTAATTGAGCATGAAAAGGGTTCCGCTGGCCTTGGTTCTGCCCACCATCATCAGATCGACGCTCCCCTCGGGATCTTCGATGCGGATTCCCCACAGCTGTTCAAGCGGGATCTCGCCACCCGCAAAATCGGAAAGGCGGAAGGTCACGCCGCCGACTCTGCGCCCGGTTGACGTGCCATTCCAATTCTGGTACGTGATCGTGTTCGAAGTCAGCGAGCCCCCCCAGTCGCCGGCCTTGATGCGAAGCGAGTGGGTAGATATCGGGAAGCGATTTTGATCCAACGGGCGGACCGTGACCGGATTGTAGTCATAGGTGATGTCATCGATGACGAAGATGCAGTCGCCCGGGTCGGCGACCGGCGTCGCAAACATGAACTCCATGTGGCAACCGGTGTTCAGCACGCCGTTCATGTCCAGCCCCTTCAGCGCATCGCTCGGGCTGGCCGGCACGTTCCCGTTCTGCGGGTAGACGAGGATGGTGTCGCTGGCGACATGGATGTTGGCGGCCACCGCGCCTGCAACCGTGTCCCATTCGCGTAACGCCGTCGAGATCCCGGCCAGCTGGAAATCGTTGGTGATCGGGTTGTCGGCCAGTGTGCGGCTGAATGTCGCGCCCGTCATCGGGAGGGCGGTCGTTCCATAGGTGAGCGCTTGCGTCCGGCTGTGGTAGATGCCGGCTGCGTCAAGGTCAAACGACGGGGAGGGGTCCACAAACCGCAAGCCTTTGACGCCCGTCAGCACGCCGCTGCCGCCGGTGAAATCGTCCAGCGTGAAGGCCAGGCCGTTGATTTTGCCCGGGCCGACATCGTATTGGATGTCGAGCGCGGACTTTCCCTCTCCGGTAAGATTCGTGCCCCACGGGGTGCTGCCGGCGATCGTCAGCGACCAGTTGCCGATCGGGGTCCGGCTCTCGTCGAGAGGCGTGATCACGAAGTCGTAATCATCGCCGTTGATTTCCACCAGAAAGAAGCCGCCCGGAAAACCGTTGGTCACGGCGGTGGCGAAGACGACCTCGGCCGTCGCGATGTTGCCCGCGAAATTCACGCCGAGGCCGGAGAGTGCTTCCGCCGCGGAAACGGTCCTGCCGTTGGCCGGTTTGTTCACATAACCGCAGGTTGCCCAAGCGTTTGTCGGCCCCTCGATGTCGGGGTGGCGCCCGTCCGCCAGCGTGATGGAGTCCAGCCCGAAATCATGCGTGATCTTATGAATGTGCGTGCCACTGTCGTCCGGGCGGGGCATGGGGGTGAAGGTCGCACTCTGGATCTTTTGGAGAGACAGATTGAGATCATCGATGTCGGAGGTGTAAAGCAGCTCGTCGAAATAGGCGGTACGGCCTCCGATATTCTGCGTCGAAATCTCGGCCTAGTCGTGATCGTACCCTGGCGAGATGAAGGATATCGTCGTATAGCGGGCTGCCACACGGTGGTCGTGCAGGATGTCGCTGCGCGTGG
>CAZOIS010000190.1:0-7864 GCA_964579865.1 uncultured Lentisphaeraceae bacterium | reverse complement strand
ATTCCAAGACACCGCTTCTTCGGCTACGGTGTCCACGACTATGACATACCGCGCGCCCCAAAAGCCGTCAACGCCGTTCTTCCCATCGGTTCCTGTTTTTGATATTGTATTTGCCCTTTTCATATTGAACCAAGGATGCACGAATGGACGCTGTACCCACTTATTCGCAAATCGAATCTCAATTTCTCGGCCTGATCGAGAAAAAGCCCCTGCCGGTCGCTGACCTGCTGACGCTCATCCACACGTGCGCCGTCACCGAGAACAGCGGCAAGGCTGAAGAGTGGACCTCGATGCTCGTCCAGGAACTCATCGAGACCGCAGATTTCACGGGCCTCTACCAGGTTGTCAAAGACCGCACCGAATCGCTCGCCGCCACGCTCAAGGCCGCAGGGATCCGCGACGCGCTCAAGAAGGCCTGCAAAGACCGCCTCGTCACTGCCCTGATCGACACCGCGGGCTTCGGCGACAAACCGCTCGCCGAATCCTTCCGCAGCCTCGACCTGCTGCTCGCGCTGAAGCCCGGCACGCTGGTCATCGACCCCGCCTGGGGGCTGGGCACGGTCAAGCGCCTCGACGATTTCTACAAGCGGATCACCATCGACTTCACGGGCAAGCCGAACCATGCGATGACCTTCGCGGCGGCGTGCCAAACCCTCGAGCGGGCCCCGCACGACCACCTTCTCACCCTCCGCCACAACGACCCCGCCGGCATCGCCAAAATGGCGGCGGAGCAGCCGGGCGAGCTGGTGAAAAAGGCGCTGCGCAGCTTCGGCAACATGCCGGTCACCAAGATCGAAGACCTGCTCACGCGTCAGGGTTTCGTCGCGGCGGCGAATTGGAAAAGCTTCTGGGAAAGCGCCCGCAAGACCCTCAAAAACGACCCGCTGATCATCCTCCCTGCGAAGCGGGCCGAATCGATCCAGCTGCTTGCGGAGGCGGAAACGTACGGCGACGAGTGGTTCGACAAACTCGCGGCGACCAAAGATCCTCTCAAGATCCTGGACGCGATCACAGACCTCGAAGCCGTCAACCGGATCGCCGGGCTGGAAGACAGCCGCCGCGGCGTGCTGGAGGACCGGCTGTGCTTCGCGCTCAAAGGCGCGTACAACACCGACGCCGCCCTTTATGCCCGGCTCGCCGTCATCGTGAACCAGCTCGGCTTCCTCACGCCGCCGGCCGAACAGCTCCGCGCGCACCTGTGGGACAAGAACCGTTATATCGAAGCCGCCGAAAACCTCCCCGTGCGCGATGTCGCGTCGCTGGTCACCTTCCTGCTGGCCGAAGGCGGCCACGCCTCCGCGCACATGCTGGAAGCCCTGCCGAAAATGCCGTTCGGGCTCCTCAACGAGGTGCTGTCCTCGCTCAAAGAGACCCCGGAGGCTGAAGAGGCCTGCCGGCATCTGCTCGCCCAGCCCAAAGCGCCGCCCACGTTGGTCAACTGGATTTTCCGTTTCCGCAAAGAGGTCAACTGGCCGTCGTTGCCGCCGCTGATCGAACTGCTGAACCATGCCATCGTGCTCGTGGAGGGCAAGCTTTCGGGCGAAGCCCTGCGCATGCAGAACAACCTCAAGCTGCTCTTCGAACAGCCGAAATGGCTGGACGCCATTTTCGAGGAGCTCGATCCCGTGCAGCACCAGCTCTTCTTCGAGCGCATCCAGGCCTCGCCGGCGTGGGATCCCTCGACCCACCGTTCGCTCCTGGGGCGCATGCTCAAGCTCGACCCCGCGCTGGCCGAGCGCAAGAAAACGCTCGCCCCGCAGGCGGGTTCCGTCGTGCACTGGACCTCTTGGCGCTCGCTCGCCGAACGCCAGCTCCAGTACAAGCGCCTCGTCGAGGAGGAGCTGCCCAAAAACAGCCACGACATCGCCACCGCCCGCAGCTACGGCGACCTGCGCGAAAACTTCGAATACCAGGCCGCCAAAGATTTGCAGCGCCAGCTTCTGCAGCGCCAGGCCGAGATGCAGCTCGAGCTCAAACAGGTCAAGGGAACGGATTTCGCCGACATCCCGTGCGACAAAGTCGGCCCCGGCACAACGGTGTCGCTGCGCATGGCCGACGGCTCGTGCCGCACCTATACGATCCTCGGCGAATGGGACCGCGACGAGCACCTCAACATCATCTCCTGCAAGACCCGTCTGGCGCTCAACATCGAAGGCAAGACGGTCGGTGAACCGGCCCCCATCCCCAGCCCCGCAGGCGACGAGATGGCCCGGATCGAGGCGATCCTGCCGCTGGACGAAACCATCCGCGCGTGGATCAGATTCCAGCCCGAGGAAACCGTGTGACGCGCATTTTACAGCTTGTCTTCTCTGTTTAATCGCGTATACTATCGGCCCATCAAGGATGGACGTGATAAACAGCGCTTTTTTGGAAAGAGGTGAACCATGGCCACATCAAAGAAAGATAAGCCCGGCTCTTCCCGGAGCCAGAAAGCAAACGCTAAAAATGTTTCGGCGGCGAAAGCCATGCCGAGGCCTTTAAAGGGATCCGCCAAGAAAGCGCAGCCGAAGAAAACCGAACCTCTTCTCTCGAAAAAAACCGTTCAGAAATCTGTACCACAGAAAAAAGCCGTGAAAAAAGCTCCGCCTCAGGCGAAGCCGGCCAAGAAGGTCACACCGACCGCCGCGGCGCCGAAAAAGGATCTGGTCAAGAAAACCGTGAGCAACGCAACCCTCCCCACACCGAAAACCGAGCATAAGGCCGCCCCGAAAACCGCGCCGGTTGCCGAACCCAAAAAAGCCCGCCTCCAGAAACGCGACCTCGACCAGTTCAAGATCGAGCTTCTCGCCATGCGCGACCGCATCACCGGCCAGTCCGGCTCGATGCGCTCCGCCGCGCTCCAGCGCACGGACGAGATCAACCCCGAAGAGGACGGCACGGACGCTTTCATGCGGCTTCAGACGCTCGAACAGGTCAGCAGCCAGCAGCAGCTCATCGCCAACATCGACGAGGCTCTCCGCTCGATCGAAAAGGGCACGTACGGCGTCTGCGACACGTGCGGCGAACTGATCAGCAAGCCCCGCATGACCGTCCTGCCCTTCGCGAAAAACTGCATCAAGTGCCAGTCCGAGATGGAGCGCGCGCCCCGTCCCGGCGGACGCAGATAAGGGGCGGCCATGCGCATCCCCCTGTTCGTCGCGCTTCTGGTCGCCGCCGACCAGCTCGCCAAACATTGGGCCGTCACCTGCCTGAAGCAGGCGGGGTCTATTCCCGTCGTCCCCGGGTTCTTCAGCCTGAGCTACGTGGAGAACCGCGGGGCCGCCTGGGGCATGCTGTCGGGGCAGCAGATCTTTCTGATCGCCTTCTCCCTGTTCACGCTCGCGTTCCTGGTCTGGAAGCGCAAGCAGCTCTTCGGGCCGCTGTGGGGCGGCGCCCTCACCCTGACGCTGATTCTGGGCGGGATCCTCGGGAACCTGATCGACCGCGTCCGCCTGAACTACGTGGTCGACTTCCTCGATTTCTTCTGGGGACAAGCCCACTTTCCCGCCTTCAACATCGCCGACGCCTCCATCTGCTGCGGGGTCTTCCTTTTCATCGCCACCCAATGGCACCACGACAAGAAAGCGGGCGTTAAGAATTAGGAGCCGGGCGGTGCCGAGAAGGACACGCCCGCGCTCCGGTTCCGACGCCTCAACCCGAACCTCTGGCTCCTGATGGCACCTTTGTCACACGCCTGGATTCTCGCCGGCGCGACCGCCACCGGCAAGACCGCCGTCGCGCAAGCGCTCGCGGAGCAGCTCGGCTGCGCCGTTCTCTCCGCCGACGCCATGCTGGTCTACCGGGGCATGGATATCGGCACCGCCAAGCCCTCGCGCGCCGAACGCGGCGCGGTCCCCTACTTCGGCATCGACCTGGTCTCGCCCGCCGAGCCCTTCAGCACCGGCCTCTGGCTCGCCGACGCCGCGCGCGCCCTGCGCGACCGCGGCGCGGCATGCGGCTCGCCTGAAGCGCCCGGGCTCATCGTCGCCGGCGGCACCGGCCTCTACATCAAGGCGCTCATCGGCGGACTCGACGGCGCCGCCGCCGACCCCGCCGCCCGCGCCCGCTGGCAGGCGCTCTTTGAGCGCGAGGGGCCCGACGCGCTCCGGCGCGCCCTCGACGCGCGCGCCCCCGGCGCGCTGGCCGCGCTCGCCGATCCCGCGAACCCGCGCCGCCTGATCCGCGCGCTGGAGCACATCGAGGCGCGCGGCAGCATCCCGGAACAGTGGAAGCGCGCCGCGTCCGACGCCCCCGTCACCGCCCTGCGCCTGCCGCGCGAACAACTTCACGCCCGCATCGCGCGCCGCGTCGCGCAGATGTTCAGGCTCGGCCTCGTCGAAGAGGTCCAGTCCCTCCGCCGGGACTACCCCGCCTGGTCCGCCACCGCCGCGCAGGCCATCGGCTACGCCGAGGCCAGCGCCCTGCTCGACGGCTCGCTCACCGTGCGCGAAGCGTCTGAGCGCATCGTGATCCGCACGCGCCAGCTGGCGAAGCGGCAGGAGACCTGGTTCCGCCACCAGACCCGGACGGTCTGGATCGACATTGAGGATAACGACCCGCCGGAGCGTGTCGCCCGGAGGGTCCTCGACATCTGGAGGCAACATGGACCCTCACCCGTCGTGTCCCCCTGACCGCGCCGTCTATCCCGACGCGCCCCGCACGGTCAAGAATCTGCCGGAGGAGATGCGGCCGCGCGAGGAGTTCCAGCGGCGCGGGGCGGAGAACGTAGCCGACGAGATTCTGCTCGCCCTGCTCCTGCGCTCCGGCGTCCCCGGCAAGAACGTGACCGAGCTCGCGCGCGAAATCCTGCGCCGCTTCGGCGGGCTCGCCGACCTCGCCAAGGCCGATTTCGCCGAGCTGCTCGGCAGCAAGATCAAAGGGCTAGGCAAAGTCAAGTGCATGGAGCTGGCCGCCGCGCTCGAGCTCGGGCGGCGCGCCGCGCGGCAGGGGCCGCGCCCCGACACGCCCGCCATCCGCGAGCCCGAAGCCGTCTACCGCATCGTCAGCCCCCTCGCCCGCACGCTGCAGCAGGAAATCTTCTGGGTGCTGCTGCTCGACACCAAAAACAAACTCATCGGCCAGCCCGTCGAGACCACGCGCGGCCTGCTCGACTCGAGCCCCGTGCACCCGCGCGAAGTCTTCTCCAAGGCCGTGCGCTACAGCGCCGCCTCCGTGATCCTCGCGCACAACCACCCCTCCGGCGACCCCACGCCGTCGAAAGAGGACATCGACATCACGCGCCGCCTGATCGAAGCCGCGCGCATTCTCGGCATCCGCGTCGTCGACCACCTGGTCGTCGGCAAGCCCACGCCCTCCGCGCCCGGCTACGTCAGCCTGCGCGAGAAAAACCTCGCCGCGTTCGAATGACGCGCGTTTTTTGCTTCGGCCGCCGCCGCGTTTGTCGTACACTGATTCGATTTTCTCGTTGGGAACGCATTCGGACGCTTCGGGGACGCGCCCTGGCCCACGGGAGCTGTGAATGAGCGGGACGGCACCCCGGACCGTCCGCAAACGGGAGCATTTATGAGCATCAAGATCGGCATCATCGGCGCCGGCGGCATGACCAACTACCACATTCCCGGTTTCAAAGAAGCCGGGGCGGACGTGGCGGCCATCGCCGACGTGAACACGGCCGCGGCGCAACGCGTGGCGGACAAATTCGGCATCCCCAAGGTCTACGGCAACATCGCCACCATGATCAAGACCGAGAAGCTCGACGCGGTCTCGGTCATCACCCCGAACAAATTCCACAAGCCGCTCGCCATCCAGGCGCTCAAGGCCGGCCTGAGCGTCTTCTGCGAGAAGCCGCCGGCGCTCAACGCCGCCGAGATGACCGCCATGGCCGCCGCGGCGAAAAAGGCCAAAAAGACCCTGATGTTCGACTTCAACAACCGTGCCCGCCCCGAGTCCTACGCCATGAAGGCGTATCTCGACAACGGCGCGGTCGGCCGCATCAACTCCGCGCAGGCGCTCTGGATCCGTCGCACCGGCATCCCCGGCTTCGGCGGCTGGTTCACCACCAAGGCGCTCTCCGGCGGTGGCCCGGTCATCGACCTCCTGCACATGATCGACCTCGCGCTCCACTTCATGGACTACCCTCAGCCCGAGTGGGTGCTGGCGCAGACCTTCAGCGACTTCATCTCCGACAAGGGCTTCAAGGGCCCCTGGGGCATCCCTGACGTCGCCCACGGCGTCACCGACGTGGAAGCCTCGGCGCACGGCTTCGTGCGCTTCAAGAGCGGCCAGGTGCTCTTCCTGCGCAACGCGTGGGCCGAGATGAACAAGCGCGAAGAGGTGAGCGTCACCTTCCAGGGCCAGAAGGCCGGCGGCTGCGTCAAGCGCCTCTTCGGCCGCGACGGGCTCGACGAGACCAGCATCGATTCCTGCGAGCTCTACACCCAGGAGAACGGCTGCTCGGTGAACCGCGACATCGTCACCGCCGCCGATCCCGCCATGGGCCGCGTCCGCGCCGCCAAGAACTTCGTGCTGACCCTCGAAGGCAAGGAAAAGCCGCTCAATACGCCCGACGAGGCCGTCAAGCTCATGAAGATCATCGACGCCCTCTACGCCTCCGCCAAGAGCGGCAAGCCCGTCAAAGTGAAATAACGTTCAACTCTGAACGCTCAACACTCAACGTTCAAGGGGTACGAGCTGACTTGAGCGTTGAGCGTTAAACGCTGAGCGTTCCGGATTCGCTGACATCAACCGAGGAAATGATATTATGCTGACCAAGATCCTGCCCGCCGTGCGCGGGCTGATGGCAAAAGACAACATCCTTCCCCGCCTCGCGCGCGTCGAACCGTCGGGTCAGGAGCCCGCGATCTCCGTCCCGCCGGGTTGCGCCGATGTGCTGTGCGAGCTGCGCCGGCAGCTGCCCGCGGGCGCGACGCGCGTCACGCTCGACACGCTGGGCACCTATGAAGCCGTCTTCCCCGCCGTCTCCGGGCGCGTGGCGGGCAAGATCGCCGTCGTCACGGGCGCGGCGCAGGGCTTCGGCTTCGAGATCGCCACCGATCTCGCCAGGCAGGGCGCGTGGGTCGCCCTCGCCGACATCAACGTCGACGGCGTGAACGCCGCCGCCGCCAGAATCAACGCGGCCTGCGGACGCGAGGCCGCGATCGGCGTGGCCGTGAACGTCGCGGACGCCGACTCGCTGCGCGCGGCGCTGGAGCAGGTCGTCGGCGCCTTCGGCGGCGTGGACCTCTTTGTGGCGAACGCCGGCGTGCTGCGCGCGGGCAGCGTGAAGGACCTCTCCGTCAAAGATCTCGACTTCGTGACCAGCGTCAACTACAAGGGCTACTTCCTCTCGGTCCAGACGGTCGCGCCGATCATGGCCCTGCAGCACCAGGCCGCGCCGGGGCTGTGGTTCGACATCGTCCAGATCAACAGCAAATCCGGCCTGGTCGGCTCGAACAAAAACGGCGCCTACGCCGGCTCGAAGTTCGGCGGCATCGGGCTCACGCAGAGCTTCGCGCTGGAGCTGGTCGAGGACGGCATCAAAGTCAACTCCATCTGCCCCGGCAACTTCTACGACGGCCCGCTGTGGTCCGACCCGCAGAAAGGGCTTTTCAAGCAATACCTGGACAGCGGCAAGGTGCCGGGCGCCAAGACCTTCGCGGACGTGAAGAAATTCTACGAGGCAAAGGTGCCGATGCGCCGGGGCTGCACCACGCCCGACGTGATGAAGGCCATCTACTACCTGACGGAGCAGGCCTACGAGACGGGCCAGGCCATTCCCGTGACGGGCGGACAGGTCATGCTCGCCTAGGCGCGCACGGGAAATGCCTGCCGCGACCGCACCGGGTGAGATGGAGGTGGGCTTTTGCCGAGACGGCCGTTCCTGATTTTAAGCGATCAGCGTTAAAAAAATCAGGAACGGCTCTTA
>CAZOIS010000189.1:0-7870 GCA_964579865.1 uncultured Lentisphaeraceae bacterium | reverse complement strand
CGCTCTTGCGCACGGTAGAGAGCAGTTTCACCGCGATGACCTTGAGCTTGTCGTCGCCCATGACCTTAACCGCGGTGTCGTTGGTGGCCAGAGCATCATAGAACGCGACCTCGTCTTCGTTCAGGCCCAGATTGGCGCCGCGCTTCTCAGCGGCATCCAGTTCCTTGGCCATGCGGATCAGTTCGTCGATGAACTCCAGCGTGGAGATGGCGCGGTTGTGGTAGGCGTTGAGCGCTTTCTTTAGGCGCTCGCTGAAGAGTTGGGATTGCACGAGGTTGCGCCTGGATCTGACCCTGAGTTCGTCGCGCAGCAGCTTCTCCAGCAGTTCGGCGGCCACGTTCTTGTGCTTGAGCCCCCTGACCTCGGCTAAAAACTGCTCGGACAGGATCGAGATGTCGGGCTTGGCGATGCCGGCGGCTGTGAAGACATCGATCACCTGGCCCTCGGTGACGATGGCTCTGGAAACGAGCTGGCGCACGGCGGCGTCCAACTGCTCCGGCGTCTTCCTCTGGCCTAGGCTCTGCTTGTTCAGCGCGGCCTGTAGGGTCTGGAAGAACGAGACATCGTCGCGGATCCCGGAGGCCTCGTCAGATGCAGCGCACAGGGCGAAGGCGCGTGACAGCTCCGTCACGACCTTGATGAAGCGCTGTTTGCCGTCAGCCTGCGCCAGGATATGCTCCTGGCCTGCGGGGATGAGCTGCAGCCGCTCCGTGGCCGTGCCGGTCGTCCACTTCGTCCACTTAAACCCATGAAGCATGTTGCACGCGACCTCGTGCTTCTCCAGCATGACGGCGATGGCTTTGGCGGTGTCGTAGGTGGGGTCGCCCATGCCGCCGCTCTCGGTGTAGACTGCCAGGGCCTTCCTCAATTGGTCGGCGAGGCCCAGATAATCCACAACCAGGCCGCCGGGCTTGTCCCTGAACACGCGGTTGACGCGGGCGATGGCCTGCATGAGGCCGTGGCCCTGCATGGGCTTGTCCAGATACATGGTGTGCAGGCAGGGCGCGTCGAAGCCGGTCAGCCACATGTCCCTGACGATCACGATGCGGAAACTGCTTTTGCTGTCCTTGAACCGCACCGCCAGCTTGCGCCGCCTGAGCTTGTTGCGGATATGCGGCTGCCACAACGGCCCGTCATCGGCAGATCCTGTCATCACCACCTTGACCACGCAGGCCTTCCCGCTCTCGGCATCGGCGTCATCATCCTTGGCGCTGGCCCAGTCCGGGCGCAGCCTGATGATGGCATCGTAAAGGTCCACGCAGATCCTGCGGCTCATGCAGACCACCATGGCCTTGCCGTCCATGGCCTCCCAGCGCCGCTCGAAATGGGTGACGATGTCCTGCGCCACCAAGGCGATGCGCTTGGGATCGCCCACAAGCGCTTCCAACGCCGCCCACTTGGTCTTGAGCTTCTCCTTGCGTGTCAGCTCCTCGCCCTCGGTGATCTCCTCGAACTCCTCGTCCAGTTTCGGCACGGCGGCGGCGTTGAGGGCGAGCTTGGCTATCCTGCTCTCGTAGTAGATCGGCACCGTGGCCTTGTCCGCCACTGCACGCTGGATGTCGTAGACGCTGATGTAGTCGCCGAACACGGCGCGGGTGTTGGCGTCGGTCTTCTCGATGGGGGTACCGGTGAAGCCGATGAAGGTGGCGCCGGGCAGGGCGTCGCGCATGTGGCGGGCCAGGCCGTCAATGAGGTCGTACTGGCTCCGGTGCGCCTCATCGGCGATCACGACGATGTTGCGCCTGTCGCTGAGAGCGGGCATGCGCTCGCCCTTCTCCGGAAGGAATTTCTGGATCGTGGTGAACACCACGCCGCCGCTGGCCCGGTTCAGCAACTCCCTAAGGTGGTCGCGGCCCTCGGCCTGGACCGGCGTCTGGTTCAGGATCTCGTGGCAGCGCTGGAACTGGCCAAAAAGCTGGTCGTCGAGGTCATTGCGGTCGGTGAGAACGACCAGGGTCGGGTTCCGCATCTTCCGGTGCCGGATGATGCGGCCGGCGTAAAAGAGCATGGACAGGCTCTTGCCGGAGCCCTGCGTGTGCCAGACCACACCGGCCCTGCGGTCGCCTGCGGCACCGTCGTTCATGCGCCCGGCCCAGTAGCGGCCCTCGTTGTCCGTCGGATCATGGGACTCGCCCCAGTTGCCCATACCCGAGGCCCTGAGCGTCTCCTCAACGGCGGCGTTGACGGCATGGAACTGGTGGTAGCCGGCGATGATCTTGCTGACAGTGCCCGAGTCCGGGTCTTCCTCGAAGGCGGTGAAGTGCTGGAGCAGGTCCAGAAAACGCCTGCGCTCAAAGACGCCGCGCACCAGCACCTCTAGCTCCAGGGCCGTCTTGGGGGCGTAGGCGTCGCCGTCAACAGTGCGCCACACCTTGAACCACTCCTGGTTGGCGGTAAGCGAGCCGATCCTGGCACTGACGCCGTCGCTGACCACGAGCACGGCGTTGTATCCGAGCAAGGACGGGGTCTCGGCCTTGTAGGTCTGCAACTGTTGGTAGGCGCTCCAGACCGTGGCGTCAGCGTCGGCGGCGTTTTTGAGTTCGATCAGGCCGAGGGGGATGCCGTTGACGAAAACGGTGATATCGGCGCGGCGGCTGCACTGGCCTTCGACAACCGCGAACTGGTTCACGGCCAGCCAGTCGTTCTCGACAGGGGTCTCGAAATCGATGAGCCGGACGCGGTCACCGGCGATGGAGCCGTCGCTGCGCGGGTACTCGATTTCCACTCCGTCCCTGAGCATGCGGTGGAAGATGCGGTTGGTCTGGATCAGGGATGGTGTGGCCACGCGCAGGACCTTGCGGATGGCGTCCTCCTGCGCCTCGGCGGGAATGCCGGGGTTGAGGCGGGCCACGGCGTGGCGCAGGCGTCCCGTGAGAACTGTGTCGCCAAATGAGTCACGCTCGGCCTTGGGCTCACCGGGGGCGATGTGCGGGCCGTGCGCGACCGCGTAGCCCAGTTCTTTGAACCAGGACAGCGATGCGTCTTCAAGTATGGATTCGTTAATCACCATATGTCATCCAATACCAAGTTTCTCGAAAAAGGCCTTATGCCGCCTCTTGGCATCGACTACCAGTTTGTCAAAATGCAGGATCTCGGTGTGCGCATTTAGAGCCCTATTGTACATGTAGTAACCGAGTTCCCCCTTCAGCCGTGCATAGTTCCCGTTATTCTCGGCGAATACGTGAATTGCTGGAGTAATGTCACATATGGCATAGCAGTAATATCGAGTCGTATCTCCGACATTTAGGTCACGGCCATTTGGGAGGCGGACCCTCTTTGTCTCCTTGATCTCCCGCAGATATCGGTAAAGTTGGCGCGTAGGGTCTTCATCGAAGGAGGTTCTCTGAGGTTTCTTGAACTCCAGGATGGAGACGGAACGTGCGATCTTGTCTTCATCTACCTCGGCAAAGGCCACGATATCCGGGCGTTCTTCACTTTCTGATGTGGTCGTTTCGCTCAGTGGCATCTCAGACGCGGCGAAAGCATGAAATGTCAGGCACTCATCTATAAGCCAGAGATTATGGTTCTCGAAGGCGAGTTCATCGGTCGTAGCCTTTCGGGGAAAGACGAGATCGTGAATGATATCCTCGTTAGAGAACTTACCGTCTGCGTTCAATTCCAGCTTCTTCTCAAGAAGGGCAATCATGCGCTTTCGATCACAAAGGTAATTGACGAGATTGTCTTTCTGAAAAGCACTGATCTCAGATGTCAATGCCTTGTAGGATTCGTCCACCTCGGATAGACTTTTCGCTTGGGTCTTTAAGAGCTTATCGCTCTTCTGGCTAATAGCCCACTCGGCTTTGCCCTTATGACAGTAGAGAACCTCATTAATTTTTTCGGGACTACTGTTCGGTTCGATGTCGTCATAAACCTCGGGGCAATAGTGGGGCACTGCACGGAGAGAAGGATTAACTGTTGCAAGATGGTTAGCAATGAGATACACCTTCTTTTCTTTGGCTTTCTTCAAAAAATCGGCCAAGAAAACTTTGGCGGCCGCAGACACGGCGTTTTCGATCATGCTCATCGTGATACCGTTCGATTGATCAAGTAAAGTCGCATCGTCGGGAATTTCAAAATTGAGACGATAGGTGTCCACATTCTGGTCAAGATAAGGTGAGGTCACGTATAATGCGTAAACAAACTTCTGATCGACGTCATCAAATTGAGTACTTGTGCCGAGCGCCTTTGATAAACTTAATGTTTTAACATCTCTCCTATTGGCGCAGAGGACAATGTTGTGCATTTTGTCGTGTGTAGAGTAGAGCTTAATATGGGCGAGCGAAAACACTTGTTGTCCAATTTCGACAGTTTCGAGCTTCGTGTTATTCTTAATTTCAGACTCGAATATGGTGTTTAGCACCAATGTGTCATCCAGATCGCGTACTGTAATTAAAGGAGCATCACTTGCGATAAAATATGACAAGCAGTGTTCCAGTATCCGTTGGGCTATCTTTTGTGGGGTCTTATATGCGCTAGCGAGCTTTCGATAGTCTTTCTTAAACCCCAATAGTCGCACGGTGGTTTGTAAATCCGCAAAGGTTTCTGTTACCGGGCTTTGCGTGATTCCGGCATTTGGCGTAAAAGTGAATTGGCGCTTATAACGTTTGCCGTCAGACTCGAAGATACTGTCAACACTAACGGTGTCAAAGGCCTTTAACCATAAGAATCTGCCAATACCCTTTCCTCCTTTGGCTTGTTTGTGGGTCGTGTCGGATGTTTCAAATGAATCAAAGTTTTCGGTATTGAATCCAATGCCGTTATCGGTAATCTCGAAGCCACAAATCGCTGCTGAGTCGAGATCGCCGAGCATAATTTGTTCTTCGCGAAGTATTCGAATATCTATAACGCCAGACGCAAAATTGCCGCGTTCTTCGATCGCTTGAATAGAATTTACTACAGCTTCAAACAATGGGAGTAGAGCTTCGCTTTTGAAGTGGGGCAGGTTGCGGACTTTACCTTCAAGGTCGGTCTTTAGATAGCTCATATGTGGGTCCTTAATAGGCCGTTCAACAGACTAGGCAGTAAGGTGTCTCGCAGGTTGGCGAGAATGTTTGATTGTGCCCGATTAGCTTCAGCTTGTTCAAAGAGTGGGGCGCATGCGTGATGGAAGGAGTCGAGGACTCTTGATTGATTGGGTAATGTGATTTGCATGGCTCCGATAATTTCAGGGCGTACCGCTGGGTAGGCTCCACCGTCGGCCATCTGTCCAAGGTAATCGAAGACTTCAGGTTGCGTCATAGCTGCGTGGATAAATGACCATGGTGCTTTGGTTGGCGTAAGCACCGCAAAACCAGTCGAAGCTATGCGGTTCTTAGGAGGGTTCAGGGCAAGACAGTAGGAACCACGATCAGGTCGGACAGTTGAAATGACAGTGTCTCCGTGCCGCAATCTGCGGCGAGCACGGCTAGGTTCCTCACCTCGTGAGTACGTGGCTATATTGGAAATGTTACCGCCACTGACTTCAGAGATCTCGATGTATTCAATGGTTGTTAGTCTGTCACTTTTGCCGAGAGACCAATCATTGATTGCGCACACATCAGTGATCGGCACTGATTTCCATCCAACGGGAGTATGGCCATGCTCACTATGTTCAAAGTGCGAGGGGAAGAGCGCGGCGGTCTCGGGATCTAGGCCCTCGGGCTTACGGCCGTCGAGTTTGGCTCGGACAGGATCGAAGTCCACGAACCAGGACTTGAACAGCGCCCGCGCAATCGCCTCCAGCGTCGCGTTCATGCGCCGGTTCAACTCGATCTTTTCGTCCAGCGTGCCGAGGATGTGCGCGATGCGCTTCTGCTCGGGGAGGGGAGGCAGGGTAAAGGCAAACTGACCAAGGACTTTTGCATTTGCTCCAGCTTGTGCGGATCCCGTTTTGGAGTTATTAATGAATCCCCACCATGCACTAGTTCTCAGGTTGTACCACACGAAGGCTGGATCTGCTCTTCTGGCGTCAACGCGAAATCGAATAAGATACGATGCGTATACAGCGTCTTCAGATCCTTGATATATAAAGTTCTCGCCGGTGCTGTTTCCAGTTCGAGCGATAACGATATCGCCATGTTGAAGACGATACTTTCTATGATCGGCCTCTGAGATCGGGCAATAAGGAACGGTGTTCCAGTTGACGATCCCATTCTGGATGTCCGTGATACGGAGAAAACGTGGGCCTACCTTGTCAGGCGAAGCGCTCTCAGTATAGCCATAGGAGATGTCAGAGGAGACATCGGCTAATGTCGTTTTCTTCCACTCACCCATAACCACCTCCTTGCCCGTCGTCCGCAAGGAAGGTCATGACGAGGCTGAGCATGGTTTCGCGCTCGGCGGGCTTGGACTCGGCGATCAGGATGGTGAGCGCAACCAGCGTGTGGTCGGCAAGCCGTTTGCGTCCGTCCACGGTCAGCAGCGCCTTGTTCTTGTTGAGAAAGTGCAGGAAGAGCGCGGCGCCGATGCGCTTGTTACCGTCGGTGAAAGAGTGGTTCTTGACGATGAAGTAGAGCAGGTTCGCGGCCTTCTCCTCCACGGTGGGGTAGACCTCCTTGCCGTCAAAGGTCTGGTAGACCGCGCCGAGGCTGGACTTGAAGGAGGCGTCCTTCTCCCGTCCGAACAGGGCTGACGCGTTGCCGAAACTCATCGCGTCAATGAAGGCCCTGCACTCCGCGTAGGTCAGGCGCGACCGGGCTTTGCGTCCCTTGGGCCTGCCGACGCGCTGGTGGTCGTAGGCGTCCAGCAGATCCAGCGCGGCGGTGTAGCGCTCAACAACGGAGAGCACCTGCCGCGCATCCAAGCTGTTTTCGGCGCGTTTCAGGATGCTGACAACCTGGCCGAGGGTCTTGAGCCGCTCCCGGTTGAGGGCATAGCCCTTGAGCATGTAATCGCGCAGCACGGTTGTCGCCCAGCGGCGGAACTCCACGCCGCGCTGGGATTTGACGCGGTAACCGACCGAGATGATGACGTCCAGGTTATAGAAGGCGACGGGCTTGTCGGAGTGAGGAATGTGCAAAAAATGCACATTGCTCTTCTCGTCGATCTCGCCCTCGCTGACGGCATTGCGGATATGCTTGGTGATGACCGAGCGCTCCTTACCGAAGAGGTCCGCCATCTGCGCCTGTGACAGCCAGACCGACTCCCGTTCCACGGTGGCGGGGACCGAAACAGCACCGTCCTTGGAGGTGAACAGCACGAGCGGGTATTCCCCCGCCTTCACTTCGGCGTTGGGCATTGAGTGTTGAGCGTTGAGCGTTCGTCCTGTCTTACCCGCCATACCCCAGCCCCTTCAGATTGGCTTTGATGGCTTTCTCCAACTTGGCGGATTCCGCGAACTGCTGGTTCAGCTCAGCCACGAGTCGGGTCATCTTCTCGGCAAAGGGTTCGCCGTCATCCTCGACCTCCTCGGCTCCAACATAGCGGCCGGGGGTCAGGACATGGCCGTGGCTTGCGATCTCCTTGGCGGTGGCGGACATGCAGAAGCCGGCGATGTCGGCATAGGTGCCGCTGCCCTTGTCACCGCGCCAGGCGTGGTAGGTGCCGACGATCTTGTCGATATCGGCCTCTGTCAGCTCCCGGTGCACGCGGTCAACGAGCGTGCCGAGCTTGCGGGCGTCGATGAACAGGGTCTCGCCCTTGCGGCTGCGCTGCTGCGGAACCTTCGCTGCGGCCTTGCCCTGCTCTAGGGCGCGCCCTGATTTGTTGCGCGTGAGGAACCACAGGCACACCGGAATCTGCGTGGAGTAGAAGAGCTGGCCGGGCATGGCCACCATGCAGTCCACGAGGTCGGCCTCGACGATGGCCTTGCGGATCTCGCCTTCGCCGCTCTGGTTCGAGGACATGCTGCCGTTGGCCAAGACGAAGCCGGCCTTGCCGTCTGGTGCCAGGT
>CAZOIS010000188.1:0-7885 GCA_964579865.1 uncultured Lentisphaeraceae bacterium | reverse complement strand
CCGAAAACTTCCCCACTTTTTCAAAAGCGTGCATTTCATTTTGCACTTCGCCATGGCCCGCGGGCGGCCGGTATCGGGTTGCATAACGTCGTTTTTCGCGTATAATCATTCCGACTGTTGAATGAATTGAGGAGAGTATATGCAAACGGTGTTTCGGTGTGTGATTTTCTTGGCGCTTCTTGTCGGCAATGCGGCGTCCCTCACGGCGCAGGATTTTTCTCGTCTTTCTGAAGCCGAAAAGAAGCAGGTGAACGATTGGATGGCGGAACGCGCCAAAACCATGATTCGCGCGCATAAACTTGAAAAGGAGATCAATCAAGCCTGGTCCGAGCCGAAATATTCGACGCCGGAGATTGACGCGTTGCGGATGCGTTACCGCGAACTTCAACAGACGTTGCTCCATACGCAAGCGAAACTGCAGGAAATCGTGCAGGAGATGCCTGAAATTAAGGAGAAGCGTCGCCAGCTCGATGTCGAGGAAACGAAAATCCGCGAGTTGTCCAAAAAGGTCGCTGAAAAAACGGGTGAAGCGCAATAAGCAACCATCGCGGCGATGGAATCCGGTGGGCAGAGGGGAAAAAGTTTATGGCCAAACCAAAGAAACTGACCGAGCAGACAGAGAAACCGCGCATCTTGATCGTCACGCCAGAGATAACCTATCTTCCGTCCGGAATGGGAAATATGGCCTGCAAACTGACGGCAAAGGCGGGCGGTTTGGCGGACGTGTCCGCTTCGCTGGTGGCCGCGCTGTTTGATCTGGGCGCGGACGTCCACGTGGCGTTGCCCCATTACCGCAGGATGTTCCATGTTGATGTGGGGCAGTTGATCAGCGATGAATTGCGCGTTTACAAAAGCCGTTTGCCCGATTTGCGGATCCATTTGGCCGAAGACCGCTGTTTCTATTACCGCGAGACGGTGTACAGCAATTCGCAGAACGAGAATCCGAAATTGGCGCTGGCGTTCTCGCGCGAAGTGATCAACAACATCATACCCACCGTGCAGCCCGATCTGATCCACTGCAACGACTGGATGACGGGGTTGATTCCGGGGGCGGCCCGGCGCATGGGCATCCCTTGCCTTTTCACGGTCCACAACATACACACCCACCATCTGAGTCTGGCGCAGATCGAAGACTCGGGGATCGATGCGGCGGAATTCTGGAGCAATCTGTATTATACCCGCGTGCCGTATAACTATGAGGAATCACGGAACACCAATCCGATCGATATGCAGGCGAGCGGAGTTTTCGCCTCGCATTTCATCAATACGGTCAGCCCCACTTTTCTGGAGGAGATCGTAAACGGCTGGCACGATTTCATCCCGCGCGCGCTGCGCGAGGAAATCCGCAACAAATATCGCGCCGGCTGCGCGGCCGGCATTCTGAATGCGCCGGACTCTTCCGATAATCCCGAGACCGATCCGAACCTGGAGCGGCGCTATACGGCGGAGACTCACCGTGAGGCCAAGCGGGCGAACAAAGTCGCATTCCAGCACAAGGTCGGACTTGAAGAAAACCCGGATGCTCCGCTTTTCTTCTGGCCTTCGCGTTTGGATCCCGCGCAGAAAGGTCCGCAGCTGCTCACGGACATCCTGTATCGTTTCATGTCGCGCCATTCGAAGCGGCGCGTCCAAGTCGCGATTGTGGCGAACGGCGCATACCAACAACCCTTTTACGATATTTTGCGCTACCACGATCTGTGCGGGAGATTGGCCGTCTGCGATTTCAATCAGTCGCTGTCGCAGCTCGGTTTTGCCGCTTCCGACTTCACGTTGGTCCCTTCGCTGTTCGAGCCTTGCGGCTTGCCGCAGATGGTGGGGCAGCTTTACGGTTCTTTGCCGGTCGTGCATGACACGGGTGGGCTGCACGACACGGTTGAACACCTCGACCTCGCGAAAGCTAAAGGCAACGGTTTTGTTTTCAAAATTTATGACAGCCGAGGACTGGAGTGGGCGATGGAAAAGGCCATGGATTTCCACAAGCTGCCGGATGAGGAGCGCGCCGGCCACATCGCCCGGATTATGCGTGAGGGGCAAGCGCGGTTTAATCACGAGACGTGCGCGAAGTCCTACATCGACATCTATGAGAAAATGTTGAAGCGTCCTCTTGTGCGGTCGTTCGAATGACGCTTTAAGTCTGTGTTCCAGGAGGTCAGCCTATGCCGGTATCCGCCTTTCGTTCGTGTCTGATGGATGACCCTTATCTGGCACCGTTCGCCGAGATCATCGCAAGGCGCGCGAAACTCGCCAGTGAACGTGCGGCGGCGTTGGCCAAGGTGCCGGGGTCTTTGGCTGAGTTCGCGTGTGCGCATGAGTACTACGGATTGCACAAGACGGTGGGGGGGTGGGTTTTCCGCGAGTGGGCGCCAAACGCGACGGCGATCTGGCTGGTGGGCGATTTCTCGCGATGGCAGGTGAGCGAGGCGTTCAAGCTCCACCGCCTGCCGGGGCGTGACGTTTGGGAGATTAACCTGCCGTCCGACGCGTTGTCGCACGGCCAGTGTTACCGTCTGGAGGTCGCGTGGAATGGTGGCCGAGGGGAGCGCATTCCCGCATACGCCCGGCGGGTGATTCAGGATCCCGCCACGTTGCTTTTCGCTGCGCAGGTGTGGGCGCCAGAGCCTTATGTCTGGCGGATACCGGCATTCAAGGTGCCGGCGTGCGTGCCGCTGATCTACGAGGCGCACGTGGGTATGGCCCAAGATAAAAACGGGGTGGGGACCTACAATGAATTCCGCGAAAAAACGCTGCCGCGCATCGTTAAAGCCGGGTACAACACGATCCAGCTGATGGCGGTGATGGAGCATCCGTATTACGGCTCTTTCGGCTATCACGTCTCAAATTTCTTTGCTTGTTCATCCCGGTTCGGTACGCCCGAAGATCTGAAAGCGCTGGTCGATGCGGCGCATGCAGCGGGGATTGCTGTCATCATCGATCTCGTGCATTCCCATGCGGTGAAAAACGAGCGCGAGGGGCTTTCGTTGTTCGACGGCACGCCTTATCAGTATTTCCATGACGGATTGCGTGGCTGGCATGAGGCATGGGACTCGCGCTGTTTCGACTACGGCAAGACGGACGTGCTGCATTTTCTGCTCTCCAATTGCCGCTACTGGCTGGACGAGTTTCATATTGACGGGTATCGTTTCGATGGCATCACCAGTATGCTCTACTTGCATCATGGGTTGGGCGTCGATTTCATCGATTACGGACAGTATTTTGACACGACGGTGGACGAGGATGCGTGGATCTACTGTAACCTCGCAAACCGGGTGATCCACGAGGTTCGGCCGGACGCCATTTCGATAGCCGAAGATGTGAGCGGCATGCCGGGGATCGCTGCGCCTCTGAACGATCTCGGTTCGGGCTTCGACTACCGCATGGCCATGGGGGTGCCGGAATGCTGGTTCCGTCTGGTCCGCGATGTGCGGGACGAGGATTGGAGCATCGGTTATCTGTGGCACGAGTTGACGAACCGTCGCGCCGACGAGCAAACGGTCAACTATGTGGAAAGTCATGATCAGGCTCTGGTGGGCGGGAAGACGCTTTTCTTTCAACTGGTCGACGCGGCGATCTATGATGCGATGTCGCGTTCGACAACGAATCTGAAGACGGATCGCGGCGTGGCGTTGCACAAGCTGGCGCGGCTGGCCACCCTGGCTACGGCGGGTCACGGATATCTGAATTTTATGGGGAACGAGTTCGGTCATCCGGAATGGATTGATTTCCCTCGTGAAGGCAATGGGTTCTCCTATCATTATGCTCGGCGTCAATGGGCGTTGCGCGATAACCCTGACCTGCTCTATTGGTGTCTGGGCGAATTCGATGAGGCGATTATCCGAACCGTTAAGGCGTATGGGGCCTTGGAAGGAACCGTGCCGCGGAGGCTGTTCGTGTCAGACAAGAACAAGATCCTTGTTTTCGAGCGGGGGCCCCTGGTGTTTCTTTTCAATTTTCACAGTTCAGAGTCTGTTTCCGGCTATTCCGTGGTGGTGCCTCCGGGCGACTATCGTTTGATTTTGGACAGCGACGAAGAACGGTTTGGAGGACATGCCCGCATCCAGCCGGGACAAGCGTTTGAACTCTTATCCGAGATGCGCGGCAATGAAAAGTGTCACGTCATTAAAGTCTATTTGCCGTGTCGTACGGCGATGGTCCTCGAAAGGAAACGGTCGGGCATTGACGGCATTCAGCCTACAATGATAATGTGAGTTCAGTTGGGTGAGTGGGGGTAAGGGGCGAGTAGGGTTCACATTAAAAGGAGAAGGACCATGTCGACAAGTCTTGGGCGCAGGGCGTTTCTGAAACAGACATTAGGTGCGGGCGCTGCCGTGGCGACCGTTGGAAGCATGACGGGGTGTCGGACCGTGTTGGGCGGGGTGCCGGACATGGCGGTCTCGGGGCTGAAATGTAAGCCTCTGGAGAGAATCCGGGTTGGCGTGATCGGCCTCGGCGCGCGCGGTCCGGGAGCGGTGCATACGTATGCGGGCCTCCCTGGCGTCGAGGTGACCGCGCTTTCGGATTTGTTCGCGGACCGGGCGCAGAGCCAGCAGAAGTGGCTGAAAGAGCAGGGGATGCCCGACACGGCGGTGTACGCCGGTTCAGAGCATGCTTGGAGGAAACTGTGCGAATCTGACAAGGTCGACCTGGTGCATGTGACGACGCCGTGGCTTCTGCATACACCCATGGCGCTCTACGCCATGAGGTGCGGTAAGCACGTCGCGGTGGAGGTGCCGGCAGCCGTGACGGTTGACCAGTGTTGGGAGCTGGTCGAGACGTGCGAAAAAACTCGTCAACACTGCATGATGCTGGAAAACTGTTGTTATGGTGAGAACGAGATGTTTGCGCTGATGCTCTGCCGTAAAGGCATCCTTGGCGAATTGGTGCATGGCGAGGGCGCATATCTGCACGATCTGGCCTCTTACAAGTTCAGCAAATCGGGATATCAGGGCATGTGGCGGCTCAACTTCAGCAAGGACCATACGGGCAATCCGTATCCGATGCACGGCATGGGGCCGATTTGTCAATACATGGACATCAACCGCGGCGATAACTTCGATTATCTCACCTCGGTCAGTTCGAACCAGTTCGGCCTGACCGAATTCGCGGTCGAGAACTTGGGCACGAACAGTCCTGAGGCCAAGGAGACATATAAGCTGGGCGACATGAACACCACCGTCATCCGGACCCGCCGCGGTCGGACGATTATGGTGCAGCACAATACCACCAACCCGCGCCCTTATAGCCGCATCAACACGATCACTGGCACGAAAGGCACCCTGACGGACTATCCTCTGCGCGTCGCGCTTGCGCCCAAGGCGCACGGTTGGATGAGCGATGCGGAGTTGGCCGCACTGAAGGCCAAATATGTGCATCCGTTATGGGACAAGAACGGGGATACGGCCAAGAAGGCCGGCGGCCATGGCGGTATGGACTATCTGCTGTTGTTGCGACTGTGCTACTGCCTGCACAACGGGCTGCCGTTGGATATTAGCGTCTACGACACGGCGTTGTGGAGCAGTGTCGTGGAATTGAGCGAACGCTCGGTGCTGAAACGCGGAGCGTCGGTCGATGTTCCGGACTTTACGCGCGGAGGTTGGAAAACCGCCGCGCCACTCGGCATCGTCGAAGTGCGTTAACCCGGCGCAGGACAAGTCGGGCCGGCCCAACCTGTCCGACTTGTTTTTTAGGAGTGTGCCTATGCGTGGAATCTTTCTCCTCGGTAGCGTTTTTGCGGTCTCGTGTTTTGCGGCGGGCCCCGTGACGCTGGTCGATTTCGCGAAAGAGGGCCATGGCTGGCGAGGAAATCCCCGCACACGCGACGCGCGTCAGTCCAACGGTTTTACGGTTGAACTGACGGGCGAAGAGGACCCGTGGCTGGAGGGGCCGGAAGTCGCTATTCCGGGGCGGGGCGATGCGCAGAAACTGGTTTTGACACTGGAAGCGGAATGTGGTGAAGACGGCGCGTTCCAATTGTTCTTCGCGCCGCCAGGTCAGCATTTCACCGCGGACGCATCCATCTTCATGACTCAGTCTGAGGCTTCTCCGGATGTCTATAAAGGCGTTCTTCCCCTCGCGTCTGACCGGTTGCGTTTCCGCTTGGACCCGCCGGGGGCGAAAGGGCGTGTCACGTTGCGGACATTGCGGGCGCTACCGCTCACACCTCGTGCCGCGCCGGCGTTCGTAAAGCCTGCCGACGTGGCTCTGCCGGATCTTGCTTGGCGTGTGGAGTCGGGGCCGGTTCGGGTCGCTCATGATCCGGTAAAATGGAACGCCTTCGCCTGTTTTGTCGGAGGGCAGAAGATGGCTCAGTCCAACCCGGCGGAAACCTTGGCCTACGTCGACGGAAACCAAGTCAAGACAGTGGTGCCCGCGGCAGCAGAGGTTTCAGCGGAACAGGTGCCGGACGGGGTTCTTGTCCGGGCGAAAACACGTGATCCGGATGGCGCGGCGTGGCATCTGTCGCGCCGCATCGTGTCCGACAGGGGCGGCGTCCGCATCGAGACCTCCGTGTCCGTTGATACCGCCCGCGACGTGATCCATTTGCCGTGGCTGACGCTTTTTGCGGGTGTCGGAACGTTCGGGGAATCGAAGCGGCAGGCATTGCTTCCCGGCGTGGAGTATCTGGACTGTGAACCTTCGAGCAATGAGAAGGAAATCCGCGGAACGGCCTCCAACCGGCGCATGGTGGATGCGTTCAAGGTGTGCTACCCGATGATGGCCCTGGCGGCTTCAGGACAATGGTTGTCGGTGACGTGGAAGGCCGGTGCGATACCGGTGTCGCCGTTGTTCGATTCGCCTGACCGCGTGTTCCATTCCGGCGGGCATGTGTTGGGGCTGTGGTCGCCTGCGGTCGGGGAGGCCAGGTTTGAAAGCGAGTTTACACTCTATGGCGGAGTGCGGCTGGAAGCTGGCCAGACGTATACCTGTACGGTGACGGTGTGCGGGGGCAAGGGGGATGTGGTGACCGAGGCTGTGTCGGATTATGTCGCGCGGTCAGGGTTGCCTGCTCTTCCGCGCTACGCGAATGGTTTCGAGGACGCAGTGCGGTTGTTGGCATCAGGGTGGCTCGATTCCTCGGCGCATGAGGGGGGGCGATGGCGCCATGCGGTCTGGGGAAAGTCGTTTCCCGCCGCACAGGCAGAAGACGTGCCGGCTTATCTGCTGTATCTGGCCGCCCACGTATCTGACGTGGCGTTGAAGGCGCGTTTGACTGAGGCGGCCCGGACGGCGATCGCGAATTTCCCCGCCGGTTGTTTCGGGGTGGGCGGAATTTCTCACGTTAAACGTCCTGTCGGGGCGTTGCTGTATGGCAATGTGGAGGGATTGGTCCGTCAGGCCGGACCGCGCACGGCCCAGTTGGCGAAGCAGCTGTCGGATGGGATATCTTATTATAGACCCGGCAAGACGGACTACGCCTCAACGCTGGGGAGTGATCACTGCAACGGGTTCACCGCGATGTCGGCCGAGGAAATGCTGAGCAACGCCACGTTGACCGGCGACGAAGCGGCAATCCGCGCGGCGCTCGCCGTGCTGGACAAGATGACCGCCCGCTATTCTGGACAGGTGCCGCGCGGCGCGCAGCCATGGGAGATGCCCCTGCACACGCCGGACATCGTGGCCTCGGCGAGGCTGGTCCGCTGTTATGTGCTGGGGTACCTGCTGAGCGGACAGGCCGTTTATCTTGAACAGGCTCGGTATTGGGCCTGGACGGGCATGGCGATGATTTACCTGTCACCGCCGACAGAGGGTGACGTCGGGCTGTATGCCACGATCGGCGTGATCGGAGCGACCAATTGGCAGGCGCCGAACTGGATCGGACAACCGGTCCAGTGGTGCGGGCTGGTTTACCGGTCGGCGCTGGAAGATCTCGCGCGAGTGGATGAAAGCC
>CAZOIS010000187.1:0-7967 GCA_964579865.1 uncultured Lentisphaeraceae bacterium | reverse complement strand
TCGCCAACGTCGGCCAGGTCAAGGCCCTCTTCGCCTTCGACCTCGCGCGGGACACAGACGGCGACGGCATGCCCGACGGCTGGGAGGCCGCGCACGGCCTGAACCCAATTTTTGACGATGCGACGTTAGATGCAGACGGGGACGGGCTGACCAACCTGCAGGAATTTCTCGGCGGTGCCCAGGGGCGGCCACATCCGCGTCTCGCCGATACCGACGGCGATGGGGTCAGCGATGGCCCCTTGGATCCGGATGGTACAGGCCCGACAGCGGCCGGGCCTGATGCGTTCCCGCTCGATCCTTCCGCATGGCTCGACACCGACGGAGACGGCATGCCGGACGAGTTGGCGCCCGGCGTGGCCTCCAACAGCGAGCCGCCGTTGGTCGAAGACGATGACGACGATAATGACGGTCTGGCGGACGACGACGAGGTCGGGTGGTTCGATGTCGCGCACGGCCAGACTTTCCGTTTCGACGTGTCCGGCGGAACGAACCTGCTGTCCGCCGCCGCGTCCTATGACGACCAATCCTTTACGGTTCCCCTTCCGTTCCCCGTCCGCCTCGCGGGGGTGACCTCCTTAAACGCCGCCATCAGCGTGAACGGTGTCGTCGGCCTGCTCAATCCCTCCCGGCCGTACTATTCCGACATGCCGGGCAACAACAACCAGAATCTGGCTACTTGGGGGATATCCTCGGCACACGCCTATATTGCCGCCTATTGGGACGACCTGTATGCCCTGACGAACACGCTCGAATCGAAAGTGATCGTCGCCGACATCACGACCAACGGGGTGCGCCATTGTGTCATTGAATACCGCAACATCAGGATATATAGTGGCGGCATGAATGATCTGCTGACACTCCAGATCGCCATCCCGCAAGGGATCTCAAATATCGTTTCCGTGCATTACACCGACATGCGCGGCATCGCGGACGGACGCGGCGCGACCCTCGGCGCCCAAACCGGAGGCCGGAAATGCAATCTGCCGGTCGCTTTTACCAATCAAGGTTCAGCCGTTTCCGGCGACGTGATCACCTACTGTCTCGGCACGGCCACCGATCCCCTGAAATGGGATACCGACGATGACGGCATGCCCGACGGGTGGGAAGTCTCCTTCGGGCTGGACGCACTCAACCCCGCCGACGCGGCGGCAGACCCGAACGGTGACGGCCTCGGCAATCTCGAGAACTATCTTACGGGCACGGATCCCTCCGACTCCGATTTTGACAGTGACGGCCTCGAGAATGCCATTGAAAGGTTGCTGGGCACGGACATGTACGCCTCTGACTCTGACAATGACGGCATCAGCGATTACGACGAGTTAGTGATCCACGGCACCGACCCTCTCGATCAGTCGGACGGTCTGGCTGTCCCCGCCGCAGGCAGCATGACCGACACGGACGGGGACGGTATCCTTGACCTTCTGGACGCCGCCCCGTCCGACCCCTATGCGCCTGTCCAAGGTTCGTCCGCCTTCGCAATCGTCAATCCGGCCCCAGGAGCTTCTCTGCCATGAAACGCCAAGTACTTTCGTCTTTCAACTTTCGACTTTCGGGCAGGGCACCCCTCTATTCCCCGTTCCGCGCACATCCGCGTCTCTGCGTCTCTGCGTCAACGAATCGCCGTTCGCTGGTCCTGCCCCTGCTGCTACTGACTTCCTGCCTCCTGCCCGCCCCCTGTTTTCCCGCCTCATCCCGCGCACTCGCCCGCACCGCGCGCCCCGGGCAGTTCACCGTCGCCGCCGTGAAGGAGTCCGGCGAGCGCGGCGGCGCGCTCAGCCCGACCACGGAAGACCCCGCCCGTTTCTCGGCCGCCGGCAACGAGGCCTTCGGCGCCTGCATGAGGCTCTGGAACGCCCACCGCTGGGACGAGGCCCGCGCCGCCATGCTCGCCTTTTCCGCCGCCAACCCCGCCGACCCGTGGCGCGGCGAGTCCGACCTGCACGTCGCCTGCTGCCACAAGTTCAGGGGCGAGCACGCCGAGGCCGAGGCCATCCTCGCCCGGCTAGCCGAGGAACAGCGCGGCAACCCCGTCGGACGCAAAGCCCTCGTGCGCCTCTCCCGCGTCTACTTCGACACCCGCCGTTACGCCGCCGCCCGCGCCGTGCTTCACGAACTCCTCTCGCGCGACCCCACCGAAAACGAAAAGACCTACGCCCTCAACTGGCTCCCGCACATCAACCGTGCGGAACAATTCGCGCGCGCCGCCCGCGAATGCGGTCCCAAGGCCTTCGGCCTCGCGGCGTTTTTGTTAACCACAGAGCGCACAGAGGACACAGAAGAACCCTCAGCCGCAAAAAGCGCGGAACTTCACGAAAACAAATCCGCGGAAAACCGTGAGAATCCGTGGGGAAAGAACATCCCTTCCCTGCCCGCCGTATCCTTCGCTCAGGTCGCCGATGCGTTACCGTGGGCGGCGGCGGAAGGCGGCTCAAACGGCGTTTCCGTCGCGGAGATGCGGCCCCTCCTCTCCGCCTCCGGCCTGGGAATCGCAACCCGCCGCCTGACCTATGGCGAAGCCACAGCCCTCGCCACCCCGTCCTCTCCCGTCATCCTCTGCATCCCCGCGCCGCCGGAACCGAAATTCAAACGCTCAACGCTCAACGCCCGACATCCAACTCCCAACGCCGCGCCTTCCCCCCTCGGGCACTACACGGTGCTGGTGAAGGCCGACGCCTCCATCGCCTGGCTCGTCGATCCCGACAACGGCCTCGTCCAGAAGGACACCCGCGCCCTGCGCGACGACTGGCTGCGCGGCGCGGAACGCGGTCTCGCCTGTCTCCTCTCAAATACCCCCGCGTCTCCGCGCCCCCGCGCCTCTGCGTTGGAAAACACGGATGCGGACGACGCCTTCACCGGCGGCTGCTGCGGCCACGAGACCAACAACGACGACACCGGCATCGCCGACGACGATGAGGACCCGTGCGGAAAACGCTCCCGCGGCATGCCCGCCCACGCCGTCCACTCCCTCAACCTCAACTATATGCTCACCGACACGCCCCTCTGGCACGACGCCCCCGCCGGCCCGCCCCTGGAGATCACCCTCACCTACAACAACCGCGAGTCCTACAACGCCAAGTACCCCGTGGACGGCGTCCAGTTCTATCCCTTCGGCTGCCGCTGGTCAGCCCCTTACGACAGCTCCTACGCTCTCGACCCCGCCACCAACGCCCTCGTCCGCCTACCCACGGGCCGCGAACTCTACTTCAACATCCAGTCCGACGGCTCCTACCTCCCCCGCGACACCCGCGCCGTCGGGCAGTACGACTTCCAGCCCCACACCAACGGCACCTACCGCCTCGACATTGACCACGGGCGCCTCCGTTACCTCTACCGTGCGGCCGATCCGGACAACCTCCTCAACCAGACGCTCTACCGGATCGAAGACAGCTTCGGCAACGCCATCGCCGTCAACCGCGCGCAGGACACCGGCCGCTTCTCCGGCGTCGTCTCCGAGGTCACCGGCTTCTCGCTCGTCTACCACTACGACGACGCCCAAGGCACTGTCACCGGCGTCGCCCTGCACGACCCTTCCGGCGTCCCGACCGGCAAATCCGCGTCGTTCACCTATACCGCAGACGTCTCGCCCGACCTCCTCTCCATCACCGACATGGGCGGCCAGACCACGACGCTCGAATACGGGACGCAGACCTATGTCCTCCCGGGCAGCCAGACTGCCACGTCCTCCCACCATGTCACCGCCATGCAGTGGCCCAACGGCGGCGTCTGGACCTTCGACCTCCACCAGAAGCAATATCTGGACACTTTGTACACTGAGCCGCTCGAACTGGCCGTCACCGACCCCTCCGGCCGCGAGACCGTCTACAACGACTATGCCTTCGCCCCCTACATCGGCCTTGTCGGCAAACGCGACCGCAACGGCGCGGCCCTGCTCTGGCTGACCGAGAAATCCGGGTACGACGGTCCCGCACTCGGCCGATACGCCACGCTCGCCAACGAACGCCACGACAGTCTCTATTACCGGCGCGGCGAAGTCACCGGATACAGCCGGCACGCCATCCTCAGCGCCCGGCGCGAGGTGACGTTCGAACGGGCGCTCCTGGCCTCATCGACGGCATCCGCAGGCCTCGGCACCGACAAGAACAACACGCTCGGCACCGACTACGCCGCCCGCCGCGACACGACCTTCGCCTACGCCGACCTCCCTTCCGGCGGACGCCTCGTCACCGCCTCCAACAAAGTCTACGCCGCAAACAGCTCCACCCCCGCCGAAGCCTGGACCGAGACCTCCGAACTCGACGCCAACGAAGACCCCGTCCGCCTCACCGCCCGCGACGGCTCCTCCCTCCTCTTCACCCGCACCAACCGCCTCGTCACCGCCATCCAACTGGTAACTGTTCACTCTTCGTTATTCACCGTCTCCACCCAGACCCTCTGGCAGGCCGGCTACAACGCCCTGGGCCAGACCCTCTGGCACACCGCCGACGAAGGCCTCTCCAACACCCTCCGCTACGCCTACGACGATGCCCACCGCCTCACCTCCGTATCCAGTTCTGCGGGCGGCGTTCACGCCGCCACGCTTCTCACGTTCGGATACGAAGACGGCGAACTCCAGCCCTCAACCGTCACCGACGCCGACGGCAACCCCACCTTCATCGAACGCGACGCGCTCGAACGCCCCACGCTCATCGAATATCCCGACGGCACCGCCGACCGGTACGCCTACAACTGCTGCCAGCCCTCCGTGCATATCGACCGCCACGGCGTCACCAACCATTTCACGTACGACGGCAACAAGCGCCTCGAATCCTCGCTCGCGCCCTTCGACGCCCGGACCTCGACCGCCCTCGCCTTCTCCTACCTCGGCGAAGGCGAACTCTCCACCCTCGGCATCGCTTCCGTCACCAACACGCTCCCTGTTCCGCAGTCGCAATTCGCCACCCGCTCCTTCCTCCACGCCGTCACCAACGGCATCACCCGCCTCCAATCCCGCAGGGACGCCATCGGCCGCACCCGCGAATCCTTCACCCACACCTTCGACGGCCTGCCCGCCTCCCGCACCGACGCAGTGGGCAACCTCACCACCAACATCTGGGACGCTTCCCACACCCGAGTCGTTCAGCGTTCAACGTTCGACGTTCGGCGTTCGGCGTTCTCCACCACCTCCAACCGCCACGACCTGACCCGCGGCCTCCTCACCAACACCGTCCGCCGCGTCACCTCAACTCCTCCCTCCTCCCTCCTCCTTACCACCTGTTATTCCTACGACCACCGCCACCGCCCGACCTCGACCGAGGTCACCCTCTCCGGTCTCCCCGGCCAGACCGCGCCGCTGTCCTATACCGTCACCCGCGCCTACGGCCCGCGCGGTTTCGTCACCAACCGCACCCTCACGGTCGGCGGAACCGTCATCCCCGAGTCCTACACCCACCATCCTTTCCTGCCCGCCCTCGCCGCCGTCTCCAATCCCCACGCCTCCGTCACCTACACCCATTCCGACAGCGGCAGACTCCTGACCAAGGCCACCCCCGCCACCGCGGAATATCACGCTTATGACGGGTTCCAGCGTCCCGCCTCCACCGCGCTCTCCAACACAGTTATTCATTCTTCGTTAATAGCTGTTAACTATGCCTGGGATGTTGACCGTCTCGCCTCGGTCGCCGTCTCCACCGCTCACGGTTCACGGCTTACCGCTTACAGCTACAACCTCCAAAGCATGGTGACGGGGGCCACCACCTACAGCAATGCAGTCGGGAGCGCGGGCGTCCCGCCCGCTTACCTCGAACGCTTCGACTACAAGGCCACCGGCAGCATGACCGCCCGCACCTTCACGCCCTATACGAATGCCTTGCCCGCGCCCAACGCAATCCTTACCGCCAACCGCGCCGACGAACTCACCCGCCACGTACGTAACGGAGCGGTCACGATCACCGGCACCGCCGACCCCGCCGCGACGGTCAACTACTTCCATACCGGAAGCACGACCCCGCGCCCCGCCGAGCGGGACGCGTCGGGCCGCTGGGTCACCCCCAACGTCCCGATGTTCCACATGAGCAACGGCCTTGTCCGCATCCAGTTCCGCGTGGAGCAGGAGGGACAAGCCCCGTCCTTCCGGTTATCCGAGTTCTCGGTGAACAAAGTCACCACCGCGATCGGCAACAACGCAAACGGCTCGATCACCAATCTCCCCGGTGGCATGGGCGTCCCGCCCATGATTCTCGCCTACGACAGCGAGGGCAACCTCGCCTGTGTCTCCAATGCGGTCAGCGGCGCGGTTTCCCTCTACTGGTACGACCAGCACGGCCGCCGCGTCGCCAAGTCCGAGAGCGGCCTATTGACCCTCTACATCTGGGACGGCATGGACATTATCGCCACCGCCCACGCCGACGGGACTATTCGCGAGTACTACACGCGCGGCATCGGCATCGCCGGTGACGTGGGCAGTCTCGTTGCCGAGACCCGCTTTGAAAATAACGTCGCCGTCTCCACGACCTATCTCCACTCCAACTGGCGCGGCGACGTGGTCATGGCCACGGATACCGCCGGAAATGTGGTGGGCGAATACGCCTACACGACGTTCGGGGAACAGCTCTCCGCCACCGGCACTTACACACCCCGCTTCACGTTCTCCTCCAAAGAACGTGATGCCAGCGGGCTGGTTTATCATGGGTTCAGGTACTACAGCCCCGTGCTGTGCAGGTGGATATCCGAGGATCCGATAAGGGAGAGTGGCAGCATCAATCTGTATCAGTTTTGTTGGAACAACCCCATCAACTTCATTGATCCCTATGGACTGGACAGTGAGGCCGATGCCAATTTTGTCCGAAGGTGGACTATGATGGGGTCTGCGGTGGGTGCTGTGGTTGGTGGCGGTCTAGGTGGTAGCGGCGGTGCGGCGGCGGGTGCCATAACAGGGCCAGGGGTAATAGCGACAACAATGGCAGGAACGGCACTAGGCGCAGCCAAGGGGGCTGTTGTTGGAGGTGCAGTCGGAGGCGGTCTTGCAGCGGGAGTCAATGCGGCTGCAAACTGGTGGAACGGACGTAAAAGCGGCGATTCGTGTTCGCGCTTTGAAAAGATGCCCCAAGGTGATAACACGGCAAAAAACAAGCAGTTTTCCGATGCCATGCGTGAGTTGGGAATCAAACCAGACCATCCAGCATGGAGAAGGATACATGATGCTGTTCACGGAAAAAACTACAACTACAGGCAGATAGTGGAGACCGGAAGGGCGATTTTAAAAGGAGGTGGACAATGATTTCTATGCAAGAGGCCAATCAACTGCTACGTAAGATCATCGGTTTTCCACCTTTTTATTTTTATGTTGGACATTGTGGTTACAACATGGATTTTGGGCTTAAACGCACCGGCACAGGGGGAGAGCAACGGGGACAATACTCGATTCTCATCTTATGCCCCTCTATAATTTTGTTTAAACACCGAGAGTACAGATACCCTATCGCATATGCTGAAACGACAAATGAGGTGTGGCCCTTCATTGAAGGAGCGGTCGTTACAAAAGCACACTGTACGCCGGACAGACATTCACTGCATCTTTCGTTTACAAATGGTGTACACTTGACAGCCAACCCACAAAC
Source organism: uncultured Lentisphaeraceae bacterium (assembly GCA_964579865.1). GTDB lineage: Bacteria > Verrucomicrobiota > Kiritimatiellia > RFP12 > UBA1067 > DAOPZC01. Next base: position 411 of record CAZOIS010000187.1, on the reverse strand, counting down.
TCGGGATCCCGACTATCCCGAGACTTGGAACTTTTACGACGATTCTGGAGAAAAAACTTCTGGTTTTTTGATGTACGAAAACGAAATAGTTGAGGTCAATTCTTGATGATCGTGGAACGCTTCGACTACAAGGCCACCGGCTCGATGGTGGCGCGTTCATTCACACCATACACGGATGCGCTGGCGGCTCCGAACGCATCGTTCGCGGTGAACAGGGCGGATGAAACGACCCGCCACATCCGCAACGGCGCGGTCACGATCACCGGCACCGCCGACCCCGCCGCGACGGTCAAATATTATCCCAACGTCACAAAGCCGCCGGTGAGCGCCGAGCGGGACGCTTCCGGCAACTGGGCCGCGCCCAACGTCCCGATGAACCCGCTAAGCAACGGCCTTGTGCGCATCCAGTTC
>CAZOIS010000186.1:0-8017 GCA_964579865.1 uncultured Lentisphaeraceae bacterium | reverse complement strand
CGGCGGCCTGCGCGAACTTCGACTACTCCCAGCCGCTCAACGAAATCATGCTGCTCGGCGTCGCCGCCATCGAAGAGGGCTCCGGCAAACGGCTGGATTGGGACGGCAACACCGGGCTTTTCACCCATGACGCCGCAGCCAACAAGTTTCTGAGCCGCCCGGACCGCGAGGGGTGGGGGCTATCATGAGGAAATGAACGTTCAACGCGCAACTTTCAAGTTATAAAAGGAGGAAATAAATGAAGAGACGTGATTTCATCAAAACGGCGGCAGCCGGTATCGGCGGGCTGTCGGTTTTGGGCGCGCGTGGCCAAGGGGTGTCGCCCGCGAAGAAGCCGCTGCGCGTCGCGCTGATCGGCTGCGGAGGCCGGGGCTGCGGAGAGCTGCTGCCCGAGCTCTGCAAGGAGCGGGTCGTGGCGCTCGCGGACGCCGACCCCAGCTGCATCAAGGCGGCTTTGGCCAGGGTCCGCAAGACGGTCCCGTCGGCGGACACCGCCGCGATCAAAACTTTCAGCGACTACCGCAAGCTGTTCGACGCGATGGGCAAGGAGCTGGACGCCGTGGTGATCGCCACGCCCAACCACCAGCACGCGCCGCCCGCGCTGATGGCCATGCGCAGCGGGATCCATGCGTATGTCGAAAAGCCGCTGACGCACACGATTTTCGAAGCGCGACGGCTTCGGGACGAGGCGAAGCGCACCGGCGTCGTCACCCAGATGGGGCAGCACGGCCACTCGAACGAGGGCTGCCGCCGGCTGTGCGAGTACATCTGGGCCGGCGCCATCGGCCAGGTGCATGAGGTCCACTGCTGGACGTCGCGGTGCGACGGCCTGTACGACGGCCACCATTCGCCCGCGCTGCCGCTGCCGGAGGGCTTCGACTGGGACGCGTGGATCGGCCCCGGCCCCTTCCGCAACTACCACGCGGACCTGCATCCGCACGGCTGGCATCTCTGGCACGATTACGGCAACGGATCGGTCGGCAACATGGCCTGCCACCTCATCGATCCCTCCTACTGGGCGCTCAAACTCAAGGCGCCGGTGGCGGTGGAAGTCGAGGACATGTTCGGCGGCATCGACGGCGTCTGGCCGATCCGCACCCGCATCCGCTGGGATTTCCCCGCGCGCGATGGCATGGACCCCGTCAAGATCTACTTTTACGACGGGCTGGCGGAGGGACAGCAATACAGCGAGAAGACGGTTGGCAAGCGGTGGCGGAACACCGCAACGCGCGAGTTGCAGAATTTGCCGCCGCTGCTTCTGGAGCTGGAAAAGAAATACGGGCGGGACTTCGGGCGGAACGGCTCGCTGCTCGTGGGCGACAAGGGAATCATGACGATCGGCGAGTTCGGAGACGGCTGCCGCATCGTGCCGGAGGAGGCGCACCGCGCCTGTCCGATTCCCGACAAAGTGCTGCCGCGCGTCAAAGGCACGCATCAGGAGGATTTCTTCAATGCGTGCCGCAACGGGACGCAGGCCTGCGCGAACTTCGAGTATTCGGCGCCGCTGGCGGAGATCGCGCTGCTGGGCAACATCGCCATGCTCGCGGGCCTCAAGCGCCGGGTCGAGTGGGACGGCGCCGCGATGCGCTGCACCAATCTGCCGGAGCTCAACCGCTATGTGAAACCGGCCTATCGTAACGGATGGAGCATCTGATGGCATCGAAAATGAGCTGGCGGGGACGCTTGCGGAGCGTCGCAAAGGGGGTTGCGTCAGGGGTGGGAGTCTGGGCTGTTCCGCTGGCCCTGACAGTGTCCGCCCGGGCGCATGCCGAAGAAAAAAGTCCGTTGTCGTTCGACGTGAAAGCGGATATCTACTCGGCGTACATATGGCGCGGCAAGGCGCTGGACAAACACGCCGTGGTGCAGCCGAGCGTCATCGGGACGTATGATGCCCAGGATTGGGGCGCTTTTTCGCTGAAGCTGTGGTCTAACTGGGATCTGACGCAAAACTCGTCCGACTCCAGAGAGACCAAGACGGGCGGGGGCATCAACGTGTTCAACGTCACGCCGTCGTACACGAAAACCTTCGGCCCGGTCGGCGTCACGGTCGGCAACATCTTCTACACGTTCCCGGGGGACGGCTATCCGAAGAACAGCAAGAGCACGTACGAGCTCTACACGACGGTGGCCTACAAGAACCCCGTCGTGACGCCCTCGATCAGCGTCTATTACGACTACCGCGATGTGGGCGGCAGTTTCCTGGAGGACAATCCGGCCAAGGACCTGTATGCGCGCGCCGCGCTTGACAAGTCGTTCCGGCTCGCCGACCGTGTGACCGCCGGAGGCACGCTTCTGGCGGGGTATGGGACAAGCCATTACAATGAAGTGCGGTACCGTAACTCCGAAGAGGGGTTGGCTGATTATGAAGCCTCCGTCTTCGTGGCCTACGCGATCACGGACTCTTTTTCGATAGGCGGCAAGCTCGCTTACACGGGGTTGGTCGGCGGCGCGTGGGGACTCGACCGCCACGCCATGACGCCGGACGAAATCGTCTGGGGCGGCGTCAATCTGAGGTGGCTGTTCTAACCGTGCGGGTTTTGCGGGGGTCTCTTGTAAAAGTGACTGGCCAAAAGGGGGGAACATGTGTTGCCTGAAGTGCGCTGTGATTGCATGGGTATGGGCGGCATACGCGTTTGCCGAAGATCGATCGCCCGATCCGGCCAGGGCGAGAGACAGCGCAGACCTTTCGGCGCTGCAGGCGAAGCACGCCGAGGTGGAGGCCTCGCTGAAAGAGGGCGATCTGGATCTCGCGGCCTACGGGAGCCCCCAGACGTTGACGCTGGCCGCCGGGCAGACGAGCGCGTCCCGCATCCAGTGGAATATTCCAAGATCGAAGCTCAGCGCCGGCGACATTATACGCGTTCGGCTGAAAGCGCTGAACGGAGCCAATGTCGGGGCCTGCGCGTTTTACAAGTACAGTTCGACAAAAATAGGGGACGTGGTCTGGACCTTGAATCCCGACGGAGCTTATTACAGCCAGCTGGTTGAAGTCGTCGTGACCCAGGCTGATCTGGACGCGTACCCCACGTTCGTCGTGCTGATGCAAGCCTACAAACCCGCTGGGCTGCAGGCTGACGCAATCACGCGGGCCGTCCAATCCGTGCACAAAGCGCGCTTCATCGATGTGCGGGCGCTCAAAGCGCAGGTCGACGCGATGGCCGTCCCCGCGAACTTGGGGAAGACGCTGGAGATCCCTTTCCGGGGGTATTCTGCCATGACGCCGCTTCGCGTCAAGAAGGACGGGACGGGGGATTTCAAAACCGTTCAGGAGGCGATCAACGCCGTCACGGACGCGGCCGTAAACAAGCAGTACGACGTTCAGGTGTACGACGATTTCGACATCTCGGATCTGACGCAGCTGTGGCTGGTCAGCAACCCCCTGGCGCATAACGCGAGCGCGACGAACCCGGCGTCCGCCATCGCACTGGTCGTCACCAAGAACTGGGTCCACGTCCGGGGCATGGGGTCGCCGAAGCGGCTGTACGTCGAGAGCCCGAAAACCTTGGCGGCGGACTCATTCCAGCACGTGCAGACGATTTATCCCAAAGGGAATGTCATCATCAACAACTTCTACGTGGGCATCAAGGGCGGGCGTTATGCCATCCACCAGGAGTCGGGCGGATCGAAGGTGTCGGACGACTATCACGCGACGACGGTCTACCGCAACCTGAGGATCGAGCACAAGGGGAACCGGACCGCCGACGGGTACAACTCGAAGTGGACGTCCGTCATGGCGCAGGCAAACGGCACGACTTCCGGGCTGAAAATGATCTATGTCGGCTGCGAGTGGGTGACGGTCGATACGGCCGTGCCTTACTACTCCCATTCGAACGCGGACTTCGACGAGCCGAACGAGCTGACGTTCGTCAACTGCAGCATGCTGACGAAAGGCGCGTTCAGCATGGGCGCCATCAACCCCTACTGGGGCGACATCGGCAGCGGCCAGAAGAGCACGGTGACGATCATCGGCTGCAATTTCGGCAAGTTCACCATCAACAACTCCATCCGCTCCACGGAAACCGCGCGGACGGCGGCGAACAAGTGGAGCTGCGGCGGCGCGTCTTTGGAAGGGTACGGGAACACGCCGTTTCTCGCCAACACGGAAACACCCAGCGTCTTGTCTTTCAAGACGGTCGGCAACCAAGCCGACATCCGGGTGACGGGGGGAACGGCCAAGGAGCTGATCTTCGGCGGACCGCTGGCGGAGCAGAAAGGGGTCGCGGACGCGCCGGGGGTTGTCTGGGGCGAGATTCGCATTGAGGAGCCTGGTGCCAGCCTGGGAAAGTCGCAGGTCTTCAGCCTGCCGTACCGGCTGGGGAATTGCGCGGCTGCGCCGAAAACACTGGTCGTCACGGTCGGCGGAACCGACTATACGGTCACCTTCAATAAGAACTACATGACCGCCGACGGCTCTGCCTACACGTGGAACACCGTTCCGCACCTCTCCCAGTCCTCCATTCTTGCGGATATCAACGCGGCATTCCCCGCCGTGTTCACGTGCGGCCGCGGCGAGCCGCTTCAGACGTATTCTTTCCCCGACTGCATGGAGAAAGGCGTGAACCTCTCCGCAGCCACGCTGAAGCTCAACAGGGGCGTCGTCAGGGACTATTCGGTCAACGCGTACAACGCCTGGCGGCTGAGCCAGCCCGGGGAGAAGGCCGAGGGAATCGTCGGACAGCGGATTAACCCGGCGAAAGACGGAAATTTCTGCGGGGGCAACATCGTGCTGACCCGCAAGACGCTGATTCCGGCTTCAATATTGGGTTTGTCGGTCACGGGCGGAAAGTATTACAAGTGTGCGGCCGACGGCACTTTCGTCGCGACGTCGAACCAAGCGGAGGCCACGTTTGTCGCGATGGACAAGACGGCCTTGCGGGCGTTGCAGTAGCCACTTGGGCGGTTAAGGGACAGACAAATTATGCCGCTTTTGACTTGAACACGTTATGTAGATACACTGTTGCCCATGAAGTTCAGATGGGATGAAACGAAGAACGCCGTGAACCTGCAAAAGACGTTGATGGTCGGGATTGGCGCGGCGCTGGCCGCTTGCGCGGGGATGGCTTGCGCGGAGACGGCCCAGCCGCCGGCTCCGGTCTGGGACTTGGCCAAGGACGCGTTCGCGGCCACGACCGGTAAGATCGAGCGGGTTGACGGGCGCGTCGTCATGGATGGCGCCAGCGCGTTCGCCATTCCCAACAGCGCGATTCCGGACGCCTCCTGCTTCACCATCGTGATGGAGATCCGCTTCCATGAGCTGGAGGAGCGCAGCAATCTGGGTCTGCTGGATCAGCGCGTGTCCGACACGGGGTTCGCGGTCGACGCGCTCAAGTGGGGTGCGGTCGGGAGCCCGCTGGCGACGACGGTGAACGGCATCGCGTACGGGCAGAACGGTTTCCGGGCCTCGTCCAATCAGATGTGGCAGTTCGTTCTCGCCGTGCGGGACGGCGTGGTTGCGCCGTACCAGAACAAGGTGGCGGGGCCGCAGTATCTGCTGCGCATCACGCCGAACCTCGCGCCGATCTGGGTGGGGCGCACCTCGGTCCGCAAGGATACGAAGCCCATTTCCAACTACGAGATCCTCAGTCTGAAAGTCTACGGGGCGGACTTCAAGTACTACCGGCCCGGGGAGTCGGCGGACACGCTCAAGAACGGCTACGTCGGCGGGCAGGGATGGCTGGTGCGGCTGCCGGGCAAGACGGACAAGCCGCTGCCGCGCATCCTCTACTACGGCGACTCCATCTCCATGGGCTACGGCGGCCGTTTCGACGCGCTCATGAAGGGCAAGGCCTACTGCTACCACTGGTGCCACTTCGTCGGCGGCGTGGCCGGCTTTCCGACGGCCGCCTTCGAGGCGGCGGCCGGCGTCGCGCCCTTCGACGTGATCATCTTCAACAACGGCCTGCACTCGCTGCACTGGTCGCCCGACAAGGTGACGGACGAACAGATCGAGGCGGTCCTGCGCAACATGGTCCGCGCGTTCCGCAAGGGCGCGCCGAAGGCCACGCTCGTCTGGGCCGTCACCACGCCGCACACGGCGAAGGGCCGCCCCGTCGCCGGCCTGGGCGAGCTGAACCCGGTCGTCCTGCGGATCAACGCGCTGGCGCAAAAAGTGATGAAGGAGGAGGGCGTGGACAGCGTGGACCTCTATGCCCTGCTGAAAGACCGCCTCGACCTCGCCGCCGGCGACCAGTACCACTGGTCGGGCGACGCCTACCAGCTGATCGCGGGGGCGCTGCAGAAGAAGTGCGACGAGATTCTGTCCAATGCGAAATAGCGTCAGGCAGACGGCGCGGGACTGGCCGCGCCGCATGCGAAGGGGGAGGGGCTATGAAAGGACTGGTGGGGGCGCTCGTGGGCATGGCGGGAGCCGCCTTTGCGAGCACAGGCATCGTGGATCCGGCGGACTTCGGTTTCGCGCCAGAGGCGCCGGCCGCGACCAACGCGGCGGCGCTGCAGCGGGCGCTGGACGGCGGCCGGCGGACCGTACAGGTGACGCGGCCGGGCGTCTACGGCTTGGACCGGACGGTGTGGCTGGACGGCGACACGCGCCTGGTGTTCTCCCCCGGCGCGGTGCTGCAGAAGCGGGCGGCTTACGTCCACGTGCTGGCCAACCGCGGCCTCGCCGCGTGGACGTGGCAGACGAACATCGTGATCGAGGGCGCCACGGTCGACGTCAACAGCTTCAGCGCCGGTCACGATGAGAACAGCCCGATGTTCGGCAACCGCGGCCAGGTCTCCTTCTGCCGCGTCCGCCATCTGACGGTGCGCAACTTCTCCTGCCTGAACCTGCACGGGGGGCAGTACGGGTTCCAGATCGCCGCGTTCGAGAACGTGGTGTTGGATGGCTTCGAAATCCGCGGCCAGAAAGATGGCGTCCACATCAACGCGGGGCGGAAGTTCGCGGTCCGCAACGGGACGCTGGAGACGGGCGACGACGGCATCGCGCTCAACGCCGAGGACTGGGTGACCTCCTCGCCCGTGCTGGGCGACATCGAGGACGGCTTGGTCGAGAACGTCACAGACGACGGGCTGGGGCGCTGCAACTTCAGCCGCATCCTGACCGGCGCGTGGACGGACTGGCACGCGGGCATCCGCGTGCAGCGCGGCGACACCGTGCGCTGCGGACAGAGCCTCTACCGCGTGGTCATGCCGCTGGGCACGAACGAGTATGTTTCGCTGGAGGCGCCGTCGCACGCGCGCGGCGTGTGGACCGACAAGTCCGGCCTCAAGTTCTGGTACATGCAGGGCGACGGCGCGCTCTCCGCCAACATCCGCAACGTGGCGTTCCGCAACATCTACCTGCGCTCGCCGCGCAACGGTTTCCAGGCGGACTGGGAGACGCGCTCCGAGTGGAACCGGGGCATGCACCCGGAGCTGACGCCGGAGCGCTATCCGGTTTGCGAAATCCGGCTGGAGGACGTCTACTCCGAGTCCCCGCACGCGCTGGTCAGCGGCAACGAGTCCGTGCGATTGTGGCTGCGGAACGTCGTCAAGACGCGCGGGCCGCTGGTGAACCTCTCGCGCCGGGACGACAGCCGCGACTGCGCGATCGACGTCTGGCTGCACCTCTCCGGCGTGGTGCTGCGGCCCGACGGCGGGCAGGGGGCGGACATCGCCGTGCGCGGCGCGGGCTCGTCGCTGAATCTGACGGTGGACGGCCTGATGCAGGAGCGCGACCTGCGGCTCTCGGTCGGCGAGGGCGTCCGCGCGCGCGTCAACGGCTGGGGCTCGGTCGACACGCTGGCGAACCTGACGCCGAAGGCGGGCGACTCCGTCAAAGTGAACGGCGCGATGAAAACCTTCGACGGGGCGAGCTGGCGGTAGCGCCGCGGGCCTGTCCAAAGGGGGCGAGATCCCCTGGAGCTGAAAGCGAAAGACATGAAAAGAAAGCTGTCGGTCATCTGCTCGATCTGGCTGGGCGCGGCTCTGGCGGCGTGCGCGCAAGAGACGGTCACCTTCCGCCCGGAGAACGACGGGCGCGCGCTGATCAACCCCGGCATGGGGTGGACCATGCACT
>CAZOIS010000185.1:0-8021 GCA_964579865.1 uncultured Lentisphaeraceae bacterium | reverse complement strand
CTCGTCAAACTCGGCACCAACACGCTGACGTTCACGTCGTACGGCTCGACCTACACCGGTCCGACGGTCGTCTCCAACGGCACGCTCGGCATCGCGGGCGCGCTCCCCACCGACAACGCGCTCGCCGTCGCCGCCGGCGGCGAGGCCCTCATCGGCGGCAGCGCCACGCAGAGTGTCTCAGTCGCCAGCCTCGAGCTCGACGGCGGCGCGCTCGGCTTCGCCTTCGCCGTCGACGGCACCGCGAACGACCGTTTGACGGTGGATTCCTCTCCCGCCATCGGCACTGGAAGCGGCATCGCGCTCTACCAGCTCAACACCCGACTGCCCTTTACCCAGAACGGCACGTACACGCTCCTCACGTACGCGGGCAGCGACCCCGCCGCCGCCAACCTTTCCTGCGCCAACCCCGCCTACGGCAAGACCTACGCGTTCGCGGCATCGGGCGGCAGCCTGACGGTCACCATCGGCAACGACACGTCGACCGCATCCCTCTGGAACCATGACGGCTCCGGCCAGTGGGGCACCGGCTCGAACTGGACGGTTGCGCCCGCCAACGCGGCCGGTAGCCGGGTCCGCTTCGACAGCGCCATCACGGCCCCCGTCACGGTCACCTCCGCAGGCGAGACCGTCGGCGAGATCTGTCTGAACAACACCCGCACCTACACGCTCGGCGGCTCGGGCCTGACGCTCGACAACGCCGCGGCCCCCGCGCTCGTCAACGCCGAGAGCGGCGCCCATGTGGTCGCGGCGCCGCTGACGCTGAGCGGCGACACGACGTTGAACCTCTCGGCCTCCGCCGTTCTCACGCTCGGCCCCGTCAGCGGGGCCGCCTCCACGCTGACCGCCCAAGGCAACGGCACGCTCGCGTTCACCGCAGCCCCCTCGGTCCAGGCGCTGTCGCTTAACGTGCCGGAGCTCGGCACCTCCAACACGCTGACGCTCGCCCCGCCGGTGGCTCTGCAGCGCAGCATCACGGTCCGCCCAGCCTTGAGCACCACGACCACCGTCAGCGGCGTCATCTCCGGCTCAGCCAACCTGACCAAGGCCGGCTCCAGCACGCTCGCCCTCAGCGCCGCGAACACCTACAACGGCATCACGACGGTCAGCGCCGGAACGCTCTCTGCCAACTCACTCGCGAACGGCGGTTCAGCCAGCTCCATCGGTGCTTCATCCGCTTCGTCCGGCAATTGGATTCTCGGGCCGGCCACCTTCCACTACACGGGGCCCTCGGCCGCGATCAACCGCGGCTACACCTTGAACGCGGGCGGCAACCGCGCTGCCGTCTTGAAAGTCGACGACGAACTGACGCTCGGCAGCCCGTGCTGGTCCTGGTCCGGCGCGCTCATCAAGACCGGTCCCGGCACGCTGCGTTACACCTTTGCGAATGGCGGGCAGACGCTCGCCAGTTACGAGAGCAACGTCGACACCTTGCTCAACACGGGCACCAACGGCGACGGCCCGACCACCGGGTTCTCCGGCTACACCATTTCCGCCGGCAAGGTCGTCATGGGCGCACCTGGCCAGACCAACACGATCAACTTCCGCATCACGGTCGGCCACTGCACCACCACGGCGGCCGGCGCCGAGACGGCCGGCGAACTGGAGCTCGTCGACGGCGTTCTGAACTGCTACTCGACGTTCTCGGTGGGCCGCGGCAACGGCAACACAACCACGGCTCCCGATGGGCTCTCCTCGCGCTTCATCCTGAACGGCGGCATCGCCAACGTGAACCTGATCGGCATGGGCTACGCGGGTGCGGCAGGCGCGACCTTTAACGCCCGCCCGGTCATCGACATCAACGCAGGAACCCTCAACGTCGCGAGCGATACGCGCGTCGCCGACTCGAAAGGCGCAATCGCCACGCTCAACGTGCGCGGCGGCACGCTCCGTTGTTCCGGCCAATACGGCAACGCCGGCCTCTCCCTCGGCGGAGCCCAGCCGTCATCCGGAACAGGCATCCTGAACCTCTCCGGCACCGGCGTCGTCGACATCGTCCACAACGTCCTGCTGGGGTACAGCACCGGCGCGACCGGCACGCTCCACCTCGCCGGCGGCTCGCTGATCGCCAGCAACATCGTCCGAGGAGCGGGCATCGGATACGCGCGTTTCAACGGCGGGACCTTCTTCCCGCGCGTCTCGGGCCGCACGATGACCGGACTGACCGCCGCCTATGTCTCCACCAACGGTGCGGTCTTCGACACGTCGCTCGCCGACGGCTACACCGTCGCGCAGAACCTCCTGCATGACCCGGCCCTCGGGGCCGAGGACGGCGGACTCATCAAGCTCGGCACCAACACGCTGAGCCTCACCGGCGCGGGCAACACCTTCAACGGCTCCGTCGCCGTCCGCGCCGGACTGCTCCGCGCCCGCCTCGGCGGTACGAACGACCTGTCTGTCGCGACCAACGCCTTCTTCGACGCGCTCGGCGACCGCTGCACCGTCGGCAACCTCACCGGCAACGGCACGCTCACCAACGGTGTGATCGCTCTGACCGGCGGGCTCGACGCCGGCACCAACAATGCCCCCGCAGGTGCCCGGATGACGGTTCAGAACCTGAGCCTCGTCAAAGGCTCGACCTTTGTCTGCTCATGGTCCACGAACGGTGTCGGCAAAATAACCAACGACTTCGTGACCGTCACCGGCGCGCTCGCTCCCGAAGGGGCTGGGTTCATCGACCTGGGCCGCAACGCAGCGAACCCGATCCCCATGCCGTTCGCAACAACCATCATGTCCTATGGCACCTTGTCCGGGAGCTTCGCGGGCTGGAAGGCCATCAACACGGGGGTGCCGGCAGGCAAAGCTTTCGCCACGGTCGTCACCGCCGCCAACGGGTTCGTCACCCTGGAGGTCCGCTACGCTGGCACGCTGATTTTGGTTCGATAATTCAAACGGCCCATCGGGTTTGCACACCCGATAGGCCGTTTCAAATGCCACCACACACAACAGTATGACACCCATTCCCAAACAGCTCGGCGAAAGTAATGGCAAAGCGGGATTGACTCTTTTACACGCCCCCTCGCATAATCACTGCCAATCATGGGAGCCGGAACGTTCTCGGGTTTCCCTATGGGATGCGAGCGGGGAGGCGAGATAACAGAAAGACGCAACACATGCAAAACGAGACATCTTTTTCACGACGCGCTTTTCTCACAACTTCCGGGCTCGCCGCAGCGGGGGCGGTCCTGCCCAGCGGCGTGTCCGCCGTCCAGGGTGAGGCTGCGGCCAAAAGGCCGCCCATTAAGATCGGGCAGATCGGCACCGGCAACCAGCACGCCTACAAGATGAGTACGCTTCGCAAGCTGACGGATCTTTTCGAAGTGGTCGGCTTTGTGGAAGATGATCCAAAGCTGCTTGAAAAGGCGCAGAAAAGCGATGCGTTCAAAGGCTTGAAAGTGATGTCTGAAGAAGAGCTGCTCGCGGTCCCCGGCCTTCAGGCCGTCGCGATCGAAACCGAAGAGCGCGTCTGCATCCCCCCCGCCCTGCGCTGTATCCGGGCGGGAAAACACATCCATCTCGACAAGCCGTGCGGCGAATCGCTGCCGAAGTTCAAAGCCTTGTTGGATGAGGCGAACGCCCGGAGCCTGACGCTCCAAGTTGGGTACATGTACCGCAACAATCCGGCCGTGCAGTTCTGCATCAAGGCCGTCAAGGACGGGCTGATCGGCAACGTCTTCGATCTCGACGCGTCCATGGGGCGGTACGACGGGAAGGGGTACCGGGACCTCATCAAAGACTACAAGGGCGGGATTCATTACATTCTCGCATGTCATCTGATCGATATCGCTGTAACGCTGATGGGCGAGCCCGGAGAGATTCATCCTTATTTGCGGCATTCCCGTTCCGACGGCGTTTTGGACAACTGTCTGGCGGTGTTCGAATATTCCGGTGGCCGGCTGGCCACCCTGCGCACCTCCATCACCGAGGCGAAGGGCTTTGAGCATCGGCGGCTGAAGGTCATGGGGGACAAGGGCACGATCACGATCGAGCCGATTGAGTCGAAAGGCAATATGTCCGGGGGCGTTCTCAAACTCGCGTTGGAGGAGGACCGCGGCGGCTACAAGAAAGGCGTGCAGACCGTGTCGATGCCGCCTCTGAAAGACCGCTACGAAGACCAGTGGCGCGAGTTCGCCGCAGTTGTAAACGGGGACATGGTCAACCCTTACACCTACGCGCATGACCTCATCGTGCACAAGTGCCATCTGGAGGCGTGCGGCATGCCGCTCGACGTGTAAGAATGGGCATGGAAATGAAGCGGCGTGGTTTTCTTAAGACGATGGCGGCCGGTGTCGGCGGCCTGTCGGTCGTGGGTGCGCGAGGGGAGGCCCCCCGCGCCGCCCGTGTTTCACCGCCAAACCCAGGCGAGGGGAGGGGGGCGAACCCGCCCGGCGTCCGGTTCGCGACGAAAGCAGGCTACCTCGACCTCATGGAGAAAGCGGTCGGGGCGTATTCCGACGAACAGATAGCCCGCTATCTTGCGTCCGCCGAGAAGGACGGCGTTCAGGAGCACGGTTTTCCGCGGCTTACGGCAAACATCGGCGTGTTGCTCGCGCAAGGACGGCTTGCCCCGAAGAAAGACCTGTTCCGGCGGATGATGGGCGTCTCCTGCCGCGATGCGGCGAAGGGCAAGATGCCGCCGAAATCGGGCGGCAACGAGTTCTCGGTAAAGGAACTGGTGACGGCTTTGCTGGAGATTGAGAAGGCCGGGATCTATCCGAAGCCGGTCACGGACGCCTGGCGCGCCTCGCTGGCGGCGGTGTCGCCGCGGAAGTGCTACACCGTTCTTCCGCGTGTCGGCGACCCGGTCTCAAAGAACTGGTGCGTCTTCGGTTGCGCGAGCGAGCAGGCGCGGATGGCCGCGGGACTCGGCGGTGACGCCGGGCACGTCGAGAAGTATGTCGCCGACCAGCTCCGCTGGTTCGACGCCAACGGCATGTACCGCGACCCCCACCAGCCGATCGTCTACGACGTGGTGACCCGGCTTCAGTTCGCGCTGATCCTCTATTACGGTTACAACGGTCCCTCAAAGGTGAAGCTGGAAGAACTGTTCGACACGTCGGCGGAGCCGACCTTAAAGATGCTCTCCGCCAGCGGGGAAATCCCCTATGGCGGCCGCAGCAACCAGTTCTTGCATAACCACACCTTCTATGCCGCGCTCTGCGAATGGTATGCCGCGCGTTTTGCAAAGCGCGGCAACCTCGCCAAGGCCGTGGAGTTCCGCCGCGCGGCCATGATCGCGGTTGACGCTTTGACGGATTGGCTCGCGGCAAAGCCCGTCCGTCATGTCAAAAACCTTTATCCGCGCGAGTCGGGAATCGGCTGCGAGGGCTATGCCTATTTCGACAAATACATGGTGACTATGGGCTCGTGGGCGATGGTCGGCTGGATGTTCGCCAATGAAGCGGTGGATCAGTCCTGCGAAGCCTGCGGAGGGAAGACGCCCTCGTTCCCTCCCTCCGAGCCCGACCTCTTTGTTACGTCCCCCGATTTTCACCTCGTCCTCGCCCGTGCCGGCGACTATTCCGCCGAGTTCGATTACGACGCCGACCCGCATTACGACGCAGACGGGCTCGGCCGTCTCCAGCGCCGCGGCGCTCCCCCCGCGATCTGCATGGCTTCGCCGTGTGCGCAAAAGCCGAACTACAAGCTCGAGAAGCCGAACGACGTGCCGCTCGCGATCCTGCCGGTGGCCGCCAAAGATGCGAAACTGGTCCTAATCTCGGCATCTCTTGGCCCCGGGAAACCCACGTCCGCCGTGTGTGTCTCCTGGAAGCTCGGCGACCTTGACTGGAACTGCCGCCTTGCGAACGACGGGATGCGGATGACCCTTGACGGGGCGGGCGCACTGGCGCTGTCGATTCCCGCATTTGAATTCGACGGTGAGGCCGCGACGAAGATGGTCAACGGCGGCACGTCGCTAACCGTAAGCTACCGCGGCTGGAAGTGCATTTATACGACGAGCGGCGAAATCGTCGACAGCGGGCAGTCGTGCTGCAACCGGAACGGACGCTACCGCCGGTTTGAGGCACGCGGCGTAAAGCGGTTGTCGCTGCACATCGAAATTGAGCGGATGGAGGACGCGCTATCCGCGGCGGCTCGTCCGTGAAGTCCGCAGGATCATGAAAGTTGTCAACCAGGAGGGGATAATGAAGAGACGGGATTTCATCAAAACGGTGGCGGCCGGCGTCGGGGGACTGTCGGTCATGGGCGCACACGGGCAGGGCACGACGGCTGCGACCAAGCCCCTGCGCGTGGCGTTGATCGGCTGCGGCGGGTATGGCACGTATGCCCATATCCCGGCGATCCTCGGACAGGGCACGAGTGTCGACACGATTGAAGGCAAGAAAACGCATGTGCCTGTGACCGGCGGCGAGCGTCTTGTGGCGGTCGTGGATCCGGACAGCCGCCAGATCGAAAACGCGATGAATCGGGTCAAAAAACTTTCTCCGGGAACGGACACCGCCGCGATTCGCAAATTTGCCGACTACCGCAAGCTGTTCGCTGAGATGGGAGGGGAATTGGACGCGGTGATCATCGCCACGCCCACTCACCACCATGCGCTGCCCGCGCTGATGGCCATGCGTAAAGGTATCCACGTGTATCTGGAGAAACCGCTGGCGCACACCCTGGCCGAAGTGCGGCTGCTCACCGAAGAGGCACGCCGCTGCGGCGTGGCCACGCAGATGGGCAACTGGGGACAGTCGACCGAGGGACCGCGGCTTTTGTGCGAATATCTTCAGGCGGGTGCGATCGGCCCGGTGCGGGAAGTGCACTGCTGGAGCGACCGCGTGGACGGGCTGCCGCCCGACACGCCGCGCCCTCCCGCGCTTCCGGTTCCGAAGGAACTGGATTGGGATCTGTGGCTCGGGCCAGCGCCGCGCCGCGATTTCCACAACGGCCTGCTGAATTTCTACTGGAACGCCTGGCGCGATTTCGGCAATGCCACCATCGGCAACATGGGCTGCCACATCATCAACCACGCCTACTTCGCGCTGAAGCTGGCGAGCCCCGCGTCGGTCGAGCTGGAGGAGGTGTACGGCGGCAGCAAAGAAAGCTGGCCGATCCGCAGCCGCATCCGCTGGGAGTTCCCGGCCCGCGGGGATCTGCCCCCGCTTAAGCTCTACTGGTACGACGGCATCGCGCCCGGCGCGCCGTATAACGAAAAGACCGTGGGCGGCGGCGGCCACCGGCGCATGTCGCGCGAGACGGCCTACGCGCCGCCGATCCGCACCGAGCTGGAAAAGAAATACAACCGGGAGTTCAGCGGCGAGGGTTCGCTGTTCATCGGCGACAAAGGCGTCTTCACCATGGGCCGGCACGGCGACGGTTTCCGGATGGTTCCCGAGGAGGCGCACCGCGCCTTCCCGAAACCGCCCCGCACCCAGCCGCGCATCCAAGGCACGCATCAGGAGGATTTCTTCCGGGCGTGCCGCGGCGGCGCGCCGGCCTGCTCGAACTTCAACCACGCGGGGCCTCTGGCGGAACTCGTGCTGCTCGGCAATCTCGCGGAGCGGGCGGGCGTCGGCAAGCGCATCGAGTGGGACGCGGCGAAGTTGCGCTGCACCAACATGCCGGAACTCAACCGCTACCTGGAGACGTCGTATCGCGAGGGCTGGGGGCTCTCGTGAGGGAATGAACGCTCAACTTTCAAGATATGAACTGAGGGGGGGAAATGAAGAGACGCGATTTCATCCAAACGGTGGCGGCCGGCGTCGGCGGCCTGACGGTGTTCGGCGCGCGAGGACAAGGCGTGGCCCCTGCGACGAAGCCTCTGCGTGTGGCGCTCATCGGCTGCGGCGACCGCGGCTGTCACGCGCTTCTGCCGAACATCGTCACTTCGGGGATGGCGGAGTTCGTGGCGTTCGTTGACCCCGACGGGCGCGCCATCGCCCGGGCGCGAGGGCAATTAAAGAAATTCCGGCCAGAAGCGAAGGCGGAGGCCATTGCCGCCTTTGGCGACTACCGCGACTTCTACAAGCAGATGGCCGGCGGCGTGGACGCGGTCTTCATCGCGACGCCCAACC
>CAZOIS010000184.1:0-8050 GCA_964579865.1 uncultured Lentisphaeraceae bacterium | reverse complement strand
CCCGGCGATCATGAGCCACTATCGGCAATCGACTTTTTCAGCGCAACCGACATAAGGACAAATGAGTGAGACTGCGGAGAAGGTGGAGAAGTTCTAAAGTTCGAGAGTTCTAAAGTGCGGGAGTGGCGGTGAGCCGTGAACAGCAAACGGTAAGCAGTAAGCGGTGAGCTGTAAACGGTGGCAGTGGGCGATGACGGGAAGGGAAAGAGAAGTTCTAAAGTGCGGGAGTGGTGGTTCGGCGGTGCTCACCACAGGCAGTGGGCGGTAGCCAGTAGGCAATAGGCAATGGGCAGTAGGCCGTCCGCAGAGCGTGAACAAAAGACGTGGCGGCTTGAACGCTGAAATTGTGGCCGGCCAGAAGTTGTGACGATGCGACGCGCATCGACAGGATTGCGCGGAGCGGTGCGCGCCCGCGCCAAGGACCGGGACGGCGCCGGAATTCCGATTTTCTGGCTAATCCCCCCTGTTTTCTCTTAAAAAGAAGTGTATAATCATAAATGAAATTTGTTGTCAGTTTGCTTTATTGATTAGCCGAAATTTCTGCAAAGGAGTGCGCATGGACCTGCTAAAGCACGACGGAATAAGAAGAGTCGGGTTGTCGATGGCTTTTCTGGCCGCAAATGTTTCATTCGCTGCGGATTACACATGGCTGGGAACCGTGAACGGGAACTGGAACGAGACGGACGCGAACTGGAGCGGCGCGGGCACGGTCTGGACGAACGGCGTTGATAACAACGCGACTTTTGACGTGTCGGGTACTCAAAACGTCATGGCCGATGCGGTCACGTTGCGTCATCTGGCGTTTACCGCCGACGGGTACACCCTCGGCGGCGGCCCGTTGCAGATGAACGGCAGCAACACCGTGACGGTCGGGACGGGGATGAGCGCTTTATTGACCGCCACCGTTACGAATGCGGTCGGGTACTGGGTTAAGAAAGGCGCGGGTACGCTGGTGTTGGATACCGGCGCCAATCTGACTAATTTTTTCTCCACGCTGCGCGTTGCGGAGGGGTTGCTTCATGTCACCGGAGGGACCCATCAAATAGCGACGAACGACGCGAACAACATCAACATCGGCCTTGATGTCAACTACGGCTCCATGTTGGTGAGCGGCGGCAAGATCAGGCAAACGAGCGGGGGCTATTCGGCCGTCAGGGGGTCGCTGCTGATCACGAACGGCATCGTGGATTTGAGCGCCAGCCGCGAGTTTCTGAATGCGTTCAACGGCGCCGGAACGACGACGGTGGCCGAAAACGGGCTGCTGGATGTTAAACAGATCAGAATATCGCAGTATAATGCAAACGCGGCTTCGCAGAACGCGGTCAATGTGAATACGGGGGGCGTCATCCGGCTTTACAATTTCACAATTGACCCGGGTGCCAGTCCGAAAGGGACGGTCAATTTCAACGGCGGCACGGTCATCGCAAAAATCTCCACCTCTGATTTTTTGGGCACCTGGACCAACAAGTGGCTGATCGGCATTTCGGCCAGAATTTTGGAAGGCGGCGCGGTGATCGACACGGGGGCCAACACCATTTCGATCAAGCAGCCGCTGGTCAGCGGCGCGTCGGCCGACGGGGGGCTGACCAAGATGGGGACGGGGGCGTTGTATCTGCTTTCGACAAACAGCTACAATGGGCCGACGGCGATCACGAACGGCACGGTGGCCTTCGATCCGCAAACATACACGCAGACGTTGTTCAATACCGTCACGTGCGCCGACACGAACGGTTCCGTGGGAAAGACCGGCAGCGGCACGCTGGTGTTCGATCCGGGGCCTGCCGCAGTGAACAGCTTCGGCTCGCTTTGGTGTTCAAATGGCACGATGGCGATCGCCAGCGGAACAAACTTGGTGACGCGTTACTGTGGCGTTCAGAACGGTCCCGGCCTCCGGGTTTCCGGCGGAACGCTGCTGGTGGCGGGCGGCCTGCTGAAGACGACCTCAGGGTCCTACGTCAACGTCGACGGCGGCCATCTGCTGGTGACCAACGGCGTGGCGGATACGCTGAGCTGCAGCGAGATACTCAACGGCATCGGTTCAACGTGCGGTTTTACAACAGTCGAGGGCCGCGGCGTGCTCTTGGCCAAGCGGATCCGCATCTCCCAGAACTCGACGCCGGCGACCAACAATGTGGTGACCGTGAATGCGGGCGGGCTTTTGAGCCTGGAATCGTTCAACATCGACATCGCCGCCACCTTCCGCCAGTTAGGGACACTCGTGCTGAACGGCGGAACGTTTCAGGCGCGAATCGACACGGATAATTTTTTGGGAACGACGGCCACCTTTGTGGGCAACAACAACGATAAATGGTTGACCAATATCTTCGTGCATGTGCGCGAGGGCGGCGCGGTCTTCGACACGGCCGGCAGGAACATCTCGATCAAGCAGCCGCTTTACTCCGGGGCCGCCGCCGACGGCGGGCTGACCAAGCGGGGCGCGGGGACGCTGACGCTGCTGAACACGAACACGTACAACGGCGTGACCGTCGTCGAGGGCGGCACGCTGAAGTGGGGGCGGAACGACGTCCTGCCGCCGACGAACACGGTCATGGCGTCTTCCAACGGGGTCTTCGACGTGAACGGCAAGACGCAGACGCTGGCGGGGATCGGCGGCGGCGGCACGGTCACCAACCTCGCCGCCCTGACGGTGACGGGCACGGTCGCGCCCGGCGACGCCGACGCGTTCGGCACGCTGACGCTGGCGGGGTCGCCCGCCTCGCTGGCCGGCTGCACGCTCGCCGTGAACGTGTCGACCAACGGCGCGTGCGGCCGCCTGCATGTGGCGGGGGATTTGAGCCTTGCGGCCCTCTCACTGAGCGTCGGGAACGCGGCGCAGCTTAACCGCTTCAAGCGGTACACGGTCGCGAGCTGTTCCGGCACCCTGACGCCCCCCTTCGCTTCCGCCGACGCTTTGCCGCCGCGCTGGACCGTCAAATACGACACGGTTGCCAAGACGGTTTATCTTGTTTACGATTTCGGAACGTTGATTTCGTTGCGATAAGAAGTGCGCCCGGTTGGGCGGAGGCGACAAGGAGACCCCTATGAAAAAGCGGCACTCGGAATCATTCGGAAAAGGTTCGGCAGGCGCCATCGTCGGGCTGCTGATCGCCACGGGAGGCTTGGCTGCGGATTTTACGTGGGAGGGGACGTCGGGCACGAGTTGGAACGAGACGGACGCGAACTGGAGCGGTGCCGCCACCGTCTGGGCCAGCGCGCCGACGAACAACGCGACTTTCGGGGTGTCGGACACGAAGACCGTCGCGGCTGACGCGCTCACGCTGAGCAATTTGATCTTCACGGCAGACGGGTATGCCGTCGGCGGAGGGCTGCTGACCATGCACGGCGTTCCTTCGGTCGCTTCGGGACTCAACGCCGTGCTGTCGGCGACCGTCACCAACATCGGCGTGTGGGCCAAGGCCGGTGCCGGTACGCTGACGGTAGACCCCGGCGCGGGCAACACGAACGTCTTTTACGCGCTCAAGGCGGCCGAAGGCACCCTCGAGATGGTCAGCGGCACCAATTTTGTGACCCAGTCGGGTAGCAGCCCCGAGAGCAATCCTTTCTTCTGGGTAACCGGTGGCAAGCTGGTGGTGGGCGGGGGCATCGTAAAAGCGAAGGGAAACATGTTTGGACGCGTCAGCGAGTTCGGGACGCTGCTGATTACCAACGGCATCGTCGACCTGACCTCCGCCTCCGAACTGCTCAACGGCCACAACTCCCCCGGCGTGGTGACGGTCAGTGACACCGGACTTCTGGACGTGCAGATGTTGCGCATCTCGCAAAACTCCTCTGCGGCCAACCTGACGGTCGTCAACGTCAACACGGGCGGCGTGATCCGTCTGAACCGGTTCAATTTGGATACCACCTATGCCAAGAACGGGACCGTCAATTTCAATGGTGGCATGATTGTGGCCAAGAACAATTTGGCACAGGAAGACATGCTGGGGACGACAAGCCCGAACTGGCGGAACATCGTCGTCAACGTCCTGCCGGGTGGCGCCATCATCAACAACAACGGTTGCTCCATCACGCTGCGGCAGAACATGACCGGATCGCCGAACGACGGCGGACTGACCAAGCTGAACAGCGGGTATCTCTATGTGCGTGGCACGAACAGCTATACCGGCGCGACTGTGCTGAGGGGCGGCGCGCTGAACATCATCCGCGACCACAACCTGGGCACGGTTCCGGCTTCGCCCGCGACGAACGTGCTGTTCCTGACGAGCTCCACGCTGCAGAGCAGCGACACCCACGCCTTGAGTGCCAACCGGACTATCTGGGTCACGAACGCGGTGACGGCGGCCTTCGACACGCAGTCGTACACGCAGACCGTGTACGGCACTGTCATGTGCGCGGAAACGAATTCGACGGTCGTGAAGAGCGGCAGCGGATCGCTGGTGCTTGATCCGGGACCGAGCGCAGTGAACGCGTTCGGCACGCTTCAGACCACGGCGGGCACGCTGGTGATCGCCAGCGGCACGAATCTGGTGACGGCCCCCAACAAAGGGCAGAACGCGCCCGGCCTCCGCGTGAGCGGCGGCACGATGCTGGTGGCGGGCGGCGTGGTGAAGACGACCAATCTGATGTTTGTGAACGTGGACGGCGGACATCTGCTGATCACGAACGGTCTCGTCGACACCACGAGCTGCTACGAGGTGCTCAACGGCATCGGCTCGACGTACGGCTTCACGACGGTCAGCGGCGGCGGCACCCTTCTCGCCAACGGGATCCGCATTTCCCAAAACACGGGCAATCCGTCCAACACGGTTGTGAGCGTGAACACCGGCGGCGTGATGCGGCTGAACAATTTTTACATCGACATCAACGCCAACCAGAAAGGCATGCTCGTCTTGAACGGCGGCACGGTCGAGCCCCGGGTGGACAACCCGAACTTTCTGGGCACGACGGAGGTTCTCGTGGGCAACAACAATGACAAGTGGCTGACCAACATCTTCATTCACGTGCGCGAGGGCGGTGCGATCTTCGACACGGCAGGCAGGACCATCTCGATCAAGCAGCCGCTCTATACCGGCGCGCCCGTTGACGGCGGCTTCATTAAGCGGGGCGCGGGAATCTTGACGCTCCTGAACACCAACACCTACAACGGGGTGACCACGGTCGAGGGCGGCACGCTGAAGTGGGGACGGGACGACGTGCTGCCGCCGACGAACACGGTCATGGCCGCCTCCAACGGGGTCTTCGACGTCAACGGGAAGACGCAGACGCTGGCGGGGATCGGGGGCGGCGGCACGGTGACCAACCTCGCAGCCCTGACGGTGACGGGCACGGTCGCGCCGGGCGACGCCGGCGCGTTCGGGACGCTGACGCTGGCGGGGCCGCCCGCCTCGCTGGCCGGCTGCACGCTCGCCGTGAACGTGTCGACCAACGGCGCATGCGGCCGCCTGCATGTGGCGGGGGATTTGAGCCTTGCGGCCCTGTCACTGAGCGTCGGGGACGCGGCGCAGCTTAACCGCTTCAAGCGGTACACGGTCGCGAGCTGCACCGGGACGCTGACGGCGCCTTTCGGGTCGGTCGCGGCGCTGCCGCCGCGCTGGACCGTCAAATACGACACGGTTGCCAAGACGGCTTATCTCGTTTACGATTTCGGCACGCTGATTTCGGTGCGGTAAAGGTCGGGCCCTGCGGGCAAAAGGGAATTAGGAGAACTCATGAGAAGGCGGGAAGCGTTGCGTTTCGGAGCGGAGACGGGAAGTGTCATCGGCGGGCTGTTGCTCGTCGTGGGGGCCGCGGCAGCGGATTACACGTGGCTGGGAACCGCGAGCGGAAACTGGAACGAGACGGACGCGAACTGGAGCGGCGCGGGAACAGTGTGGACCAACGGCGCGGCCAACAACGCGACCTTCGGCGAAACCTCAAAAAAGACGATTACGGCCGAACCGGTCACGCTCGGCAACCTGACGTTCACGGCGGACGGATACACGGTCGGCGGCGGACCGCTGCTGATGCACGGCGTGCCCTCGGTCGGCGCGGGCATGACCGTCGCGCTGACCGCGCCCGTCACGAATGTCGGCGTTTGGGCCAAGGCCGGCAACGGCACGGTGGTTCTGGATCCGCAGGGCGCGGTTTCGAACATGTTTTACGCGCTCAAGGCCGCGGCCGGCACGGTGGCGATCGCGGGCGGCACGAACCTTGTGACGCAGAAGGGCAGTAATCCGGAGACCGCTCCGGCCTTCTGGGTGAGCGGCGGCACGTTGCTGGTGGGCGGCGGCGTGGTCAAGACGACGGGCGGTGCGCATGCCCGCGTCAGCGAATACGGCCACCTGTGGGTCACGAACGGTCTTTGCGACCTGTCCGGGAACTACGAATTGCTGAACGCCTTCAATTCGCCCGGGATGACCACCGTGGAGGGCAGCGGTGTCTTGGATACGGAACGCGTGCGCATCGTCAAGAATATCGCGGGTGCGCAATATTCGGTGATCAACATCAACACCGGCGGCACGCTGCGACTCAAAGATTTCTGGTTCGAAACCGAGGACGCGAGGCGCAAAGCCATTATCAACCTGAACGGCGGCCGGATCGTCGGCAAAGACACGGTGAACTGGAAAGAGATGTTGGGAGGCACGGAGGCCAACTGGTCCAACATCATCGTCAATGTGCTGGCCGGCGGCGCGATCATCGACAACAACGGGTGCAACTTCACCATCCGCCAGAAACTGACCGGTTCGCCGGGGGACGGCGGGCTCACGAAGCTGGGCAACGGCGCGCTGAACCTGCGGGGGACCAACACCTACACCGGCGCGACGGTGATCCGCGGCGGTACGCTGGATATCGCGGACGACCACAATCTGGGCGCGAGCCCCGTGCAGGCGTCGACGAACGTGTTGTTCATGGCCAGCGCCACTCTGCAGGCGGGTGCGTCGCACGCGCTGGACGCGAACCGCACGCTCTGGATCACAAACGGAGCGACTGCCACCTTGAACACCTCGTCCGCGACCCAGACGATCCACGGCGTGATCGTGTGCGCCGAGACCAATTCGACCTTCCTGAAGACGGGCAACGGGACGGTCGTGCTGGATCCGGGCGACGATAAGGTCAATCTGTTTGGCACGCTCCAGACGGAAGCGGGGACGTTGGTCATCGCCAGCGGTACAAACCTCGTGACCCGTAGAAACTCCACGCAGAACGCGCCGGGATTGCGCGTCAACGGCGGCACGCTATTGGTGGCGGGCGGCGTGCTCAAGACGACGGACCGGATGTATGTCAATGTCGACGGCGGTCACCTGCTGGTCACGAACGGGATCGCCGACACGACCAGTTGCGACGAGATCCTCAACGGCATCGCTTCGACGTACGGGTTCACCACGGTGAGCGGCAGCGGAACGATTCTCGCCAACGCGGTCCGCATTTCTCAAAACCCGGGCAACCCGTCCAACATGGTGGTCAGCGTCAACACCGGAGGGGTGATGCGGCTCAACTCCTTCAAAATCGATGTCAACTTCTCCTCGCAGAAAGGCATGCTCATCCTGAACGGCGGCACGGTCGAGTCCAGAATCGACACGGCCGATTTCTTGGGGACGACGGAAAATCTCGTCGGTAACAACAACGACAAGTGGCTGACCAACATCTTCGTGCATGTGCGTGAAGGCGGCGCGATTTTTGATACGGCGGGCAAGTCTATCTCGATCAAGCAGCCGCTCTACACGGGTGCGGCCGCCGACGGCGGTTTGAGAAAGCGCGGCGCGGGCACGCTGGCTCTGCTCAACACCAACACCTACAACGGGGTGACCACGGTCGAGGGCGGCACGCTGAAATGGGGACGGGACGACGTCCTGCCGCCGACGAACACGGTCATGGCCGCCTCCAACGGGGTCTTCGACGTCAACGGGAAGACGCAGACGCTGGCGGGGATCGGGGGCGGCGGCACGGTGACCAACCTCGCAGCCCTGACGGTGACGGGCACGGTCGCGCCGGGCGACGCCGGCGCGTTCGGGACGCTGACGCTGGCGGGGCCGCCCGCCTCGCTGGCCGGCTGCACGCTCGCCGTGAACGTGTCCAGCAATGGCCTGTGCGATTGTCTGCACGTGCGGGG
>CAZOIS010000183.1:0-8074 GCA_964579865.1 uncultured Lentisphaeraceae bacterium | reverse complement strand
ACGATCGGCACGATGCTGAGCAGCGTGATCTCGAAGAAGTACGGCGCCGACGGCCTGCCGGAAGACGCCATCTGGATCTCCTGTAAGGGGACCTGCGGCCAGAGCTTCGGCGCGTTCGGCGCGCACGGACTGACGCTGGCGGTCGAGGGCGACGCGAACGATTACTTCGGCAAGGGGTTGTCGGGCGGCAAGCTGATTCTCTATCCGCCTGCGAACGCGTCCTTTGCGGCCGAGAAAAACATGATCGTCGGCAACGTGGCGCTGTACGGGGCCACGCACGGTGAGGCCTACATCCGCGGCTTGGCGGGCGAGCGTTTCTGCGTGCGCAACAGCGGCGCGCACGCGGTGGTCGAAGGCGTGGGCGATCACGGCTGCGAATACATGACCGGCGGCCGCGTCGTGGTGCTGGGCCCGACGGGTCGCAATTTTGCGGCGGGCATGAGCGGCGGCATCGCCTACGTGCTCGATGAGAGCGGCGCGTTCGCCGCGAAACGCTGCAACCGTGAGCTGGTCGACCTGGAAGAACTGAGTGACCCCGCTGAAATCGAAGCGGTGTCGGGGATGATCCGCCGGCACCGCGAGTATACGGGTAGCCCGGTGGCGCAGCGCGTCATCAACGAGTGGTATCAGCTACGTTCGAAGTTCGTCAAAATCATGCCGCGCGACTACAAGCGCGCGCTGGCCCGACTGCAGAGGGAAGAGGCGGGCACGGTGGCGGAGTAGAAAGAAGGGGCTGCCACGCGGGCCGCCCCGAGGAGGATTTATGGGTAAGATTACGGGATTTATGGAATACGGGCGTCAGACGCCGGAACAGCGCCCGGTGGAGGAGCGGCTGCACGACTTCAAAGAGGTCTACCGCCCGATGGATGCGGAGTCGATCAGGTGTCAGGCCGCACGCTGCATGGACTGTGGCGTGCCCTTCTGCCACAGTGGCTGCCCGCTCGGCAACCTTTGCCCCGAGTGGAACGACCTGGTCTATCGCGGTCAGTGGGAGAAGGCCTGGGAGCGGCTCTCGGCCACCAACAACTTCCCCGAATTCACGGGGCGCCTTTGCCCCGCGCTCTGCGAAGAGGCGTGCGTGCTCGGGATCCACGAGGCCCCCACGACGATCCAGCTCATCGAGAAGACAGTCATCGAATATGCCTTCGCGCACGGTTTGGTTAAGCCGGAGATCCCGGCCAAACGCACGGGAAAAAAGGTCGCGGTCGTGGGGTCCGGTCCTTCCGGTCTCGCCGCGGCGCAGCAGCTCAACCGCGCCGGTCACGAGGTGACGGTGTTCGAAAAGAACGAAAAGCCCGGCGGGCTGTTGCGTTATGGCATTCCCGATTTCAAGATTGAGAAGTGGGTTATCGACCGTCGGCTGGAGATCATGGCCGAGGAGGGTGTCAGATTCGTCACCAACACCGATCCTTCGGCGGAGGTCCTGAAAACGTTCGATGCGGTGGTGCTCGCGACCGGCTCCGGACGGCCGCGCGACTTGCCGATCCCCGGCCGCGAGCTGACCGGCATCCACTTCGCCTTGGAGTACCTGCAGCAGCAGAACCGGCTGCTCAGCGCGAAGCCCGACGGTTCCGAGGAATGGGGCCGGATCAATGCCAAGGGGAAAAGCGTGATCGTGATCGGCGGCGGCGACACCGGCAGCGACTGCGTCGGCACAGCGCTGCGCCAAGGCGCGCGGGAGGTCCACAGCTTCGAGCTGATGCCGATGCCGCCCGAGACGCGCACGGAAGATCAGCCGTGGCCGTTCTGGCCGATGAAACTGCGCACGAGCTCTTCGCACAAGGAGGGCGGCGACCGCTTCTGGAGCATTCTCACGAAGGAGTTCAAAGGATACAACGGCCACGTGCGCTCGCTGGTGACCATCAACGTGGAATGGACGAGGCCGACGACGAAGGGCGAGCGTCCGCAATTGAAGGAAAACCCCAACACGCGGCAAGAGTGGCATGCGGATCTTGTCCTGCTGGCGCTGGGGTTTCTGGGGCCGGAGACCGACAACGTGATCGCGCGGCTGGGCGTGGGTGTCGACGAGCGCGGCAACGTGAAGACCGGCGCGGACTACCAGTCCAATGTGCCCGGCGTGTTTGCGGCGGGCGATTCGCGCCGCGGGCAGTCGCTGATCGTCTGGGCCATCTCGGAAGGGCGCGAGTGCGCGGTCGCGGTGGACGCTTGGCTGATGGGCTCCAGCGACCTGCCTCGGCGGACGGGCTTGGATTTGACGTCGGTGAAAAGGTGAATGTTTTGTGGTAGGAACGGTTCCCCGAACCGTTCGCGGAGGCCTCGGAAAGGCGTCCCTACCGGGAAGATTCGGGACACAGGGTATGGGGGATGTCCTCCAGAAAGTCGATATGAGCTGCAAACATATTTTTGTGACCGGCGGCGTGGTTTCGTCGCTCGGAAAAGGCTTGACGGCGGCCTCGATCGGTTTGTTGTTGAAACGGCGGGGATACCGCATCCGCATGCAGAAGCTGGACCCCTATCTGAACGTTGATCCGGGCACGATGTCGCCGTACCAGCACGGCGAAGTCTATGTGACCGAAGATGGCCGCGAGACCGACTTGGACTTGGGGCATTACGAGCGGTTCACCGGGATCGCGTGCGACCAGCACAGCAACTACACGACCGGCCGCATCTACAGCAACGTGATCGCACGTGAGCGCGCGGGCGGTTATCTGGGCAAGACCGTGCAGGTGATCCCGCACGTGACGGACGAGATCAAGCGCGCGATCCACGAGATCGAGGACGACCAGACCGACATCGCGATCACCGAGATCGGCGGCACGGCCGGCGACATCGAATCGCAGCCCTACTTGGAGGCGATCCGGCAGTATCATCACGAGTTGGGCCCGGGGAACAGCCTGTTCATCCACCTGACGCTGGTGCCGTACATCCGCGCGGCGGGCGAGATGAAGACCAAGCCATCGCAACAGTCCGTGGGAATCCTGCGTTCGATCGGCATCGTGCCGGAACTGCTGATCTGCCGGTGCGAGCGCCCGTTCGCGGCCGAACACCGCGCCAAGCTGGCGCTCTTCTGCGGCGTGCGGCCCGAGCACGTGATCGAGGAGTGCGACGTGGCCAACTCGATCTACGAAGTGCCGCTGGACCTGATGAAGCAGCACGTGGACGAGAAGATCCTCAAGTTGCTGGAGCTGCCGGTCCGCGAGCTGGACATGACCGAGTGGAACGCCATGCTCGACCGGTTGATCCGCCCTCCGAACGGCGAGGTGGAGATCGCGGTCGTGGGCAAATACATCAGCCTGCGCGATTCCTATAAGAGCATTTACGAAGCGCTCACGCACGGCGCGATTGCGGCGGGCGTGAAGCTCAACATCCGGATGCTGGAGTCCGAAGAGATCGAGCAGGAGGGCGCGGCCGCGAAGTTGGCGGGCGTCCGCGGCATTCTGGTGCCGGGCGGGTTCGGCGGCCGCGGCGTCGAGGGCAAGATCGAGGCGATCCGCTTTGCGCGGGAGAAGGGCGTCCCGTTCTTCGGCATCTGCCTGGGAATGCAGTGCGCGGTCATCGAGTTCGCCCGCAACGTGTGCGGGCTGGCGGAGGCCAACAGCACGGAGTTCGCGCCGGGCACGCCGCACCCCGTGATCTCGCTGCTCGACGAGCAGCGTGGGGTGACGGACATGGGCGGCACGATGCGCCTCGGCGCTTACCCGTGCAGCCTGAAGGCGGACACGAAGTCGGCGGCGGCGTACGGGCGCGAGCAGATCCACGAGCGGCATCGCCACCGTTACGAGTTTAACCTCGCTTACCGCGCGGCGCTGGAGCGGGGCGGATTGGCCGTGGCGGGCGTGTCGCCGGACGGGAAGCTGGTCGAGGTGGTGGAGCTCGAAGGCCATCCGTGGTTCGTGGCCTGCCAGTATCATCCGGAGTTCAAGTCTTCGCCGGTCGCGCCGCATCCGTTGTTCGCCTCGTTCGTGAAGGCCGCTGCAGACAAGCGGTGACGCCGCGTTTTTTTTTAGAGAGTGCGCTGTGTTTTTGTTGTTTTTTCGGTAGAATATGGGCCGATAAACCAACGAGGGTGTATGCAATACGACAAAAACCATGCTTTGCTTGAGAGTTCGATTTCCGGGATGCCCGCGCCCCGGCGCGGGAAGGTGCGGGACCTGTACGATTTGGGTGACAGCCTGTTGCTGGTGGCGACGGACCGGATCAGCGCGTTCGACGTGATCATGCCGAACGGGATTCCCGACAAGGGCCGCATCCTCAACAGCTTGAGCGTCTTCTGGTTCGGGCTGCTGGACGGGATGCCGAACCATCTGATTACGGCGGACGTCGACGCGTACCCTGCGGCGCTCCAGGCGGTCAAAGAGGATTTGCGCGGTCGGTCGATGCTGGTCAGGAAGGTGTCGATCATTCCTTTCGAGTGCATCGTCCGCGGGTATCTGACCGGATCGGGATGGAAAGAATACCAGAAGAGCCGGACGGTCAATGGCCAGCCGCTACGCGAGGGGTATCAGAACGCGGAGAAGCTCGACGCCGTATTGTTCACGCCGAGCACCAAGGCGGAGCAGGGCGAGCACGACATGCCGGTGACGCCAGACGAATTGATTCATGCGCTGGGGCGGGAAAAGGCGGAGAAACTGGCGGACGCCTCCAGAGGCTGCTATTCGAAGGCCGCAGACTACGCGGCGGCGAACGGCATCATCATCGCGGACACCAAGTTCGAATTCGGCGAGGACGCGCAAGGCCGGCTGGTGCTGGCCGACGAGGTGCTGACGCCGGATTCCAGCCGCTTCTGGCCGCGCGCGAGCTATGCGGTGGGCAGCAATCCGCCGAGCTTGGATAAACAGTTCGTTCGCGACTGGCTGGACAGCATCCACTTCAACCACCAGCCGCCCGCGCCGGTTCTGCCGGATGACGTCGTCGCCAAGACACGGGAAAAATATGTCGAGGCGTACGAGAAACTGACGAAGCGGCGGTTCGTGTAGCGGGGCAAGGAGAACATGGAACAGAATCGGCACATGCAGGAGCTCACGCTGTTGCACAGCATCAGCGCGATCGTCGACCAGAGTCTCGATATGCGTTCCGTCGTGCATCCGGTTCTGGAGGCCTTGGCGGAGTGCCTGGATTTCCGCCTAGCGACCATCACGCTGCTGCGCAAGGGCGGCGACGATATTCTGATCGAAGCCGCGCATGGCCTGACGCGCGCGCAAGCCGAGCTGGGCCATTATAAACTGGGCGAGGGTGTGACCGGCAAGGTTGTGCTCTCGGGCGAGCCGATGATCATCCCGCGCACGAGCGAGTCGCCGATCTTTCTGAACCGCACGCGGCTCGGGAAGACTCCGGACACGGCGTTCATCTGCGTGCCGGTCAAGGAGAAACAGGAGGTGGTGGGCGCGCTGAGTGTCTACCGGCCTTCCGCTCCCGAGGCGCAGCTTCAGGAAGATGCCACGATCCTCGGCATTGTGGCCTCTATGTTGGCACGGGCCGTCCTGTTGCGGCGCGATGTCTTGGCAGAGCAAGAAACGCTCAAGGAGGAGAACCGGCAACTCCGCGCCGAGCTGACGCGACGCTACCACCCCGACAACATCGTGGGAAACTCGCGTGAGATGCAGGGCGTTTACGACCAGATCTCCCAGGTGGCGAAGAGCCAGGCGACCGTGCTCATTAACGGCGAGACGGGGACCGGCAAGGAGTTGGTCGCCCACGCGATCCACTACGCCAGCAACCGGGCTGCAGAGCCGCTGGTTCGCGTGCACTGTGCGGCGCTGCCCGAAAGCCTGATCGAAAGCGAGCTGTTCGGGCACGTCAAAGGAGCCTTCACGGGCGCGGTGACCGACCGCAAGGGCCGTTTCGAACTCGCGGACGGCGGCACGATCTTCCTGGATGAGATCGGCGAGATCCCGCTTTCGATCCAGGCCAAGCTGCTGCGCGTTTTGCAGGAGCGAGAGTTCGAGCGCGTGGGCGGGATCAAGACCATCAAGGTCAATGTGCGCATCATCGCGGCGACGCACCGCGACTTGCCGAAGATGGTGGAGCAGCGGTTGTTCCGCGAGGACTTGTATTACCGCCTGAGCGTGTTCCCGATCTTCGTGCCGCCGCTGGTCAAGCGCAAGGCGGACATCATCCTGCTCGCCGATCATTTCATGGCCAAGTACGCCGAGGAGAACGGAAAGAACGTGACCAAGTTCTCCAACGAGGCGGTGGATCTGCTGATGCGCTACACGTGGCCCGGCAACGTGCGGGAGCTGGAGAACTGCATCGAGCGCGCCGTGCTTCTCGCCGATGGAGAGGTCATCCGCTCCGAGTTCTTGCCCTCTTCGATCCAGTTGCCCGGCGAGACAGAGAAGCCCGAGGTCGGGACGAAGCCGATGTTGGTCGAAGGCGCCTCGCTGAGCGACATGGTGGAGGCCTATGAGAAAACCATTCTCGAAGAGGCCTTGAAGCTGAGCCGCGAGAACGTTGCCGCAACGGCGCGCCTGTTGCGCTCGACGCCCCGCATCGTCAGCTATAAGGCCAAACAGTACGGCCTCGTCTCCAACTGACTGGCCGGGACCGGCGGTCTCTCAAAAAAAAGTGCCCAACGTCCGGCGTCTGACGTTGGGCGCTCGGGAGGCCCTGCCGGCTCTGTCGGGCAGGGCGTCATCTTTCAGGACACGGCCGAGAACTGGTCTTTCCCGACGCCGCACTCGGGACAGCACCAATCTTCAGGCAGCGCCTCGAAAGGCGTGCCCGCGGCAACGCCGCTGGCCGGGTCGCCGATCTCAGGGTCGTAAATGTACCCGCACACATTGCACACGTATTTCTGCATAAGTCGTTCCTTTCATTTATCAGTAAACCCGCTTTTCGCGCTCGGGTCAACCGTTTTCGTTTTCCTCGTCTGATGCGAAAAATTCCTCGGCCTCCCTGTCGGAGCGGGGCTCCATTTCCGGATCAATCTCCAGCGGGGACAGGGGCTTCTCCTTGGCCGTCAGGGTCTGAAACGCGCATTGTCCGATCGGCAACCCTTGGCCGCGGAACAGGTGCTCGAACTCGGTCCGCTCGTCCTCTGTCCGTTCCATGGCCGGGATCTCTTTGAAGCGCGGGTCCGCGGCGATCCGGCCGCGGATTTCCGCGAAATAGTCGAGGTGGTCTGTGGCGACTTGGACCGTGCCGCCGACCTCCAGCCGCGTCCAGAGCGCGTCAAGGAATAGCGGCGAAAAAAGCCTCCGGTTGTGGTGCCGGCGCTTGGGCCAGGGGTCCGGGAAAAAGACGTAGACGGTGCGCACGCGGTGCGGCGGCAGCAGATAGTAGAACGTGTAAAAGGCCTCCAGCCGCAGGACGCGGAGGTTGTCGAGCTTCAGCCGGCAGGCTTTCTTGTCGAGCTTTCTCACGCGCGACAGCATGCGCTCGATGCCCAGATACTGCACCTCGCGAAACGTGGACGCGCGGGTGGTCAGAAAGCGGCCTTTGCCGCAGCCGATCTCGATTTCCAGCGGCCGGGCCGGATCGAACAGCGTGTCGATCGGCAAGGGCACCGTGGGGTCGGCAACGGGGATGACGCGCGAGGGCGGCGGCTGAAGCGCGGTCTGTCGGGGTAGGGGTGTCATCATGCGCTCTGCCCGGGGGCGTTGACAAAACCGAGCGCGGCCAACATCGCCGGAGTGGGCCGGGTGGGGCGAAGGGTTTTGATGTTGACGTGGGCGTGGACCGTGTAGCCCTCGGCGAGCAGCTTGCCGTCGCGGCGGACCTCGCAGCAGATCTTCAGGCGGACGCCCTTGAACTCGTCGCACCAGGCGGTGATTTCCAGAAGGTCGTCGTACGTGGCGGGCGCGTGGTAATCCACATGCGCCTCCAAAACGGGAAGCGCGGAACCGGCGGTCTCCAGCGCGCGGTAGGTGTAGCCGCAGGCGCGCATCAGTTCGTTGCGGGCCCGCTCGAAAAAGGTCAAGTAGTTGGCATAGTAGACCACGTGCATCTGGTCGGTGTCGGCGTAGGGCACACGGTAGGCAATCGTGGCGCGTTTGGGGGCAGGCATCTCACACTCCTTCACTCAATGTGGCCGCCAGTTTAGTGGTGTCGCTGGCGGTTGGCAAGCGGTTCTTTTCGCGCAACATGGGATTGACTTCCGTGCCGGTGTGGCGCA
>CAZOIS010000182.1:0-8083 GCA_964579865.1 uncultured Lentisphaeraceae bacterium | reverse complement strand
CCATCGCGCCGTAGCTGAGCGTGCCGCTGCCCACGCAGGCGGCGTTGTTGTTGTACCCGCCCTCGCTCGGCAGCACGATCCGGGTCGAGCCGTCCGGGTTCTCGATCACGCGGCAATACCGCGCGTCGTCCGGCCCGTACGCGTTGCCCAGCACCGTCGTGCGCTGCGACCGCAGCTCGTCGTCGGTCGTGTCCTCGAACGACTGCCACTTGCCCCGCTCCAGCAGGACCACGGAAAGCCCGGCCTCGGCCAGCACCTTCGCCACCACGCCGCCGCCCGCGCCGGCCCCGACGATCACCGCGTTCACATGTCTGTTCGCCACCGCAGCCCCCTCTCGCAATCCGTTTAGCCCGCCTGTTCCGGATACCTGTTCTGGCCGATGACCCGCGGATATTCCAGCCCCAGCATTTTGTAGCTCGCGTAGTTTTTATTCCCGCCGTGTCTCGGGCTGCCGTAGAACCCCTGCATGGTGTGGTCGCGGATCAGACCGAAAAACTCCCGCGGCGAGGGGTCGGCCCAGATCTCCTTCGGGGCCTTGCCGCTTTCGAGCGCCTGCAAGACGCGCGTCTGCTCCGGCCAGCTCAGCGCCTCGAACGGCTTGCCGTGCTGCGCCTGACACGTCTGAGCAAGAAAGCGCAGGCCGTTGCGGTACTTCTCCGCGAACCGCTTGAGCGGGCCGTCCAGCTGCTTGTCGATGTAGCGGACCACGCCCGCCTCTTTCGCACCGGGGTCGCGGTCCGCCGGAATAATCTGTTCCGACACCGCCTCCACCAGCCGCGCCTCGTCCGACGTCAGCACCCGCCACGGGCCTTCCGGCGCGCGGCCCAACCGCCCCACCGACACCGCGCCGCCGACGCCCGCCGCCGTGCCGCCCGCCGCGGCCGCCAGGATTTTGAGACATGCGCGACGCGACGCGACGCGTTTCGTTTCAGTTGCCATCTTTTCTCCCTCCCGCCCCGCTACCGCCCGTCCCGCTCGGCTGGAGACGCCGCTTTCTTCACCTGGTCCAGCCAGGCCGTGTATCCGTTTTTGAAGAGCCATTCGGAGGCCCCGATGTGCCCGTGCAGCGCCGCCTGCTGACACAGCTCCACCGCGCGGATGTGACTCAGCTCCACGCCTTTGCCGTACTCGTACAGCAACGCCAGATTGTAGGCGGCGTCAGCCAAGCCCTGTTTCGCTGCCTTCGCGAACCACTCCGCCGCCCGCCCGTGGTTCTGCGGCACGCCCTCGCCCCGCACGTAGAGCATCCCGAGGTTGTTCTGCGCGGCGGGGAAGCCCGCCTCGGCCGCGCGCCGGTAGCAGGCCTCCGCCCGGGCATAATCCTTCGGGACCACCCGGCCCCGGTAGTGATAGGTTCCCAACGCGTTGACGGCCCGGGCGTTTCCCTGCTCCGCCGATTTCGTGTACCAGTTGAACGCGCGCTCGTCATCCTGCGGGACCCCGCGGCCCTGCTCGTACATCTGCCCGATGAAGAACTGCGCCGTGGCGTGTTTCTGCTCGGCGGCTTTCGCAAACCACGTCAGCGCCTTGCGGTCGTCGGACTTGAGGCCCATCCCGTCCCGGTAGAGCAGCCCGATATTGACCTGCGCCTCGACGTGTCCCTGCTCGGCGGCCCGCCAGTACCAGACGCCGGCCGCGCGGAAATCCTGCGGGACCCCGATGCCGCGCGCGCAGACAAAGCCGTAATTGAACTGCCCGTCGGCATTGCCGCTCTCCGCCGACTTGCGGTACCACGCGGCGGCCTTCTCGGGACTTCTCGCGACGCCGCGCCCCTCCTGGTACAGCCAGCCCAGATTGTTCATCGCGCAGGAATGGCCCTTCTCGGCCGCACGCGTGTAGAGCTGCAGCGCCATCTCCTCGTCCTTCGGCACGCCCTGTCCGCAGGCATACAGCGTGCCGAGGTTGTATTCGCCGTTCATGTCGGCCTGCAGCGCGGCCTGTCGGAAATAGTCGCCGGCCTTGTCGAAATCCTTCGGCACGCCCTGCCCGCGATAGTACTTCAGCCCCAGATTGTTCTGCGCCAGCGCCTGCCCCTGCGCCGCCGCCCGCTCGAACCAGCCGCGCGCCTCGTCCGGCTTCATCAGGTTGGATTCGCAGTCCACGCCGACCAGATATTGCGCCAGCGCGTTGCCCTCCCGCGCATACGTTTCCATCAGCGGCCGGCCCTCGGCCAGATAGCGGGCGCGGACCTCCTTCGACAAGCCGCAGAGGGGCTCCTGTTCCGCGTACACCGCCAGCAGAAAACGAAAGAAGGGCTGGCCGGCGTCGGCCAAGGCCTTCACCTTCGCGACCGCCACCATGAAATCGTCGATGCTGCCCGCCGTGCGGGCGTTCACGAACAGTTCGACGGCCGCCTTGATGTCCTCGACCGCGGCGGCAGACTCCTCGCCCGCACGGGCCGCGCCGCAGACCAGCAGAGCCATCGCGAACGTGACCCCGATACGCCACACTTTTTTGCCGATCGTCATAAACTTATTTTCAGAAAATACGCGGTGGGTCCGGTCCTTGAAAGAGCGCGAGAAGAAAACGCCGCCGGCCCCCTCATTTGAACCGGGACAGCGAGACATGATGTCCATTGCGGCGCGGATCGAACAGCATCGCATCGGAGACCGGCGTACTCTTGGCCAACACGCGCGAATGTTTTTCGCGCCATCCCTTGCGGCGCCCGTACACGGTCATTTGGTGGCCGCGGGTCCAGAACAGAAACACGTCCAGCAGAAGCGCCGCGCCGTAAAGCACCCGCAGCCAGACGTTGGCCGCGCCGCGGATCCCCGACTCCCTCCGGCGATCCGCCCACTGCCGCACCATCTGCACCCAGAAGCGGCACGAAAAGCGGAACCCCAGCACATCGAACCCGTCTTTCAGCAACTGGAATACCTCGGACTCGCTGTAGCTCTCGCCCGCGCCCGATACCCGGCGCCGCCGATTCAGGACCTCCGCCAAGCCGAACACCTTCCGGTACTCCACCGTGAACAGCAAAAGCCCGCCGGTCTTCAGGACCCGGTGGCACTCGCGGATCATCTCGCCGGCAGCCGCGCCCCCCGGCAACACGCCGTGCGCCATCACCACCGCGTCGAACTGCTTGTCCTCGAACGGCAACTCGCCATCGATGCCGCTGCACAGGACCGCATCCTCGCCCAAGGCCGCCGCCACCAGCGCGCGGCGCGGCGCGGTCGGCTCCACGGTCATCCAATATCCGCCCGTCTGCCGCAGGAGTTGGCTCACGCCTGCGTTCGTGAAACCGATATCCAGCCCCGCCTTCACACGCCCAGGCTGCGTGTGCAGAAAATGCAGCACCGCGCTCACCTCGCGCCGCAACGGCAACGAATACATGTTCCGGTCCATCAGTCTGTCCGCATTATCTCGCATAGCATATTTCCAATAAATGAAAGTTTATCACGATCGACTCGGGACCGTCAACAAAACCAAAGCCCGCCCGGACGGAACCTAAAATGTTTCTTTTTACAGTTGCGCTTCTTCCCCGTTTCGGATATACATAGTTTTACACACAACCCGAAATAATATATAAACACCACACAGTTTCCTGCCGGGGCAACCCGGCAGGAAACTTTTTTTATCTCTGCTGAAAATGAAAAGCGCGGTCCGCTTTTCGCGTCCCGCGCCTTTCGCCTCGGCCAGCCGCACCGCTATTTCTTGCAGCAGCCCTGCTGCGATGACGCCGCCTTGCTGCATTCGGCCTTTTTGCCGCACGCGCACTTGTCGCATTTGCAGTCGGCCTTTTTGTTCTCCGCCGTGCACCCGCACGCCTCGCACTTGCAGGCCGCTTTCTTCGGGCACTGCGAGGGGCACTGCGCAACCGCTACGGTGGCCACCAAGGCCGACATCACCGCCATGACCATAAACATGCGTTTCATTCTGTTCTCCCTTTCCAGCGATACTCCAGATGGTCCGATAAAATCTAAAGCAAGCCGGTTGACAATAAAAGTAGCCTAAATGCCCCATCCTGTCAATCGCCTTTCCGCTCCGCTTCGGTTCGGTGTCAAACCGGCAGCGACGGCTCCCCGGGCCGACGCACCCGAAGCCGAGATGCGCCCGTTTTTGATTTGCGACACCTGCGCGTCCCGCTACAATGAAGCGTTTCATTTTCGGGAAGGGAAACCATGGACCTGACAGAAAAAACGCTCTCCATCAAACGCGTCTTCGAGGGCCGCGCCCTGACCATCGACGAGGCGACCATCGAAATGCCGAACGGGCGGCGCTCCACCCGCGAGATCGTGCGCCACCGCGGCGCGGCGGTGATCCTCGGCCAGCGCCCGGACGGAAAGTTCGTGCTGGTCCGCCAATACCGCCGCTCGATCGGGCAGGCGATCCTGGAAATCGTGGCCGGATGCCTGGAGGAGGGCGAATCCGCCGACGCGGGCGCCCGCCGCGAAATGGAAGAGGAGAGCGGCTACCCCGTCGAGTCGCTGGAGAAGCTCGGCGTGATCGTTCCCTGCCCCGGCTATTCGGAAGAGCACCTGCACCTGTACTACGCGAAGCTCGGCCAAGAGCCCCGCGCGCAGCGGCCCGACTTCGACGAGAACCTTGAGCCCGTGGTCATGACCGCCGCGGAGATCGACGCCGCGCTCGACGCCGGCGAACTGATCGACGGCAAGAGCATCGCCCTCTGGCTGATGTGGCGCCGCAAGACAAACACGCTTTCACGGCCCGAAACAGCACGTGGGCGTGACGGGTCTGGGGCGCAGGACTGACCACCGCCGCGGCCGCTCCGACGCCGGGCGAGGAAAACAGGACCGCGAAGGCCGACCGCTTCAGCGTTTCACCGCATGAAGATCAGCGTGCCCCAGCGGTTGTAGCTGGTGAAGCGGGCGTTTTCGGCCTGGGTCAGATAGGCGGCCCGGATCCAGTCCGCGCTGCGCGAAACGCTTTCAGTCCGCAGCTCGTCGAGTGCACCCGCAAAGGTCTTGGTCCCGTCCGCCGCGTTGCCGGCATGCCCGAAGGTGAGCGCCTGGCCGACCGGCAGATTCTGGGCAAGGGACGTGCCGACCGTCGCGAGCGGCAGGCCGTTGCCGTACACCTGCACGCTCTGGCCCGGCGCGTTGACCACGACCGCGTAGTGCGTCCAGGCGCCGGTGGTCGGCGAGACGAGCGAGGCCGCGTCCGCGCCCGCCACCTGGAGCTTGCCGCCGGTGTTGCTGAGCGCGGCATACGGCGTCGCGTTGGTGCCGCTCAGCACCAGCGCCTGCGCGGCGGGCACGGCGGACTGCCTGACCCAAAACGAGAAGGTCTGCGGTGCGGCCGCGGGCTGCGCGCGCGTGCGGCCCAGCTGGGCGGCGAGGCTCCAGCCGAGGGCCTCGCCGGCCAAGGCGGCTTCGGAGGCGGGAGCGGGCTGGTTCAGCAGCGCCGCGCCGTTCTGCGCGGCTGAGGCGTCGGCCAGCAGCAGGCGGCCCGTACCGGTGAAGTGCCAGACGCCGCTGAACCCGCCCGACCAGACGTGCGGGTTCGAGGCGTCGACGGGGATGGCGTAGCGCGCGGAGAGATAGGCCTCGACGCGGCGGCGCTCCGTGTCGGAAAGCACGCGGTCGTAGACCAGCACCTCGGCCAGGTCGCCGTCCAGCGGCAGGTCGAGCGCGCCGTCCGCCGTGCCCGCACCGAAATAGAAGATGCTGCCGTCGCCGCTGCCGCCCGTGCCCCAGGCCGCCGCGGGCGTGCCGCTTTGCGTGAGGTTGACGCCGTTGACGTAGAAGCGCGAGGCCACCTCGTTGCAGAGCATGGAGGCGATCACCGGCGTGTTGGTCTGGCACGGCAGGAGCTGGGAAACCACGCCGTTGGCCCGCCGCGTCAGAAGCCCGTTGGTGACGCCGAGCCGGCTGAGACCGCCGACGCCTTGCATGACGACCTGTTCCACCGCGCCGGTCGCGCGGACCGCGTACACCGCAAACACGGAGTAGGCTTTGCCGATGGACGTGGCGTAGGTCTTCAGGCTGTCGTACTGACCCGCCGTGGCGTCGAAGCGCAGGGCGGGCTGGTTGTTGATGGCGGCGGCGACCTTTTCCGGCATGCGGTTCGTGACCGACTGGGTGGCGTGCATCAGGACAACCGCGTTTCGGATGGCGGTGTCGGTCTGGTTTTCGCACCTGGAGACGCGCGGCGTCGTGCCGTCCAGCACGTCGACGTTCACATAGTCGCCGCGTAACCACTGCCGCAGGCCGTAGGAAGGAACGCGGTGCGCCGAGAGCGCGTCGTACTTCATGGCCAGATAGCGTTCCACCTGCTGCCGCTCGCCGGCCGACAACGCACGATCGTACGCGATCACCTCGAGAACATCGCCGTCCCAGCCGTCGCCGCTATGGCCGCTCACGCCCAGCCCGAGGACGTTGGGACCGCCGTGTTTGGCGACCGGAGGATACGCGAAGCCGTTCATGCTGGCCTGGGAGTTGGTGCCGTCGCCGATCATGGACCCCACAAACGGCGTGCCTCCGGCGGGGCGGAAATCCATGCTCGCGACAGGCGTGTGCAATCCGTCCGTTCCGTTCTGCGAGACAAAAGTATAGAACTTGCCCGAATCCTCAAGCGCGATGCCCCAGTTGTATTTGGACGATCCTTGAACGATGCGCCGCCATGAGTAGCCCGAGGACAACCGGAAGGTGCCGGCCACGAAAACCGAATAGGGTGTGTTGGTCGCATGCCAGCTGCTGGCCATGCCATCCTTGCTGCCGGTCCCTTCGAAGCGCACCGCCGGCAGCCCGTTGACGGCCTGCGCCACCCAACGCGGCTGCAGCAAGGGATCGGCCTGAGACGCGCCGTGTCCTTTGCCGGACTGGTCCGTCCATGCCGAGACGTAGCCCGTCCCGTTGGTGACGACCCCGGCGGCTGCGTTCAGCCACAGTCCGCAGTCCGGGAGGTCGGTCGGCACGAAGGTGTTGGCGTCCGGCGCGCAAGCGGAATTCTTCCAGTAGGCCAGGATCTGCGTGTTCGGGGCCAGCGCCGGCACTTGCACCCAGATGTGGGACTCGCCGTTAGTGTCCCAAGTCTCGATCTCGTGGTTCAGGACCGTGCCCGCCGCATCGGTGAAGAGCAGGTCCGCCCCGCCCGCCGCGCAGTCGCCGTAACGGAATTTGTTGTTGCCGCAGCCGTCACTCAGCTTGATGAGCGCCGGGAAATTGGTCAGGGTCGATGGCCCTTCATAGCCGCGGAAACGGATCGGCATGGAGCGCTGCCACGTGCCCGGCGCCGCCGGCGGCTCCTTATAGAGGACGATGGCGTTGCCTTCGCATGCCGCGCAGTACGCGCAGGGCGCCTCGATTTCCCAGCCGGAGAGATCGGTCGCGCCGGACAGGGCGGTCGCCTCGATGATGCGGAGTGCGGCGGGACAGGCGGCGGCCGAGGCGGCGACGACTTCCACCGACATGGCGGCAGGCACCACGATCGCCGCGTTGACTTTGACGAGGTCGTTGGTCTCGGCTTTGACTTGGCAGCGCAGGCGCACACCGCTCAGCCCGGGAGCCGTGGCGTAGGTGAGGCAGCCGATGCCGCCGTTGACGGAAGGGTCGCCGGGCGAGATGACGGCGCCCTCGTACTGCAGGATGGTGCTGGTCGAGGTGACCAGGCCGGTGCCGCCGATCGTGCCGCCGGGCATCACGACGACGCGCCCCTTGCCGAAGCCGTCGGCCGAGGCGCAGTTGGCGAGGGCCGTGCCGCCGTCGACGGTGAAGTTGCCGGTGAAGGTGCTCGGCTGGGTGAAGGCCCACACGCCGCCTTTGACGTTGACGAACAGCGGATTCGCGCCGGCGGGGGCGTTGGCGAGCGGCGTATTGATCACGTTGACGCCGGAGGAGGTTCCGCCCAGCGAGAGGTACGCCGCGCCGGAGCTCGGCATGTCGGCCGCGGCCCAGGCGCCGTTGAAGGTCAGGCCCGCGCCGGCGGGGCTGGCGTTCTCGATGGAGCAGAGGCGGACGAAGGCGAGCGGCCGGTCCGTGGCGCCCGCCTCGGTCCCGACGTAGCGCAGACCGCCGCTGTGGCTCATGCGGCGGTTGCCGAGCAACACCGTCGCGTTCGCGCCCGAGGCCGCGCCGAGCGCGCTCGGCGCGCCGGCGTTCGCCAGCCGCGCGGCTTCGGCGAT
>CAZOIS010000181.1:0-8143 GCA_964579865.1 uncultured Lentisphaeraceae bacterium | reverse complement strand
TTACAAGAGTGGCGAGCCGGTAAAACGACAGGGCCGCGCGGGAAACCGTGCGGCCTTGTCGTTTTCAGGTGGCTGAAAGTGCGCCGGGAACGGACGATTCATGAAGCCCGTATTGGCGAACGGTGCGTTTGAAAATTCGTCGAAGCTTAAGCACCTGATTCGGCAGCGCTTCCAGAGCGGCCAACTCTGCGTGCAAGAGCGCTTCGCTTTTGCTCAAACAACGTTGTGCTAAAAATGGCCGTCCCGTGTACTAAATTTTTGCCTCGCGCGTCCCGCCCCCACTCAACGTATACCACCAGAACGATTTACATCTATTTGACATGTGCCCTCATTGACACGTTAGGCAATTTTATGTTCGTTACCTATTCATTATATTGAAGGCGTGCACAAGAAATGCCTTGAGCACACCCGTGATCGTTGCGGCGCGCACGTCACGCGGAACACACCCAGCGCCAGAGAGAGGTACGACGATGAACAATGGAGCAAAGAACGGTAATACGGGGCCAAAGCCAATGACCCAAAGCGCCGCAGGCCGGATTCAAAGCGCGACCGCACGGCATACGGGCGGAGCGGTGCCGAAGGACAGTTTCGCCGCGCGTGCACAGAGCGCGGCAGCCCGACACGCGGGTGACTCCAAGAACGGCAAGTAACGGATGCTTGAAAGGAGACGGATATGAGCGGAAATTGCAGCGCGAGTAACGGCAGAGACCCCAATGATGACCGGAGCGACACAATGAATCCTAACAACGACGCGTATTACTACGACCAGTTGAATCGGTTCGGTGACGATGACGATGGCGAATAGGCCTGTCGGGCACCCGCCCATCCGTTATCTTGCGGATGGGCGGGCGACTCATACGCGGCTGCTCTCTTTGTCGGCCTTACGCCGTTCAAGCTGGATCTTCGCGAAAGACACATACTCGCCAAAGCGGGCAACACGGTCTTTGACGAAGGTGCTGTCTAACGGGAGCGCGGCCTTCTTGTCCGGAGCGATACGGATGACCGGCTTGTCTGCGACAAGGCGATCCAGCAAAGACAAATGAACCAACGTTGTGTAAACGGCACCGAAGAGCCGTCGTTTATCATCGCCAATGGTGGGGAAGAAGGGATAGACGACGTCGTGATAGGCGCAGCAGTATTTCCATAAGAAAGGCAGATTAAGTTGCTTGGCCTTTCTGGCCTTCCACAGTGAAGGCAGGTCCATGAATCCGGTCTCGCTCTTGTCGCTGGGTATGCGGTCGCAGATATCCTGCCACCCCTTGTTGTGCTTGCGGAGCCTCCGGTGCATGAGATCGAACATCCGTTCTTTGAATTTGACCGGGGTAGAGTTAAGGAAATCTTTTGAAGCCTGTGCAAAGGCCTCAGAGATGTACCGTGGGGACTCCGGCAAGGCCGCCTCGCGTATGGCCAGATAATAGAGATAGCAGCCGACGAAGAATTCGGCCAACATGCGCTCATCACGCGTCCCCAGGTTCTCCACGTCAGTGTGCGTTTGGATGCGCCCGAAAAAGGCCAGCAAGTCTGGCGGCAACGCGATCCTCTCCAGCGCCGCATCCCGCGGCATCTGTCCATTATCCAAGCTGGTAATGAAATCAACAATCGAACAATCGATACCGAAAATATGGTCAGCCGCAGTCTCATCGCTTGGAAAGAGAAGACCCGTCAAACCGGGTAACTGCGTTGCCTGATAAGACTGCTTCCAGTCCTCCCGTCCTGGATAACGGATGCCAAACTTCGCCTTCCCGGATTTGATCGGCACCGTGCGCTTGACAATATCCGTCAACCACGTGCGCATGAACTCGCCATAACCGCCCAACTTCGCAAAATCATCCAGTGTGCTTTCGGATGGCAACGTTTTACCATTCACAAAATTCTGGAGATTTCGGTGTTGCCGCTCGGAAAGCTCCGTCAGCATCTCCCGCTCCTCAGGATTTTTTGACGCGAGCAAAGCCAAAAACTCGTCGCGACCGTGCTTGCTGACCGGGTCAGCGACTGCGATCAACCACAGAATGCTCTGAGCAAACAACATAACGTACAACGCTCATCTGTCGGATGTTCTAGACCGTTTTGAGTTTGTCGCCAAGGTGGTGTTTGAGATTCCACTTTTTGGTGGTGTCGAGGGCGAGTTCGAGGCAGATGAAGAAACGGTCCGTGTGCGTCTGGAAGTAATCGACCGTCTCGGGCGCGATGACCGCGTCAAGGCAGAGGAGACTCTCCTTGTTGGCGTCGCGCGCCAGCACGACCTCGTTCTTGGTGAACGCGGGCTGGGGCGTGAGGGTGTAATCGAACATGAAGCCCTGCTTGAGCAAGACCTCGTCGCGCACGGGCTCCTTGTCGAGCTGGATGTGGAAGGAGGATTCCTTCTCCGCAATGTAGCGCTTGAGCGCCTCCACGTTTTCCGCCTCCGTCTTTTCCGGATCGGGCGCGAACTCCACACGCGGGAAGCGGGATTTGGCAAGCGTGTAGACCTTGAAACCGAGAGAATCGGCAAACTGGCGCTGTGCGTCGCCGGGGAGTAGACTGTCGGCGTCTTTCCTAATATTCTTTATCACACGCTTGGCGCGTTCTACGGTGATATCGCTGATGCGTTTATAACCGGCTTTGTAGGCTATGCTGTCTTCGGCGGTTAGTTCGGGTAATTGCACAAGGATGAATCGGCGGTTGCCTCCATCGACTTTGTTCAAGTCCATAACGGCCTGTGCCGTTGTTCCGCTGCCAGCAAAAAAGTCTAGTATTAGGGAATCTTCTGAAGTTGACATCTCTATTAGCTGACGTA
Organism: uncultured Lentisphaeraceae bacterium; assembly: GCA_964579865.1. Classification (GTDB taxonomy): domain Bacteria; phylum Verrucomicrobiota; class Kiritimatiellia; order RFP12; family UBA1067; genus DAOPZC01. Next base: position 5,367 of record CAZOIS010000181.1, on the reverse strand, counting down.
CAACCTTCTCGTCTTTTGGATAATCGAACACCATTGCACCGAAAAGTTTGTTTAGGCGTTCAGAAGCGGAACGGGCTGGTTGATAAAAAACGCTTTGCGGAGTCATGCGGTCTGTCTCGTGAAGATAACGACGTGCCATTATCGTGTCTTCTGTTATGAAACTTATGCGGTTTTCATCAACCATTCTATTGAACGTGTCTTGGTCGAATGCCCATCCGCGATTAGGTCTTAGCGGAATAGTTTTGCCAGTCTTTGGGTTTTTAAGTTCAAACTTTCTTCCCCCTGGTGCTGTGGGGTCATCCTCTTTATAGACACCGCGCTTATCGATGTACCGAAAACGACGGTGTGCAAACGAGGGAGTCGCTTTGTTGTTCTGGAACCATGCTGCAAGGGCATTTGTGGCAGCCTCATAGTCTTCGCCATATTTATCTTTCAGCCGAGTAACTTCGTCTAATACTGGTTCGACTGCATCTTTTGCAACTGACCATTCTGAAGGCTGCAGAATCTTATCTCTCGCATAGACAACCACGTATTCGTGACTGACTCCGATTTGCCGTGCATCATTCTTAAATGCACCTTCCCACACCATCTGTGCAATAAAATTTTCATCGCCAAAAACATCGTCCATGACACGTCTTAGATTCTGGACCTCTTTATCATCGATTGACACGAATATCACACCATCTGGCCTTAGTAAATAGCGTGCGATCAGTAGACGGCTGTGCATCATAGAAAGCCAATTGGAGTGAAATCGACCATCGCTTTCAGCGTTGGTATCTGTCTTCACGCCATTTTCGGTAATGCCGGTCAGTTCCCAATAGGGTTTCTGGCCTTCGGCGAAGCGGTCGGAGTAGACGAAGTCATTGCCCGTGTTGTAGGGCGGGTCGATGTAGATGCATTTGACGCGCTCGCGATAGGCGCAGTTGAGGAGCTTGAGGACTTCGAGGTTCTCGCCTTCGATGATGACGTTGCCGCCCGCCTTGTCCGGGTTGACGGAGCGGGCGGGATCGAAGATGAGCGCGGCGCGGCTGGGCGTGAAGGCCTCGCGCTTGGAGGCGGTCTTGCCGTACCAGCGGAAATCGTAACGCTCGGATTCGGTGACAAGCGCGGGATCGACCACCTTCTTGAGTTCGTCGACGTTGAGGCGGCCCTCGTTGGAAAAAAGGTCGGGGAAGAGGCGCTTCAACGCGGCGAGCCGCTCGGCGTTGATGTCGGGCGACGAAACGGCGTCAATGGGATTGGTGTCTGTTGTGCTCATGAGAGGGCTTTCTTCTCGCCGGGGAGGGCTTTGCGGTTAGTGGCCGTCAGCGTGGTCATCTGGCGGATGGCGATCTCGTTGAGGCGTTTGAGGCGTTCGCCCTGCGGCAGGCTCATGCGGATGAATTCGGCGTTCATGCCCTCGATGTTGGCCAGAACGAGGAGCTGCTCGATGGAGGCGTAGTCGCGCATGTTGCCGTCCAGTTTGGGGTTGGCGGTACGCCACTGCTGGGCCGTCTGGCCGAACAGCGCGACGTTGAGCAGGTCGGCTTCGTTGGCGTAGGTGAGCGCGGCCTGGACCGGGGTAACGACTGAAGGGATCAGGCGCTCCTTCACGGCGTCGGTGTGAATGCGGTAGTTGAGTTTGGAGAGCGTGCGGTTCAGGTTCCAGGCAAGGGAGAGTCGGCGATTCTCGTCCACCTTGAGGCGCTGGAACTCCTTGATGAGGTAGAGCTTGAACTCAACGGAAATCCACGAGGCGAATTCAAAGGCAATGTCTTTGTGGGCGAAGGTGCCGCCGTAGCGGCCGGCTTTCGAGGTCAGGCCTATGGCGCCTGTGCTGTCGATCCACTGTCTGGCGGTGAGAATGAAGCTGTTCAGGCCGGCCTGCTTTCTAATCCCATCGAATTCGATGGGGTTAAAACCCGGATTGTGCAGACGCTCCCAAATACCGAGGAACTCGATGGTATTGCGGTTGCGAAGCCAGTTGGATATCAGGTAGTCCGTTCGCACGGGATCCTTGTGCCGCGCAATGTCAGTCAGGGAGAGGTAGTCGTCCTCCATTTGCGTCAGGATGGTAATGGCGGTTCCTTGGACGTCCAAAGTCGTTTTTTCCGGTTTGCTCATTGCTGGCCTCCGTTGCCAGTTATGACCATTTCGGTGCTCTCAACGAAATGGTCTGCGGTCTGCCGCGTTTGGAGAACGGGACGGATCATGCTTACACCTTATCCTTGAAATCGGCTTTGAAGTCCTTGACCGGGGCGACGAAGGCGTCGCGGCCGACGTCAGGCGGCGGCGGGGGCGTACGTGAGTAGGGAAGCGGGGTGACGGTGCGGATGCCGATGGCGGCGAAATGCCGCATGGCGCACTCGATGCGGCGGCGCTCATCCTCGGTGAGGGCGCGGGGATCGTTGAGGTCGTTGGTGCCTTTGGTCTCGACGACGAAGTGGAAGGCGTTGCGCCCGCCGGGCTTGCTGAGCGAGGTGTCGCGCAGGACAAGGCCGAAGTCGGGCGTGTAGTTGCCGAAGGGCGTGGGGATCTCGTAGAAGTCGGGCAGCTTGATGAAGCAGAGCACCTGCGGGTCGCCGTCGGCCTCCATGGCGAAGCGGCGTTCGGCGGAACTGTTGGAGTCGCAGAAAACGCCGTCATAAACGCCGCGGTTGGGCGTGGGCTGGACAGGCAGGTGCTTGCGGACAATGTCCTCGAAGGCGTCGAGCGGGTAGAGTTCGCCGGTGGGCGCGTAGGTGAGACCGCGCAGCTTCTCCTCAAGTTCGATGCGGCAGAGGATGCTGACGGCGGCCTGCGTATAGGCGTAGGGGTTGCGGGACATCTGGCCGAGATTGGTGAGCTGGCGCAGAATGTCAAACACGAGGGTGTAGGAGAGCCCGGTGTTTTCGCTCCACTCCTCCACGAGGTCGAGCGGGGAGAAGACGCCTTTGAGCGAGACGGTTTCGCCGCCCTGATAGGAGGCGTCGAGCCCGGCGCGGGAGATGGAGTTAATGCGGTTGAGTGTGATCTGGGCCTCGTAGGCGGGCACGGTGATGCCGTTGAGTTCTTCAACGGCGCGGCGGACAATCTCGTCCTCGCGGAAGCAGATGGTGTAGCGGGTCTTGCGGGCGAGATTCTGCCAGAAGGCTTTGAATTCGGCAGCCTCGAAAAGCTGCTTGTTGCGGCGGATGCGCTTGGCGTTGCTCTTGCCCTTGTGGTTGTTGCGCAGGTTGCTGCCCGCATCGGCGGTGCCGTAGACTTCCTTGATCTGCTCCTGGTACTGGGTGGCGAAGGTCTCGTAGGTTTCGTTCGGGATGACGGTGAGAAGATTGATCTCCTCGTCCTCTTTGGTCCCCTCGGGGTCGTAGACGCGTTGGCCGGACTGATTGCGGCAGATGCGGAGGCCGCGGCCGAGCTCCTGACGCTTCTTGACGTCCGAATAGGACTGGTTGAGGGTGGCGATATTAAAGATGTTGGGATTGTCCCAGCCGACGCCGAGGGCGGAGTGTGAAAAAATGAACTCGATCGGATCCGAAAGGTCAAGGAGAGCGTCCTTTTCGCGCAGAATCCGGTCGAAGACCTCCTTGTTCTTGAGCATGGCGTTTTCGCTGTCGGTGTATTCGCCGCCGCCGGTCTTGGCGAAGTAGTAGCCTTGGACAGCGGTGATCTCGTCGGGCGTGGGTTCGGTGCCCGTGAGTTCGCGGCATTTGGCGGCGTACTCTTCCCGGAACAGGGTTTTGATGATGCCATCGTCTTTGACGTAGTTATCCACGCGGTCAATAAAGATGAGGGAAAGGCACTTGATGCCTAGGGGCGCAAGCTTGGCCTTCTTTTTGAAGTGGGTGTCGATCAGCCACTGGAGCTGCTGGCGGAAGAGTCCGGTGAAGTCGGCGGCGCGTTCCTTTTCGATCCGTTCGATGCCATTGGAAAACTTGAGATGCCAGAGGTGGTCGTGGAGGCTCTTCCAGATGCGGTCGACGGTGTAGTCGGTGTACGAGACGTTGCCGGATTTCTCAGCGATGTTGTCGCCGGGCTTGAGCCAGTTGGATTCAGCCCACTTGAAGCCCTCCCCACTCTTTCGCCACAGGTTGAGTTTGGCTTTGGGGTTTGCGCCGCCTTTGGTCTGGACTGAGACAAGTTCCAGTTTGAGCGTGGCCTCGTCATTCTTTTCAGCCACGGACAGGACTTCGATCTTTTTGACCATACCCTGCTTGTAGGCGTCGAACGGCGTCAACCGGTAGAGCAGGTTCTTGACGACCTTGTGGGTCGCGGAATAACGGAGTTTGACCAAGGGCTTAAGGATTGCGAGTTTGGCGACAGCGGCTTCGGTATCCATGCCTTCCTGGGGCTCGTCCATGATGATGACCGGCTGACATTTGCCGAGGGCTTCGAGATAGGTGAGGCCTTGAAACGAGTCGTCGCGGCCCTTCTGGTTAATGATGCGGTCATCGCTGATGATGGCCTGGATGGTCATGACCATGATCTGCGGCTGGGTGTCCTCGAGGAAATGGCGAAGGCGGGAGAGTTTGCCGCTGTCGTACTCGAAGCAGGCGGGCGTGAAGCCATAACGGTCGGCCAACTGTTTTTTAAATGAGTCGAATGTCGCGAGCGTGCCCTCCTTGATGGCGATAGAGGGGACCAGGATGATGAACTTCGTGAGGCGGTATTTCTGATAAAGCGCGTAGACGGTGCGGAAATAAACGAGGGTTTTTCCGGTGCCCGTCTCCATTTCGATACAGATGTCGTTGTCGGGCGAGAGTTTGGCATCGGCTTCGGTGATGCCGTTCTGTGTGAGGATGCTCCGCTTGTTCTGTTCGATCTGCTCGGGGCTGAGGTCGGTGACATTCGTTTGAATACCGAAAATATTGGCATTTTCGAAGGAGTTGGGAAGTTGGCCATCCAACACGTCAACAACGGTGGCGATGGCGCGCTGCTGGTATTCCAAGTCTTCGAGTAAATTCTGCATCAACGAGCCTGTGAGTGGGTACGTAAACAATCATGGTGCGGGTCGGCATCCCGCGTTCAGTTTCGCATGTTTGGAGTTTAGCACTCGGGGTGCGGGAAGAGCGAGGGTAAAATGGTTGGATTGCTCGTGCAACGGTCTGCCGAGGGAGGTACGGACGTGCGTGTCAATAATGTGTCCTTTATGGGGTTAAGCTAATATTCGCAAATAGACGCCTTCTTTGTTGTTATTTGTTGATGACAGCTTTGATTTTGATGTTGCGGGGGGACCCGGCGCGAGACGCTATCGCGGCGAGTGACGGGCTGGATGGCCGCGACCGCCAAGGGAGCGGCGGGTTTTTTGAGTACAAAAAGGGGCGGCCACAAAGGGCCGCCCGTACGTGATTAGGCGAGAAGCTCGCCGATGGTCTTGGGCGTCGTGTAGTAAAGATCCAGCTCGGC
>CAZOIS010000180.1:0-8171 GCA_964579865.1 uncultured Lentisphaeraceae bacterium | reverse complement strand
GGAAGACAGAAAGGCAGTCGGCAATAGGCAGTAGGCAATGGACCGGAGGGGGATTGGAGAGGTTTAACGCAGAGACGCTGAGGCGCAGAGGCTCGGGAGAGTGGGCAATCGGCAGTAGGCAATAGGCAATGGGAGAGGGGCCGGAGGGAAACACGCAAAAGACAGGAAAAGGAATGAATGCGGAGAGGTTGGGACATAAAAGTGACGGGTGAGGGTTGAAGCATGGCGGAGACGTACAGGAACCCCCTTGAGATGGCGGTGGCGGGCGGGTATCTCACGGCCGAACGTGCCGGGGAACTCGCCGCCTCGGTCGGCCCCGCGTGTCCGGCGAAACGCGTATTGCCGCCCAGGGTGTTTTGGGGCGACCTGAAGGCTCCGGTTTATGGCGACGATCCGACGGAACTGATCAAGAACCGCTTCCTGTACAAGGGCGGCATGGGACTGATCTGCGGGCCGACAGGCATCGGCAAGTCGGCCTTCGTGGCGCAGATGATGATGCACTTCGCGGCGGGCCGGGCGGTGTTCGGGATCGAGCCGGGCGAGCACTACACGAAGAACGGGATGCGGATCATGTTGGTTCAGGCCGAGAACGACGAAGGCGACCTGGCCGAGATGCGGGACGGCGTCGAGCGCGGCTGCGCGGAGCTGACGGCGGAGGAGAACGCGCTGGCGCGGCGGCGGATCGCGGTGGTTACGGTGAACGACAAGAGCAGCGACGAGTTCGCCGATATTCTGGACGACTGCCTGACGGAGTACGGGAAAGAGGACGGGGCCTACGATCTGGTGATCGCCGACCCGGCCTTCGCGTACCTCGGCGGGGACAGCAACAGCCAGAAGGACGTGAGCCGGTTCATGCGCGAGCTGATGAATCCGCTGGTGCAGCGGCACCAGGTGGGGCTGTTATTCGTGCACCATGTGAACAAGCCGCCCAGCGGGGTGCAGAAGTCGGTGTGGACGGCAGGGGATTTCGCCTACCTCGGGTCGGGCAGCGCGGAGTGGATCAACCCGGCGCGGTGCGCTCTGGCGTTCCGGTCGATCGGCTCGCACGACGTGTTCGAGCTGATCGCGGCGAAGCGCGGGAAGCGGCTGCGCTGGAAAGACCGCGAGGGCAAGCCGACGTGTGTGAAGTGCGTGGCGCATTCGCCCGACGAGGGGGTGATCTGCTGGCACGAGGCGGACGCGGACGAAGAGGCGGCGGCGCGGGGTAGTTCGACGGGGCTCACCACAGGCGGTCCGGCGGGCGGCGGCAGTCGGCCGCCGGTGAACGAGCCGGTCTACGATCCGCGCCTGGCGGTGATCGCGGTGCACCGGTACGCGGGGCTGAGCGGGAACCAGTACCGGGCGAGGATCGCAGAGGACGTCCGGTGCTCGGACGGGACGGCGAAAGGTCTGTTGGAGCAGGCGGTGAAGAAAGGTTGGCTGACGTGCCGGCAGGTCAACCGGTGCAACCGCTACGAGGTGACGAGGGCCGGATTGGAAGAGGTGGGCGAACTGGATTATTAGGGTTGGCAAATTGCCGTTTGCCAACCCCAATTTGCCAAGGCTCGTTGGCCGGCTGGCAACCGGCCCTTTAACACTAAAGTGTTAAAAGGGGCCCCGTTTGCCAACTGGCAACGGCCCTGCGAGAGCCGCAGGGTGTTGCCAACCGAAAGGAAGGGTGCGGAGATGGCATGGACGCATGCGGCACAGGCGTCGATGAAGAAGGGGCCGGCAAGGAGGAATCAGGTGTCGGGGACGCCGGTGCACCCGGACCGGAATCGGCCAGATATGACGCGCGGCGCGCCACACACCGTGTTTTCACGGCCCCCTTCCCCCGACGCGGTTTCCCCCTGATATATCAGGCGGGGATCAGGGGGAAGTGCGTTAGTGCATTAGTGCGGTAGTTGAAGGCGGAGAGGGAGGACGGAGAACAGAGGAGTGAGGGATGGAGGTTCAACAGGCCTGCGGCCTGGTTCAATGTGGTTCAAGCGCCGCTGGTGCGGCTGGTTCAAGGGTCTGAGGACGGAAGGCTGATTTGCGACAAATCAGCAACATGAGGTGAAGAAGATGAATTGCAGCGACTGTGATTTTGCGGCGAGGATAAAGGAGGCTGAACATTGCGGCATCCGGTTCGAAGACACGCCCTGCGCGACGTGCGAGCTGACGGAAGACAGCTCGCACACGTTGGCGTTTGATGAAGCGCGGGCGGACAGGACTGATGACAGCGGCCGGAGGACGGAGGACGGCGGGCAGCCGGACGATCCCGTCCTGCCGCTGTCGGTATTGGCGGAAGCGCTGCGCTGCTTTCTGGAACTGCCGCAACGGGCGTTCCGAATCCTGCAGCGGCGCTACAACGGGGATTCGTACGTCGTGATCGCGAAGGAACTTGAGGTAACGCCGCAGGCGGTGGAGATCCAGCTGCGGCGGACGCTGGAGGCGCATCCGCACCTGAAACAGCTGCTGCCGGAGAAGGCAAGGCGGCAGGCGGCGCGGAAGCGCAAACGAATGAGCAGAGGGCGAAGCGAGGCAAGCAGGGAAGTGCGGGAGAAGTTCGTTAGTGCGTGATTGCGTTAGTGCGCCGGGGCCGAACCGAGAACGGGTTTTGTTTGACGGCCTCCGCAGGAACAGAGGGGCCTATTCAAGGGAGGCGAGGCGGCGCAGGTCGGTGAGGATCTCGCTGACGGATTTGCCGGTGTTGGCGGAGATGGTCGCCAGCGTGATTTGGGCGGCGCGGACTTCGCTGTTGTCGGACAGCGCCTGATGTTGAACAGGGGCGGGATGAACGGTGTCTTTGTGTCGGTCAGTCATTGAGGGGCCTGGTTGCACCGTAGAGGTGCACGTGCGTAAAGCTGATGAGTGGTACGCTACCATGATGGCTAAAGTGCGTCAATTCGGGGTAAAGCGTGGAGCAAGTATAGGGTATCGCCTTATGAAGGACCCGCGGCGGCTGGGCAAGCTGGCGCGGGGGATTTTTGGGGCCGCGACCGAACAGGGAGCGGCGATATTTTTTGCACGGGTGTTGGACAAAAGGGACGGATAGGACGGATGGGGGGAGATGTGAGGAATTGGAGAGAGGTTTAACGCAGAGACGCAGAGACGCAGCGGCGCGGAGAGGGAACACTAGATTCCTAATCTAGGGGTCGACGGTCGGGGGTGGGGAGAAGGCGCAGGCAGCGTCAGATTTCGGGCACGCGAACGACCCCGTCTGAAACGGCGGCCACGTTTCCGACTCCGTGAGCAAGAGCGCGAGAAGGCGCTTGTTCACGAAGAAGGCAGGAAGGGGGAGGAGGCGGAGGAAGGGCGGTAAAAGACTCCTGCAGGCTAAACCGCGAATGCCGCGAATTGGGCGAATGTGATTGATTGGTGCGGTTTTTTTGGAAAGCTGATTTTGCCTTCAGTCATTAATCGAAATGATAGGGCTATGATGGGCGTGATCGCGGGGCTGAGCAGTGAGGAAAGACTCTGATGTTTATCTGGTGTACATGAAAGGGATGTCATGTACGAAAAATGCGAAAAAATGTACATGACGATTTTGGGAGTAGCAGGATTTGTATTAAAAAAGGGCCCCGCGGCGGCTGGGCAAGCTGGCGCGGGGATTTTTGGGCCGCGACCGAACAGGGAGCGGCGATATTTTTTCTAAAGAGAGGGCGACCCGCGGGTCGCCCGCACAGGGTCAGGCGAGCAGGTCGCCGATGGGCTGGGGTTTGAAGTAGAGGTCGAGCTCGGCACCGTTCTCGAGTAACTCGGGAATGGAAATGTAGCCGAGTTCGCGGCCCATGCCGAGGTCGGCGATTCCGAAGGCCTGCACCTGGCCCGCGCCGTCGGGGTCGGCGTCCTTCTCCACTATCCACCAGTCGCAACCGCCGATGAAGTAGTGAAGCTGCGCCAGCGCGGCACGGCCTTGGGCATCGGTGGCGTAGGTGGTCGGCATGGCCTGCCATGTGGCGTGTATGCGGGCGGCAAGCGCGGTGAAGTGGTCGCATTCCTCGTCGAGCATGGCGTCGGTGATGACCTCGAATTGCTGGGGCGTGGTGAGCGTGCGCAGGGTGGCGAGGGCTTCGGGGGTGGGATGTGTGGGAGTGGTGGGAGTGGTGTGCATGGTGTGTGTCCTTTCGGGTTGGGGAGAGAGGGCGGCCGACTGGTCGCCCGTACGGGGTTAGGCGGGCATCGCTTCGATTTCGAGCGGCAGGCGGCGGTCGTCGGCCATACGGCCGGCGAGGGCGGCGGCGTAACCGAACGATTTGCGGACGGTGTAGACCTTGCCGACGGGCTCGCCGTCGGGGTCGGCCGCGAAAACGTACCATTGCGGGATTTCGTCGCCGCTGACGCGGTCAACGTCGGCGTCGGGGCCTTCGAAGCGGATTTGCGAGGGCGTGCGGGGTGCGGGATGTATGGGAGCGGTGTGCATGGTGTGTGTCCTTTCGGGGTGGGGAGAGGGCGGGCACGGCACGCCGTGCCCGTACGGGAGTTAGTCGGTCTGGGCGGCGCGGCGCTCTTCGGCGGCTTTGTCCGCTATCGCTTCCAAGCGCCTGCCTTCGTCGATGGCGGATTGCCAACGCTCGGGGTCTTTCACACACGACACGCCGGAAGCCCGCTTGTAAGCTTCGGCCGCGTCGGCATACATGTCCGCTATTTCGATCCAGCTCTTCATGGTCGGGGTTCCTTTCGGGTTGGGCCACGCGGCGGGCGGTGATCGCTGTTTGTGCTCTCGGGGTTCTCGGCTTGCCGTGCGGTGATCGGGCGCACTCTCTGCGAGGCCGTCCCTGCTGCCCGCTCTGCCGTGCCGCCGCGTGGAAGGTTTTCAATCGAAGGCGACAAGGTTCTTTTCGCGGAGAGAGACAAAGCCGGGGGTCATGTCGGACGGGCGGCCGCATATCACATGGTCAACGATGCGGATGCCGAGAATCTTCGCGGCTTCGATCAGGCGGCGGGTGATGTCGCAATCCTCCTTGCTGGGCGTGGGGTCCCCTGACGGGTGGTTGTGGGCCAGAATCACGCTGGCGGCGCTCTGCCTCACGGCTTCGCGCATGACCTCGCGGGGGTGAACGGGGCACTGGTCGAGCAGGCCGCGGCAACATTCGACGGGTGCGCCGATGACCTTGTTTTTCGTGTCGAGCAGGAGCGTGAAAAAGGTCTCCTGAGAGTCGCCGGACGTGGCGGCGCTCATGACGGGGCGCAAAAGCCGGTAGGCGCTTTCGGGGTCGCGGATGGCGGGGCCTTTGACCGATACGTATGCGGCGCAGGCCTCCATTGCGGCGGCGTAGTCCATGGCGAGTGCGAGGGTGTCTTGATTGCGTTTCATTGGAGAAGTTCCTTGGTTCATTCGTGCATTAGTCGATGTGGTATGAGGCGTCGCCGAAAACGAGGCCGGTGCCGAATCCCAGCGCGTTGAAGCAGGCGCGGATGGTGTTGCCGCCGACAAGGACGTTGTCCACGATGAAGGTGCGGCGGCAGGGGATGGGCTTGCCGTCCTTGCGCGTGATGTTGTGCTCCTCCACGCTGACGGCGGGGCCTCGGTTGCGGTGGCGGTCGCATGACGAGGGCGCGGGCGCGGTGCGGGTGAGAATGTCGTGGACCTCGGCCCCTCCCTTCACGTGGGCGGCGATAGCCTTGGCAAGGCGGCGGTTGGCGGACGTGTCGCCGGTGTGGTCGGGAGCGGGGATGAGGTTGCAAGGCCCCCACACCAGCGCGGCCATTTCGGCGGCGGCGATCTGCAAAGCGGCCTCGGGACAATCGGCCTCTTTGAGCATGTAGGAGAGGGCGCGGGTCTCGCGCTCGTACTCGTTCAAGGGGCGTGTGCGGGGAGAAACATAGCGCCTCGCGGCGCGGGTGGAGCTGTACGGGCTGAATGTGCTATTCATGGCGGTGGTCCCTTTCTTCACACCCAACGAGGTGTGACAAAACGTCTGCTCTGACTGAGCCGGAATCCTCACTGGCGGCACCCGCCGCCGTGGACGCCGGACTCAAACCGGAGCTGCTCTGCAATCTGAAAAGTGTCTGTGTCATAACGCTGCCCTTCCTTTCGCCATCATCCTCGCCTGTGGTTTCTGCGATGATGGCGAACAGGGAGGGCAAGAGCGTTATAAGACACGGGATTGCAGACAGGCCGGTGCGGGCGCGTACGGGACCGATTGGAATCATGGAAGCGGACGGGCAGGAGCCGTGCGGATGACCGGGAGCCTGCCGATAAGCCGCGCCGTGGGCAACGGGCATGACAAAGTGCGTATCCGCACGTCGCGAGTACCCGAAGCGTTGGCGTGACCGGGTGCAACGGCGCGGCATCGGGGACCGGGAGCGGCATGAGCCGGCGGTAACGGCGGTGTACCGTGCCGGCCTTGATGCCCGGGGTTTTGAGCGGAGCGAAAAGCCTGTGCCTGTCCCCGAAGGGACTGTGCGGGGCACTCGACGCTTCGGCATGCGGGCGATGCGGACGAGCTTTTTCGGATACGAAAAATCTAAGTCCGCCCTGCCCGCATGCGCTCCGCTTTTTGGAGGGTTGCCGCGAAGCGGTTCCTTGCGGAGACTGCGGCATGCGTCCGGCAGAATTGACGGCGGGTGCTGCACCGGGGACCTGAAAACGGCGGCGGGCACGACGGCGTCGAATGGGATTGCCCCGGCTTCCGGTTGTGTGCTAAACAGATGGCCACGTCAATAACGAGGGATGCGGTCGTCAGACCGCACGGAAGTGAGGACGGCCGCACTTCGCATCTGTCAACCGGGGACGGCCCCGCCGTAGTGAGAGGTAAGCATGAGTTGGATACTTGTCGTTGTGGCCGGGCTGTTCGAGATCGGCTGGGCTGTCGGTCTCAAGTACACGGAGGGATTCACCCGCTTTTGGCCGACTTGCGGCACCGCGGCTTCGATGGCGATCAGCCTTGGGCTGCTGGGTTTGGCCATGAAATCTTTGCCGTTAGGCACCGCATACGCTGTGTGGGTGGGCGTGGGAGCCGTGGGCACGGCAGCACTCGGCATTCTGCTGCTGGGCGAGTCGGCGGACCCGATGCGTCTTCTCAGTCTTGGCCTTATCGTCGCCGGCATTGTCGGGCTCAAACTTGCGACCCCCGTTTAAAGCATCGGGCGCATTCCGGATCTGCTGGCAGCCGGTCGGCGCGAAGCGGCGCGGCTGACGCACCGGGAATATGGAAAGGGCGGCGAGCGCGACCGGTCCGCAAGGAGCCTGCGACGCGGCGGCCGGTGCGCTGGCCGACGAAACGCCACTGCGGCAAGCGAAGCGGCGGTGACCGTACCGGTCCGGATGCGGGCGGGGCCAACACGCGCAGCGTGGGAACCCGAGACGCAAGGCCCGCCGCGCGGGCGCTCCTGAATATCATCCCGCAACGCCGCGCAGCAGGCCGGTGCCGGTGCCGGTATGGCGTGCGCATGCACGCGCCGCGAGAGTGAGCGCGCAGCACTGTTCGTGGCAGCCGCTGTGGCAGCCGCCGCGGCTGCCACACCAGGGATAAGAAAAGGGACGGTGGGCGCGGCGGCAGCTGACGAACAAGCCTGCGACGTGAGGAGGGCTGACGACGCGCCGCCCGTCCTTGCTGCCGCTGCGTAAGGCCCCGCCGGCGACCGTACCTGTGCGGCTGACGCGACGCGCCGATCCGTGCGCCGGAGCCTGCGAGGCGGGGGAGCGGTCGCGGCGTCGGCAAGGCGGTGCCGTGCCGCATCGGGTATGGCTTGCGCACGCAAGCGGCGGGGGCCGTGAGCGCGCGGTAAAGAGGACGGACTGGAAAGTCCGTCCCCCGGTGGGTAAGCCCGCGAAAGGTGTGGACGCAGGCGGCCAGGCTGGCGTGCGAGAGCGCGAGTCGCCCGACGGGCCGCCGCAGGCCGCGCCGCCCGGAACGCGGAGGCTGTGGGTCGGCCCTTGCGGCGCCGCCGGGCTTAGGCGGCGCTGGCACCCCCCAGAACACACCGCCGTCTTCATGGCAGGCGGTGTGTCGAGCCCCCGGAAAGCCAGCCTTAACAGAGGGGTTCGCGGGGGTTCGGGGGCGGCGGGGGTGTGGCAGCCGATCACAGCCGAACGCGGCATCCGGGCGCGGGCGCGAGGGGTCCGGGGAAACCTCCCCGGGCCGCTGCGCAGGGAGCCTGCGACCGGAGCGCGCGGGATCGCGGCGTGTGCGTGTTCTTGCCGCGAAGCGGCGCGGGCGCAGCCCGTGCCCGCGCCACACAGCGCGGGCAAAGCAACGCAG
>CAZOIS010000179.1:6531-8186 GCA_964579865.1 uncultured Lentisphaeraceae bacterium | reverse complement strand
CCACGTACAAGGAGTTTGCCATGCGCACGATTGAAGCCCCCGACCGGCTCTCTTACCGCCGAATGACCACCCATGAGCTGCGAAACGGGTTCGTAGCAGAAGACCTCTTCCAAGCCGGAGCCATAAACCTCGTATATACGAACGTGGACCGCGCCGTGGCCGGCGGAATCGTACCCCTCGCCGAACAACTCGAGCTGAAGGGCGGACGCGAGATGGCGTGCACCTATTTCTGCGAGCGCCGCGAGGCGGGCGTCATCAACCTGGGCGGTGCCGGCACCGTCGTCGTCGACGGGACCTCTTACGAGATGGCGCCCCGCGAATGCCTTTATATCCGGCGCGGCAGCCGCGGCATCCTTTTCTCCAGCGCCAACCCGGAGAAACCCGCGCAGTTCTACCTCGTCTCCTATCCCGCCCACGCGGACTATCCGACCACCAAAGCCGGGCTCAAGGACGCGAACAGGATCGAACTGGGGTCCTTGGCAGAGTCGAACCGCCGCACGATCTACCAGTATATCCGGCCCGGCTTCATCAAAAGCTGCCAGCTGGTAATGGGCTTCACGGAGCTGCACGAGGGCAGCGTCTGGAACTCCTTCCCGCCCCACACGCACGACCGCCGCACGGAGGTCTACTGCTACTTCGACCTGCCGGCCAACGGCACGGTCATGCACTTTCTGGGCGAGCCCGACGAGACCCGCCACGTGGCCTTGCGCGAAAAGCAGGTGGTGCTCTCACCCGCCTGGTCCGTACACTGCGGCGCGGGCACCGGCGGCTACGCCTTCGTCTGGGCGATGGGCGGAGAGAACCAAGAATTCGACGACATGGACAAGTGCGATCTCGCCAAATTCCGCTAAGCCCGACACGCTCATGAAAACAGCCGTCACCCTTTTGCTCATCTTCGCCGCAGGCCTGCTGGAGGCAGGCGACCTGTATATCGCGCCGGCGGGCGTCGGGGCCCCCGCCGGCGACGGCACGAAACGCCGCCCGTTCGCCTCGTTGACGCAGGCGCGCGACGCCATCCGGACCGCGAAGCGGGGGGGCGACCGGAGCGCATGGACTGTGCATCTGGCCGAAGGGACCTACCCCTTGGCCGCACCGGTCGTTTTCGAACCGTGCGATTCGGGCAGCGCCGAAGCGCCCGTCACCTACTCGGGAGAAGGCGCGGGCACCCGCGTCACGGGCGGCCTCCGCATCGAAGGGTGGCGGGAAACGCCGGAAGGCGACTGGGCCGCGGACATCCCCGCGCGGCCCGACGGCACGCGGGCCTATTTCGAGAGCCTCTACGTGAACGGCCAGCGCGTCGTCCGCGCGCGCCATCCGGACAGCGGGTTCTTCAAGCCCCAGGCGCTGAAGCAGACGTTGCTCACCAACGCGGCCCCGCGCGCGGAATACGCCCAGGCGGCCCTCACCGGCCGCCCCGGCGACCTCGCGCCGCTCGCCGCCACGCCGCAAGAAGAGCTCCGCTACGCACAGGTGGTGGTCCACCACAACTGGGACACCACGCGCCGCATCGTCCTCGGCTTCGACGCGGCCGGCGGCACGCTCCTCACGCAGGGCGCGCGCTGGAAGCCGTGGAACCCTTGGCGCACCAACTCGCTCTACTACGTCGAGAACGTGCGCGCCGCCTTCGACGCCCCGGGCGAGTGGCTCTACGACGG
>CAZOIS010000179.1:0-6431 GCA_964579865.1 uncultured Lentisphaeraceae bacterium | reverse complement strand
CAATTCGAGCCCATGCAGGCCGCGGCCCGGACCGAAGCGGCCGTCATGGCCGACGGCGCGCATAACATCGCCTTCCTCGACTGCGAGGTGTCGCACACCGGCGAGTACGGCATCTGGTTCCGCGCTGGCTGCGTCAGCAACCGCATCGAGCGCTGCGCGCTCACCGACCTCGGCGGCGGCGGCATCCGCATCGGCGATCCCGGCAACAAGGGCGCGAGCGTCGGCAGCAACGCCGTGGTCACCGCGCTCAACACCTTCGGCACGGCCTTCAACACGGTGGACAACTGCATCATCAAAGGCGGCGGACGCTTCCACGCCAGTGCGACCGCCGTCTGGATCGGCCACAGCCCGGACAACCGGATCACCCACTGCGAGATCAGCGACCACTTCTACACCGGGGTTTCCGTGGGCTGGGTCTGGGGCTACCAAGGCAGCGTGGCGCAACGCAACCTGATTGCCTTCAACCGCATCCACCAGATCGGCCAGGGCGCGCTGGGCGACATGGGCGGCGTCTACACGCTGGGCACCTCCTTCGGCACGCGCATCTGCAACAACGTGATCTTCGACGTGGACTCCTACACGTACGGCGGATGGGGCCTTTATCCCGACGAGGGCTCCGAAGGGATCGTTTTCGAGAACAACCTCGTTTACAACACCAAAGACAGCTCGTTCCATCAGCATTACGGCCGCGACAACGTCGTCCGCAACAACATCCTCAGCTACAGCCGGGAATGCCAGGTGGCCGTAACCCGCATCGAGCCGCACCGCTCGGCGGTCATCGAGCGGAACATCATTTACTGGGACCGCGGCCCCACCTTCAGCGCACGGTACAAAGGGTCGGACAAGGCCCGCGTGGACTGGGCGAAGAACCTCTGGTGGCGCTCGGAGGCAACGCCCGATTTCAACGGCAAAACCTTCGCGGAATGGCAGGCCGCGGGGCGGGACGTCGACGGGCTCGTCGCCGACCCGCGCTTCCGGGATCCGCAACGCCGCGACTTCCGCCTGAAGCGCGGCTCGCCCGCCGAAAAGATCGGCTTCAAACCGTTCGACTACTCGCAGGCCGGAGTCTACGGCACACGCGCCTGGCGGCGCCGCGCGCAACAGTGAGGCACACCATGGATTTCATCAAGAGAACGCTCTTCGCAACCCCGTGGCATGTGATCCGGTTCTTCGTCCCGCTCACGGCGCTCCTCCCGTTTGCCGTCTACCACCTGACCGTCTTCACCCACGTCTACCCCGGCTTCTCGGCGCTACTGACGGCCGCCGCGGCCGATCTCTGCCCGCAAGAGGACCTTTCCTATCCTCTCTTCACCCTGGTTTCTCACTGGGTGGCGGCGCTCCCCTACGCCACGCTTCCCCTGCGGCTGAACCTGTTCTGTGCGGCGTGCGGGGCTCTGGCAGCCGCCTGCTTCTACCTGCTGACCGCACGCCTGGTATTCAGCTTCGCCTGCGAAGACCCGGGCGGCTCCATGGCCGCGCTGCCGCCTCGCACACGCGACGCGGACAGCGACAGCGACGATGACAAGGCCGACAAAGAGGAACGCGGGTTTGCGATGAACGCGGACGGCACGCTCTCGATCCCGGCGTCCGTCAAAGAACATAACCGCCGGGTCTCCCACGCCGCGGTGCTCGGCGGGCTGGGCGCGGCAAGCGCCCTGGCCTTCGGCGCGCCCTTCTGGCTGGCCTCCACGCGCCTGTACCCGTACACCTTCGACCTGCTGCTCGTCTTCTTCATCATCAACCTGCTGATCTCCTACGACCAGCGCGCCAATCTCTTCACGCTCTTTCTCGGCGTCTTCCTGCTCTCGGCGTGCTGCGTCGAGTCGCCCCTCTTCCTGCTGCTTCTGCCGGTCGGCGGCTTCTTCCTGCTCCGCGCCATGATCCTGAACGGGCAGGCGACCACCTACCGGGTCCTGTTCGTCGTGTTGGTGGGGCTCGCCGGCGCGGTCCTCGCGGGCTTTTTCCTGTGGCAGGCGGCCAGCCATTGCGCCGCGATCCCGGTCCCGGCGCCGCGCCCCATCCTGCGCGTTTATCAGGCCACGGTCCTGAGCGAACTCGTCCGGTGGATTCCCAGCTTCGGCTGGAGCTACGTCTTCGTGCAGGTTCTCTTCCCTTCCTCCATCGCCTTCTTCATCTTCTCCCACTCGTTCCGCCGGAGAACGCTCGTTCTCTTCCTCATGCAGCTCGTGCTGCTCGCGACACTCGTCCCGAGCCTGCTCAACCTGCGCATCTCGCCGTGGGGAATCGCGCGCCTCACCTTCAAGATCCCCATCTTCAGTTATGTGATCATCGCGCTGCTGACAGGGCTTCTGATCGCCGTCTGGCACCTGATGCGAGAGATCTACGAAGACAAGGTCGACGAGGAGCTCGATTACTACGAATACCGCGACAACCCCTTCGTGTGCAAAATCGGGTTTGTCCTGTGCTGGCCCCTGCTGCTGCTCACCCTGATTGTGCCGTTCCGCAGTTTCACGGATATCGACCCGCAGGAAGGCACCTTCGTAGACGCGGTCACCGAAGAGCTCTACCGCGAGCTGGGGCCGCGCGATTGGCTGGTCAACAGCCGGATGCTGCAGCACCATCTCCTGATCCGCGCGCACCGGGACGGGCGCCAGCTGCATTTCATCGCGACCGATTCCGAATCCGGGGTCCACGACACCGCCCAGTTCAGGGCGACCATCCAAACGGATCCCGCGTTCGCGTCCAACCGTCACCGCCTGCTGAACGCCGCCGACGTCTCGACCGCCTCGTTCCTCCACGAGTGGCTGCGGCATGAGACCAACGCCTTCCGTCGGGTCGTCCTGTTCAATGCGCCGGAGCTCTGGCGGGCCAACGGGTTCACCGCGGTCCCCGCGGGGCTCTTCTTAAGCGGCCAGCCGCAGAGCATCCCCGTGAACGCGGCCGACCTGCTCGCCCGCCACCAATCCTCGGTTGAGGCGCTCCGCCCATTCCTCTTTCCCGCGGCACCCGACTCCATCCGCTTTTTCGCCACCATCCGCAAAAATCTGCGCCGGCAACTGGCCCTCATGGCGAACGAGCTCGGCGTCCTGCTCGCCGCGGACGGCCGGAAAGAAGAGGCCGCCGACTTGCTCGTGCAGGCCGAAAAGCTCGACCCCGAAAACATCAGCCTGCTGCTGAACCGGTACCACCTGGCCGCGGATCAAAACATCCGTCCCGACACGATCCCGGAGATTGAAGCACGTCTGCGGGCGTTGCAGCAACACGTCAACACCTTCACGCTGGACGGCGCCGCGCTCCAGTCCGCAAGCGGCACGCTCATCAATCCCGACACGCTCGAATACGTCCGCAAGAACATCTGGATCAAAGCGGTCTCCTTCCGCAATCTGACGATCACCGCCGCCCATCTCCGCGCCGCGCCGCTCACCACGCTTCGCGACAAGAAGCGCGAGCTCTACCAAACCATCACCAAGCACATCGACCGCAACGATTTCGAGGACGCGGATCGGCAGCTCAACCTGCTGCTCGACCTGGACGACAAAGACCGCTTCGCGCTGATCAACAAAGCCCGGATCGCCATCGAACACAGCGACTTGCCGGAAGCGGGGCTCTGGATGGATCTGGCGAAAGAGAACGGCGCCCCGGCCGAAGACCTCCTCTGGCACGAAGCCGCCATCCAGATCCTCAACGGCAAGCTGAAGGAAGCGCGGACGCTTCTGAACCAGGCTCTGCCCTCCGCTCCGGGCGACATCCGGCTCTGGGGGCTGCTGGCCGACATCCTGCTGCGGCTGGGCGAATATCCTGAACTGGAGAACCGCGTCTATCCCGCCATGCGCAGCGCCGCCAACAAGAACGAGCACTACCTCTTGCACATGGTCAGAGGCTATATCCTTAAACACAACGGCCCCCGCGACTATCCCGCCGCCCGGGCCGCTTTCCTGCGCGCGCTCGCCCTCAACACGCATCTGGCCGCCGTCCGCGAAGAACTGCTCAGAATCGACGACACATTGGACGTGCCGGCCTTCTGCGAGGAGGACGCCAAAGAAGTGCTCCGCCGCGACCCGGAACACGCGTTTGCCAACTTCCTGTTCGGGACCGTGCGCCTGCGCCGCGGCGAACTCGACTTGGCCGAGGACCTCTTCAAACGCAGCCTGGAGAAAGAGCGCAACGCGCCGGCCTTCGCGGGCCTAGGGGCGGTCCTGCTCGAACGGGGCGATTTCGCCAACGCAGAGAAGTTTCTGCGCCGCTCGCTCGAAATGGACAACACGCGGCTGTTCACGTGGCACATGCTCGCCCGGCTCATGCTCGCCACCGACCGTCTGGACGAGGCGACGCGCGCGCTCAATACCGTCCTGGCCGGATTACCCGAAAATCTCGACGTCCGCCTGACGCTGATCCGTCTCCTGATGAAGCAGAAGAAGCTGGAAGAGGCCGCCCTGGTCGTCTCCGCCCTGCTCGAGGACGAAGACCAGCTGCCCCACCATGTTTTGTCCCAACTCAACCCCCTCGCCGCCCAGCTGTCGGAGGCGCTTTCGAAATGACCCGAACCGCATGAACCTGCTACGCACGACCCTCGCTTATCTCGAATATCTCGCCATCCGCCTGGCCTGTCTGATTTACGATCTGATCCCGGCCCGCAGCGCCTACGACATCGGCGCCGCGGTCACGTCGGCCGTCTATCCGCTCTTCCGCAAGCGCCGGCGCATCGCCGTCGACAACATCCTGAAAGCGCACATCACCGAAGACCCCGATGAGGCAGACCGCATCGCGCGCAAAGCCTTCGGGCATCTGGCCGGCCACATCTGCGAAGCCCTCAAGGTGAGGCAAGTCATCACGTCCGAAAACTGGCGCGAACACATCACCTTCGACGGGCCGGCCGAGTCTTGGAAGCTGCTCCTCGAATCCCCCGGCGTGCCCATCATGATCCTTTCCGGCCACCACGGCGTCTGGGAGGCGGCCGTTCCGATCATCTCGTTCACCCGCCCCATGATCGCCGTCGCGCGCAAGATGAACAACCCCTTCTCGGAGCGTTTCCTCAAACGGCACCATTTCCGCGGCGACATCACCATCATCCCGAAAAAGATGGGGTTCGCCCTCAGCGTGCTGCGCGAATGGAAAGACAAGGGCGCGGCCATGACGCTGGTGATGGACCAGCACGCAGGAGACAAGCAGGGCGTCTGGGTCGATTTCATGGGACACCCCGCCTCCACTCACACCTCGCCCGCGCGCTTGCACCTCAAAACCGGCGCACCGATCCTTGCGGGATCGTTCGTCCGGGATGCCGCTTTCCAATACCGCATGGTCACTGGCAAGCCGCTCATCTTCACGCCGACCGGCGACAAGGAAAAAGACACCGCCGACCTGCTCACAGAGATCAACCGGCGCCTCGAAGCCGTGATCCGCCTCTACCCCGAACAGTACCTCTGGGCGCACCGCCGCTGGCGGTAAAAAAAGAACGGCGGATAAAAGCTTTCGCTTTTACCCGCCGCCAGGGAGGACATATATAATTTTGTGTAACCATACAGGGGGGAACCTGTATTCGCGATCACGGGGGAAGCGTCGCGGTAGGTTACATTGTTCAGCAACCTGGGGGAGGTTGTTTGAACGGGGTGTATATTACGTTAAGCACCCCGTCTTTGTCAATGGGGTCTGCTAAAAAAATTTAAAAATCGTATTTTCCCATAAAACAGGGCCAAGATAGAGCCTGCAAAGCCTCCGGCCAGCCATAAAAAACCGCATCTACCCTGCATACTGCTGTATGCCCAACGCGAGAACGGCCAAGCCGGCGGCAATAAGGCTACGCCACGGGATCCGGAAAAAAAACGGCATCGCCGCGACACAGACGCCAAGCCCGCACGCCGACAGCCACATGCCGGGGCCAGCTCCGCACCCGAACCTCAGGCAGCACATCCCTGCGGCCGCATAGACCCCCACCAGCCAGCCGCCAAGGATCGCGCCCAGTTGCCAGCGGCGCAGCTCCGACCGAGAGCTCGCCACGAGATCGTCGTCCGGCACCGGCAGCAACAGCATCCCGATCGCGGCCGCGAAAAGAAAACCGCAGGTCGGATGCGCCGTTTGCACGGTCCGGCCCAGCTCCGACCAGTCGGGGCGGGTCTGGAAGACCAGGATTGCGAGGAGCGCCGGCGGCAGGAGCGCCGCGCCCCCCTGCCCGACCCGGAACCAACGGGGACGCCAGACCTGCTCGCCGCAATAGGGGCAGACGCGGGCGTACCGTCCGGCATTCCGCCCGCACGACACGCATACGCCGGCTTTCAGCACATCCGTTGCCGCCGCCGCGCTTCCCGCGATGCCCTGCATCTTCGCTCCGCGCCCCCTGGTGCGGTGGCTGAACCTAGTCGTGCCCGCCATAGATATGGTGCTCCAGCGCCGCGCGCATCGCAACGGTATCGGCGTCCATGCCGGTCCAGAGGGCAAAGGCCGCGGCGCCCTGATAGACGAGCATCCCCGCGCCG
>CAZOIS010000178.1:0-8200 GCA_964579865.1 uncultured Lentisphaeraceae bacterium | reverse complement strand
TTCGATCTCTTTGTGGATGCCAGCGTGATGGCCCTGCGGGACTACATCGATCACCGGTTCCTGATCGGGTTCAACTTGGGATTCTAGGCGGCCATCCAGATGCCGGGTAGGGCGGGTTCTCCGAACCCGCCGACGGTTGATTGTGCGTTCTGGGAGTGCGGCTGAGCGGCCGCTCAAGGACATGGCCTGTTGAGTGCGCGGGCCTGCCCGCGCTTTCCATGGCCGGGGCCAGCCCCGGCCGCCGTCGGAGAAGAGCGCGGTGGGCGCGGCGGGCCGCGCCCGGGAAAAGCGCCCGGATCCGGGCGCACTCAAAAGGAGCGCGGCTGGGGGGGGGCTGGAGCTACAAGCCCGCCGCGCGGCCATGCCGCGAATGGACGACAGGAAACTTGTTTCGGGCGCGAAACTGCTATGATGACACTCGCACAACAGTTATGGCCCGCTCTTTCTCTGGTGCCGCAGTGCCCCGATGCAAAACTGGCCCCGGCTCGACAAATGATCATTGGTGAGGCCGATTGGCTCTCCCCGTGCTTCAAGCAAGACCTTTCTGTTGGGCATTTCGTTTGCAGATGGGCTTCGAGGTCCGAGACGTCCCACGGGACCGCTTTCCGCTTTCAAGGACTGATTCCGGCGTCCCCAGAAACGCGGACTTTCGGAATTCGCGCATCGAAACGCCGTGACGTTTGCGGAACTGGCGCGCCAAGTTGACAAGATTACCGAAACCGCAGGCGGCCGCCACGGAACGGATGGGTTGATTCGTCTCCAGTAAGCGTTTTTTGAGTTCCGCGAACCGTCGTTCGAGGATCGCATCCCGGAGGGAACGGTTCTCGATCTCGCGGAAACGCAGGCATGCGAGCCGGTGCGAGACGCCGAGTTCGCGAACGACGTCTTGCACGCCGATGCCCGAGCAGACCATGCGGTCGATGAAAGCGAGCGCACGCCGGACTAGGTGGGCGGCGGGAACGAGCGGGGCGGCCGATTCGCGTTCTACCACCTCGCGGAAAGTCCAGAGGACGATTCGCCGCTCCGTGGGTTTGCGCGCGTCCATGAGTCGGTCGAGTTCTCGCGCAGCGAGTTGGCCCTGGCCGGGATCGACGAAGCGGATGCTCGACAAGGTCGGCGATGTGTAGTCGCAAAGCAGCTCGTCGTTGTCGGTCCCCAGCACAGCGACATGCCCCGGCACGCGGAATCCCGCCTGACGGCAGGCGTCGAGCACATGCGTGGCGCTGAGATCGTCCGACACGAAGATCGCCGCTGGCTTTGGGAGCGAATCCAGCCATCGGGTGAGATCGCGGCGGTAGGCCTCAAGCGTCACCGCAGAAGCGCAGCAGTATCGCGCGCAGGCACGTCCCCGGCTCGCCAGCAGGTCGGCATATGCGGTCCCGCGCTCATCGGACCAAGGGCTTTGGACGATGTTCGGCACGTAAACGAAACTACGGAAGTCACCGAGTGAAAGCAGATGGTGTGCGGCCGTTTCGCCGATGCCCCTGTTGTCGTCAAGAATGAAGGTGACATTGTGTTGGCGTGTTGCGAACGGCGGGTATTGCATGCCGATCGCGACGGTCGGCAACGTCGTTCGCGCGAGTTCCATGATCGTTTTTTGGGGGCCTCTCAGCGAAACGAGCAACCCGTCCACGCCGTCGCGCGTTGCCGTTCGGACGAGGTCCGGCGTGAATTCGTCTGGGGACTGTACCAGATGAAGGTTCCAGTGGTGACCCTGGCGGAGATGGCGGAAAATACCTTCCAGCACGAGCCGTCCGGTGCCTGAACTGGTCTGCAGCGCGACAACGACCTCGCGGATCGGTTTCGGGCGTTGTGAAGGCTGAACTGAGCGTATAACAGCAGTTTTCATGGTGGATAAGTTAGCACGTTTTGCATAATAAGCATATTTATTGTTGCCATTTATGCATGTTCAACGTATTGACCGTTTCCTGTGGTTGACTGATAATCAAACCCGTGAAGTGGGCATGTGCCCTGATCAGCACGGAGATGTGGGAAGGAAGATTCAAATGGACACAAAATTCTATTGTATGCTGTTACTGCTCGCGGCTTGCTGGACCACGCACGGCGCGGTGATTGATTTGAACGGAGTCGATCTGACGGTGACTGAGCTGAATGAGGATGGCTACGTGAACACTTCGCAAACGGCCGCAACGCTGACGGCCGATCTTTCGGACTCTCTCTCGTATGCGGGAACGATCTCAGGGAATCTTTCATTCGTCAAGGAGGGGCCGGGGACGCTCTCGCTGTCGAGCGTTTGCCCTTACACAGGCACGACTCACGTGAATGGCGGCGTCATTGAAGCACCCACAGATGCCTATTTCGGTTCGGGAAACGGCGGTGCTGCGGTTACCCTTTCTAACGAAGCCCGCGTTCGCCTGACGACAACCTGCACGCTGCTCAAACGGCTGTTCGGCGTGGCGGAGGGGGCCATGGGCCATATGGAAATGCCTGCCGGCGTTGTGGTGACGACGCCCGTCTCAAACCTTTTCTTTAAAGGGGCCGTGCTTACGAAAACAGGTGATGGCACACTTGCGTTATATGTTGCAGGCGGGATCAAGTTCAATCAGTACAATTCAGCGGCCGTCGCCGGCGGCACCCTCCGGGTGGCCGATGGTTCAGTTGCCTTGACTTCTACTGACGTGTTCGGCAACGCCTCTGGGCCGGCGGACATGACGTTGGAACTCTGTTCAGGCCGCATACTCGACCTAAACGGCCAACGCAATCCGCTTCCCCGGCGCAGCCTGCTGCGAGGAGCGACGATCACGACAAAGCAACGCACGCCCGAAAACAAACGGTTTGAGCAGTTTGCCTTCATGAAGGACTACGACCTCAACAGCGTTTTCACGGTTTACCCTGGCGAGGGAAACGCGGTCACTTCCGTTATTTCCGCTGTCGACGGCTGCCATCTGGCCCAGCAAACGGGTGGCGACACCATCTTCGACGTTCAGGAGGGCGCCGTTCTGCGCATTGAAGCCAGGCTCTACAACGCCCATACAAAGACCGGTACGCTCCAGGGTTTCGTCAAGCGCGGAACAGGTGCGCTCGTACTGGCCCAACCATGTAGCGCGAATGGCACGCTGACCGTAGAGGCTGGAACAATCGTTTTCACGCGCTCGGCCTACCTCGCAAGCGCGATGACGCTCGCCGTATGGCCGGGCGCAACGGTCGTGCTCGACGACGGTACGATCCTCGCTTCGCCGCTCGAAATCCCTTCCGGCGACGGCGTCGTGACGTTCGCCGTGCCCGACGGTGCGGCGGCGGTCTATGCGAACCCCGGCACATCGGCTGCGTTCGAAGGCTCTCGGACGATTGTCAAGGCCGGCGACGGCGCGCTTGCGTGGACAGGTGGCAATTCGGGATTGACAGCGCTGATCGCATCCGGCGGCACGCTCGCCTTACGTGCATCGAACCTTCTCTCGCGGGCGGCAATCTGGGTCGATCCCTCCGACGCAATGACGGTGACAACAGACGCCTCCGATGGCACGCCGCGAGTAATCGGACTGCGTAATAAGGGACGCACGGGCGGTGCATTCATTCGAAATGCGGCGGCCGTGGAAGGCATGTGCGTGGGCCCCGCCTATTTGGCCGCGGGCATCAACGGCCTTGCCGCACTGAGCTTCGACGGCAACGCCGCGCTCGCCACGCGCGCCTTTACGAACCGGTCAGACACGGCGCGTTCCCTCTTCGTTTTTTGTGTGTTCTCGCGGGACAGGGCGTATGAAGCAACAGCACCCTACGGTCCTTGGAACGGCCCTTTTTCATTTTCAAGCGCAACGAATACAGGTGAAGACTCCGCCTATGCGACAGGATTTTGCGTGTATGAACATAATACGGACAGTAACGTCAGGTTCCTCATCCGAGGCTGCGGAAGCGGCAATGTGGACATGGGCACGGCCAACCTCGCGCAGAACGAGCCCTACCTGTTCGCAGCCCTTCAGCGGGCCGGCGGAGGATATTTCGGGTTGGAATGCGCAGCAGACAACAGCGCATCGCTGCCTGCGAACCGCTTCATGCACGGCGGGTCGTTTGACTGTCCGCCGCTTTCCGTTGACATCGTCCAGTTAGGCGGGCGGCTGGGCGCTTACGGACGCGCCCTTTGGACCGCCGAGGGG
Organism: uncultured Lentisphaeraceae bacterium; assembly: GCA_964579865.1. Lineage (GTDB taxonomy): Bacteria > Verrucomicrobiota > Kiritimatiellia > RFP12 > UBA1067 > DAOPZC01. The sequence goes on along the minus strand of CAZOIS010000178.1, from coordinate 4,088 downwards.
AACACTGCAAATCGCATGTGGTTCGGGAGGATGGGCGAATTCATCGCGTTCGACAAAGACCTTACGCAGGAAGATCAGGACGTGCTGCTCTCCTATCTGAGGAAAAAATGGCTGGGCAAGGGTAACGGCAGCACGACACCGCCCGCTTGCCTGACCGGCGTAACACCGTCGGCGCCGGCACTGACCACCGCCTCGCTCTTGGTGAAGGGCGGCGCAACGTTGGAACATGCCGCCTCGACGCAGACGCTCGGTGCGCTTACTCTTGAGGATGGTGCGACGCTCGCAATGAAAGCCGGCTCGGCGTCCCCGTTGTTCACTGTGTCTGGCGCGACAACGTTATCCGGCGCGTTAACGCTGGACGTCAGCCCCGAGCCAACCGAAACGATGCGGCTCTTTACCTACGAGACGTTACTGGACTCGTCAGCCTGGACGATTACCGGCGGGAACGCGGGCATCCTGTCGGTCGGTAGCCGCCCCGGCACAAACGCCTACTGGCTCAAGGTTGCTTCTGGCACGATGATCATGGTCCACTAAACAAACGGGAACATCTTTGTGAATACTTGTGTTTTCGGAAAAACCGCCGCACTGTTCGCGGCTTGCTGCATGCCGAGTTTCGTGTCCGCATCTCCGAGCGGCGACCGCCCCGACGCGCGGCACGCTTGGGCCGTGCACGATGAATATCGGCCGAACGCCCCGAAGATCACGGCCGAGGAAGGCCGCCCGCCGTCTGATGCGATCATCCTTTTTGACGGCACGGCCGAATCGGTGGCGAAGCATTGGCGCGACGCATCGGGCGGCCCCTCGAAATGGACAGTAAAGGACGGACTTTTCATCTGCACGCCCGGTTCCGGTGGCGCTTTCACACGGGAAGAGTTCGGCGACTGCCAGTTGCATCTCGAATGGCTGTCGCCCGTGGGGGATCCCGGGCTCGGAAACTCTGGCGCTATCCTCATGAGCCGTTACGAAGTTCAGATACAGAATTCGGACTTCACCGGCCTCACGTACAAAGACCGCCGCCGTGAGAACTACGCGGATGGCCAGGCGGGCGCGGTCTACGGGCAAAATCCCCCGCTCGTCAATCCCGCCCGCCCCACAGGTGTGTGGCAAACGTACGACATCGTGTTCCACCCGCCGTTGTGGGACGGCGACCAACTGACCGATCCGGGCAGCATGACCGTGTTTTTCAACGGTGTGCTCGTGCAGGACGCCTGGCCGCTCGAGGGACGCTGCCATTGGCAGCTTCGCACGAAGCATGAAAAGTTGCCGCCGACAGGGCCGCTCCGATTGCAGGACCACGGCAATCCCGTGCCGTTCCGCAACGTCTGGATCCGGCGCATCCCCTCGCGTTTCGCGAATACGGTTCACGGCGGTCCGGGCGTGAAGTCGGCGGACGTCGCTGAGAAACGGGCCGAGCTCGCGGCCCAGACGCTTGCACTGGCTGAGGCGGCGACCGACCTGACTGAACAGATTGTGTGCCTCTACGAGTCACTGGGATATCGTTTCGATCCATCGGTGAAGGCGAAGGCTGAGAATGCCGCCGCGCGTTACACCGCCTTGCTGGACGCGCGCGACAGCGCTGCCTTCCGAAAGATCCAGGCAGAACTGGGCGGCATGAAGCTTTTTGTGGACATGCTGATCCGCAACGGCCTGACCGAACGGGAGTCTCCGCTTGCGAAGGCGATCACCCGTGCGCTGAACGAAGCGAAGAAACAATAACGGAAAGATTCATCACATGAAACTGAAGAGACGTGATTTCATCGGCCTAGTCCTGTCGTCTGGGGTGGTCGCCGGCTTCCCCGCCATCGTTTCGGCCCGGTCCCCCAACAGCCGTCTCGTCCACGCGTGCATCGGCACACACGGCATGGCCGGTGCGGACATGCAGACGTTTGCCGCATTCAAGGACGTTACGGAGATCGGCGCGATCTGCGACGTGGACGCGAAGTACCTTGAGGAGGCTAAGAAAGTCGTGCCGAACGCGCGCGTCTATCGCGACTGGCGCGAGCTGCTGGAAAAGGAGGGAGACAGGATCGACAGCGTGAATGTCTCGACGCCCGACCACACGCACACGATTATCGCGGCGAATGCGTTGGCGCGCGGCAAGCACGTCTACTGCCAGAAGCCGCTCTGTAAAAAACTGGACGAGTGCCGTCTGCTGCGGCGTCTCGCCGCCGAGAAGGGCGTTGTCACACAGTTGGGCACGCAGTTCGCCGCCTGTCTCGGCGACCGACAGACTGTGGAGTTTTTGAAAACAGGTGCGATCGGTCCCGTCACGCGCGTGTGCCTTTACTCCACGCGCAACGGTGTCTCGCGCCGCGAACGCGTTTTGAAACCCGCGGCGGCGGTTCCCGCCACACTCGACTGGGAGGGATGGATCGGCCCCGCGCCGATGCGCGACTATGCCCCAGACTACCATCCCACGCTCTGGCGCATGTGGCGCGATTTCGGCTCAGGTTGGATCGGCGATCTCTGCATCCACGTGATCAGCGCACCGTGGATTGGGCTGGAACTCGGCCAGACAGCTCCGCTCGCCGTACAGGCCGCCGTAAATCCCGAATTCCATTCGAACCCCGTTTACCGGCAAGCCTGGCCGCGTTACTCGCACATCACATGGGAGTTCCCCGGCATTACGGCCTCGGGCGGAAAACCGTTCATCATGGAATGGTGTTCAGGCATCGCATCGGACAAGACGGTGACGCCGGAGTTTTTGCCGCCTGCCGCTTACGAGGTGCTTTTCGCGAAGACGCCCCTCAAGATGCGTTCCCCTGAAGGCCGCGTTATCGAGGGCGAGAAAGGTTGGATTCTCGCGCCACACGGCGATTCAGCGGCGATGGTGTTGTTGCGCGACGGCACGGTGATCCGTCCGCCGAAGCTCGACAAAGTGCCCTCGCACCACCGTGATTTTATTGAAAAGTGCCGCGATGGCGGCAAGACGCGCAGCGATTTTTCATGGACAACCTGGATGATGGAGTCGGTTGTCATGGGCGGCGTCTGCGAACAACTGCCGGACCGCCGTTTAACATGGAACGCGGCCAAGGCCTGTTTTGACAACGCACCGGACGCCAATGCGCTTCTGAAGAGCGGTTACCGAGCGGGCTGGGAACTCCCGGGCCTGACCATCTGAATAGCGGGGCGTTCGGGGGGTGCGGCGGGCCGCGCCCGGGAAAAGCGCCCGGAGCCGGGCGCACTCAAAAGGAGCGCGGCTGGATCGCAGCCAATGGCGTGGCCTGTTGCGTGCGTTCGGCGTCCTCGGCTGGATCGCAGCGCGATGGCGTGGCCTGTTGAGTGCGCGGGCCTGCCCGCGCTTTCCATGGCCGGGGCCAGCCCCGGCCGCTGCCGGAAACGCGCTAAGCCCTGTTGCCGGCGAGAAACTTGCGGCTGACGTTGCACAGCTCTTGCGTCCATCCTTCGCCGTAGTAACTGTGCCCTGCGTGCGCGACGGTGTACACCTCGTTCGGAATGCCGTTCTTGCCGCAGTACCGCGCGTAGGCGCCTCGCGATCCAGGCGCGTCGGGATCCGATCCGCCGAAGACGAAACACACCGGGTGGCGATAGGCCTGAAACTGCTTCAGCACGCCGTTTTCCCATTCGGCCTCTGCGGCACTCCGCGTCTCCTGTTTCACCAGCGCCTGTGTGACAAGCCCAGTCTGCACTTTGCCTCTCAGAATCTTCTTCCAGGTCTCCGGCCGCAGGAGCTTGCGCGCATAGGTCGCCAACATGTCCGCGGTCTTACGCACGCCCGTGGCGGAACTGCGGAGGTCGCCCATGGATTCCGCGGACCAGAGCAGCAGCTTGCTGACGTCGGGATTCCGCGCGGCCAGGGTGATGGCGACTTTGCAGCCCGAACAGATGGCGATCACGACGATCGGCGTGTTGGGCAAGAGCCGCTTTCTCAGCGTGTCGAGGGCGGCTTGCGCGTCGTCCGCCATACGGGCGATCGAGGCGTCGGCGGCGATGCCGTCGCTCAGTCCGCGCCCCGTGAAGTCCGGCCGCAGACAGAAATAGCCGTTCTGCGCGAGCAGCCGCGCGAAACGCGTCGCGCGCGCGACCGGCCAGTGCAACACTTGAAGTTTTGAAAACGGCCACGCGGT
>CAZOIS010000177.1:0-8211 GCA_964579865.1 uncultured Lentisphaeraceae bacterium | reverse complement strand
CCCGTTGACAGAAGGCACCGCGATGGAGTAACGTAAAAACAACGGCCGGGGTGTTCTTCCGCAAGGAAGAGCTGAGATCACACCCGTAGAACCTGATCCGGATCATGCCGGCGAAGGGAGTCTTAAGAGGGGAACGCACCCGTCCGTGGGTGCGTTCCCTTTTTGTTTTCCCGGGCGCCGGCTGGAGGAGAGCGAAGATGAAACTGATGCTGAATGGCGAGCCCGTGGAAACGGCGGTGACCTGCGTGGCGGAACTGGTGCGGGAGCAAGCCGGTGCGGCGGGGCGCGTGGCGGTCGTCGTCAACGACCGCGTCGTGCCGGCGGCCGATCATGCCGCCACCCGTCTGAGCGAAGGCGACCGCGTCGAACTCCTGACGTTCGCGGGCGGCGGCTGAGGCCGGATTGGCTTTCTCGTTTTTTGTACGGCTGATCCATGACGACACCCACCCTGAATTTTTCGGAGTAATGATGATGGAGCACGATTCTTTTCTGTTGGGCGACCAAACTTTCTCCTCTCGCCTGCTGTTGGGCACCGGCAAGTTTTCCGACGTCGGTGTCATGACGCGGGCCATCGCCGCGTCAGGCGCTCAAATTGTGACCGCCGCGCTGCGGCGTTTCGACCGCGACCGCCCGCACGACAACCTGCTGGGGCCGCTGCTCGCCATGCCGGGCGTGACGCTGATGCCCAACACCTCCGGCGCGCGCACGGCGGAGGAGGCCATCCAGGCGGCGCGCATCGCACGCGAGCTGTGCGGCAGCCGTTTCATCAAGGTGGAGATCCACCCCAACCCCCGCCACCTCATGCCGGACCCGATCGAAACCTTCAACGCGGCGCGCGTGCTGGCGGCGGAAGGCTGGATCGTGATGCCGTATATCCCGGCCGATCCCGTGTTGGCCAAGCGGCTGGAAGAGGTCGGCTGCGCGTCGGTCATGCCGCTGGGGTCTGCGATCGGTAGCGGGCAGGGCTTGGGCACGGCGGGGCTGTTGCAGATCATCATCCGCGAGGCCCGCATTCCCGTCATCGTCGATGCCGGCCTGCGTTCGCCGTCCCAGGCGGCCGCGGCGCTGGAAATGGGCTGCGCCGCCGTGCTCGTCAACACCGCGGTCGCGGCGGCCGGCGACCCGGCCGCCATGGCCGCGGCATTCGCCCAGGCCGTGACGGCCGGGCGTCAGGCGCGGCGGGCCGGGTTGATGTCCGCCGCCGACGAGGCGCAGGCCAGCAGCCCGCTGACGGCGTTCCTGCAGTGAGAGGAGGACGACATGGAGATGAACAACACGACACACGAACCTCCCGCGCAGCTGCCCGAGGCGCTCGATCCCCGTCCCTGGCTGGACACGCCCCCTCCCGACGCGCGCGCCGTGGCGGCGGCGCTCGCCGCCGAGGCGCCGGACGAGGCGACGTTCCTCACGCTTTTGCGCGCCGATCCGGCCGTCTACCTTGAGCCGATGGCGCGGCGCGCCCGAGCGCTGACGCGCCGGCATTTCGGCCGCACGATCCAGCTCTACGCGCCGCTCTACCTCTCGAACTACTGCTCCGGCGGCTGCGCGTACTGCGGGTTCGCCGCCGACCGGCGCCAGGCACGCCACCGGCTCGAGCGGCCGGAGATCGGGCAGGAGCTGGCGGCGCTGAAGCGGCTGGGCTTTGAGCAGGTGCTGCTGCTGACGGGCGAACGCACGCCGCATGCGGACTTCGGCTACCTGTGCGACGGGGTGCGCGCCGCCGCCGCCGTTTTCCACGAGGTCACGGCCGAGGTCTTCCCCATGACGACGGAAGAGTACCACGGGCTCGCGGAGGCCGGCTGCACGGGCGTGACGCTCTATCAGGAGACGTATGACCCCGAAGCCTACCCGCGCTTTCACCGCTGGGGGCCGAAGCGGGACTTCGCCGGCCGCCTGGACGCGCCAGAGCGGGCTTTGGCGGCCGGCATCCCCAGCGTGGGCTTGGGCGCACTGCTCGGCTTGTCCGATCCTCTCTTTGACACGCTGGCGCTTTTTCGCCACGTGCGCGACCTGCAGCGCCGGTTCTGGCGCGCGGCGTTTTCCGTCTCGTTCCCCCGGCTGCGGCCGGAGGCCGGCGGGTTCCAGGCGCCGAACCCTGTTTCCGACCGGCAGCTGGCGCAGATCATCTTCGCCTTCCGCATCTGCCTGCCCGAGACGACGCTGGTGCTCTCCACGCGCGAGGCGCCGGCTTTCCGCGACGGCCTGGCGGGGGTCGGCATCAACCGCATGAGCGCCGGCAGCCGGACGACCGTCGGCGGCTACAGCGAGCCGGCCGCAGATGACGGCCAGTTCGTCGTGTCGGACGCCCGGGACGTGGCCGCCTTCTGCGCCATGCTGCGCGCGCGGGGCCTTGATCCGGTTTTCAAGAACTGGGACGCCGCCTTCCGCGATGTCCTCGTGCCGCAAAACCGGAGGTGCTGCGTATGAGCCTCACGTCCGCTCAGGCGGCGCGGTATGCCCGGCATCTGACCCTGCCGCAGATCGGCGCGGCGGGGCAGGCGAAACTTTCCGCCGGGCGCGTGCTGGTGGTCGGCGCGGGCGGCCTCGGGTCGCCCGCCGCCTTCTATCTCGCCGCGGCCGGCGTGGGGCGGATCGGCATCATGGACGGCGACGTGGTGGAGCCGAGCAATTTGCAGCGCCAGCTTCTTCACCGCACGGCCGACCTCGGACGGCTCAAGGTGGACTCCGCGGCCGAACGCCTCCGCGCGCTTAATCCGGAGATCGAGGTTTGTCCCGTGCCTGAACTTCTGACCGGCCTGAACGGGCCGCGCGTGCTCGCGGGGTACGATGTCATCATCGATGCGACCGACAGCTTCGCGTCGAAATTCCTGATCGCCGACCTCTGCCAGTCGGCCGGCAAGCCTTACGTCCATGGCGGAATCGCGCAGTTTTACGGTCAGGCGCTGACGGTCCGGCCCGGCCGGAGTGCCTGCTGCCGCTGTGTCTTCGAAGCGCCTCCGGCACCGGAGGCCGATGTGCCGCGCGGGCCGCTCGGCGCCGTGGCGGGCGTGATCGGTTCCGTCCAGGCCACCGAGGCGATCAAACTTCTGCTCGGGGGCGCGGATGGCGAACTGCTGATCAACCGGCTTTTCGTATACGACGCCTGGCGCATGACGGCGCGTTGCGTGCGGGTCGCGCGCCGGCCCGGATGCCTGACGTGCGGTCAAGCGGCGGCACCGTGATCGGCCTGGGCGGCATGAGACGTGCGCATGCGGCTGGGAGATCCCGCACCTCTCCTCTTCTCTGACCGCGCGTACCCGGCCACAAAAGGGTTGCCGCAAGTCAATGAATCGCCGCTGTGCGATTGCGTCTCATGCCAAGGTGTGATATATCTATATAAATAAGCGTGAATATGCGCGTTCCGCGTCCGTATGGGCGTGTTCTAAGACAAGCAAAGGAAGATGGAGAATGTGCTCGAAACAGTCGCGTTGGGGTGGGGCAGTCCGGTTTCGCCGTCTGGCGGTTTTTTTCTTCTCGGCTTGGCTGGCTCAAGGATCGGTGGGCGCCGCGGAAAACGGCGGTTTCGCCACGGAGTTTTTCACGGGGGATAAGCTTTTCGATCTGGCGGGGAACGGGCTCACGTTTAAACCGGACGCGGTTTCGGGTCGCTACGTCGTGGAGCGCGACTTGGCGGATGCTTTTCCTTCCGACTCCGCAGACGGCACGCTCCTGTCGTTGTCGGATGACAGCTATGAGGAATGCGTGCTGAGCGGCGGGGCAACCGTTTCGCTCTTCGGCGTCGCGTACGACCGGTTCTACGTGGGCTCGAACGGATACATCACCTTCGGAGAGGGGGACACCGGATACTCGCCCTCCTTGGAAGATCACTTCTGGCTGCCGCGCGTCGCGGCGCTCTTCTGGGACCTGTTCCCCGGGGAAGAGACCGTTGTCTCGTGGAAGCAACTGGCGGACCGCGCGGTCGTGACGTATCAAGGCATTGAAGACATCGACACCGGTGCCGAGAACCATTTCCAAATCGAGCTTTTCTTCAACGGCAACATTCGCATCACCTATTTGGCGATCGGTTCCACGCAGGGAATCGTGGGGCTCTCCGATGGCGGAGAAGTGCCCTCCGACTTTGTGGAAACCGACTTCAGCGCTTACGCGATCGATCCGCTCCGGGCGTACTTTTCAGTCGCGGCGTCTTTTTACGGCTACAGGGGGGGGCCTTTCCTGCCTGCGGAGGTGGCGGGCGTGATCACCAATTCCGGGGATGCCGAACTGCAGTGGACGCTTGTCGACGCGCCCGAATGGCTGGCGGTTTCGCCGGCCGGAGGAACGCTTGCGGTCGGCGCCGCCGCCGGAATCGCGTTGTGCGCGAATGCCCGGGCCGCCGAGTTGGCCGTGGGACAATACGAAGGCTCGGTCGCGTTCTCGAATCTCACAAGCGGGCGCGTCATACAAAAAGTTCCGGCCAGGCTGGCGGTGAAGGGCGACGTCGCATTCTCGGCGGCGGTCTACACCGTCACCGAGGCCGATGGCGCGGCGGCCGAAATCACGGTGACGCGCTGCGGCCACACCAATCTGGCCATGTCAGTGAATTATGCGGCGGCGGACGGCTCGGCGACGGCCGGCAACGATTATCTTCTGGCCGCGGGCTCGCTGGCTTTCGCCCCCGGCGAAACGGAGAAGCGGTTCTTCCTGCCGATCCTGAACGACTGGCTTTTCGAGGGTGACGAAACGGTGGTTCTGACGTTGAGCGGCATGACGGGCGGGGGCCTTCTCGGCGAGCCGTGGCGGACCGAGGTGAGGATTCTGGAGGATGACCTGCAAGGCGAGGTCGCCCTGTTTGCCGAGCCCGCGTTCGTGGACACCTCGGCCGGAACGGAGGGCGAGGTCGGAAATCTGAGCGCCGCGATAAGGTCAAAGGGCTGTCTCGTCACGCCCTTCACGGGATGGTCGGCCGCGTCATTTTCCAATGCGTTGTCCGGGGTCTCGGTGGCATGTTTGCCGGAGATGGAGGCGGGGAATCTCGCCGAGGCGTTGGACGCGTCTGCCGCGGAAACGCTCAGGAGCTTTGTCGCGGGGGGCGGCCGCATGATCGTCCATGCCGACTCCTCCGGGTTTGTCTGCACCCTGCTCAACAACCTTTTCGATTTTTCCCTGAGCTACGGATCGTGGACCCCGGGCATGACGCTGTTCAATCCGGGGACCGAATTTCTTTTCCAGGGCATGCCGGCAACCCTGGCCGCCAATGACGCCACATGGGCCTTGGCGCTCAGTTCGCTTCCCGCCCGCGCGCAGTCCCTCTATCAGGACGACGCGGGAACCTCCACGACGGTGGCCCTCATCCCTTACGGCCAGGGCATCATCGTGTTCATGGGCTACGACTGGTCCGACGCCGTGCCGGCGGGCACACAGGACGGAGGGTGGGATGCGGTTCTCGAAGGCCTTCTCACCGAAATGACGGCCTCGGATACTTTGCGGGTCTTTCCCTCCCAGGCCTTGACGGCGACGGGGTATGAAGGCGGTCCCTTTGTGCCGTCCGGGGCTGTTTACACGCTGGGCAATCTCTCTTCCAATGCGCTGGAGTGGTCCGTGCTGCACGCTCCTGTGTGGGTGACGGTTCGGCCGGGCAGCGGCACGGTCGCCGCCCATGAGTCGGATGAAGTCACGGTTGCGTTCAATGCCGAAGCCTGTTCTCTTCCTGTGGGCGCCTACGTGGACGCGATCGTTTTCACCAACGGAGTGACCGGCAAGCTGACCCGCCGCGAAGTGGCGCTGACGGTTCAGGGCGATCTCGCCTTTTCCTCGGCCGCGTATGTGGCCGGCGAAGGTAACGAGGCGGCCGAATTCACGGTGGTGCGGGGCGGACACACGAATCTGACGATGACGGTCGATTACGCTACGGCGGACGGCACGGCCACGGCCGGGAGCGATTATCTGGCGGTCTCGGGAACGCTCGCCTTCGCGCCCGGCGAGACTGAAAAACGCGTCGTGGTGCCGATCTTGGACAACTGGCTGGGCGAACCGCGCGAGACGTTGCGCGTCACGCTCGCCAACCTGACGGGCGGCGGCCGCTTCGGCGAGCCGACCGCGGCGACGTTGACGATCGTCGACAACGATCAGCCGACGGTCAGTCTCTTCGCCGATCCTTCGTATGTGGACACCTCATCTGATACGGGCGGCGAGGTGGAGAACGTGAGGGAGGCCATCACGAACCGGGCGTGTGAGGTGATTTCCTTCACGGGGACTTCGGCGGCGGCCTTTGAGCAGGCCGTGTCGGTGGGGAACGTGTTGTATATCCCTGAGACGGAAAACGGGAGCCCGGATCTGAACATCGATGCGGAGGCCGCAGGCGTCATCTCGAATTTCGTGGCCGGCGGCGGCTGCCTGATTGTCAATTACTATTCGGGACTGCTCAATGCCGTGTTCGGATTTGGAATCAGCAATTCGTCTCCGGCGGACGGATCGCTTCTGGCCGCGGCGGCGGGCACCGTGTTCGAGGGCGGGCCCGCGAGCCTGGGCAACAACGACGCCACCGACGGCCTGCTGATCAGTTCGCTGCCCGCCGGGGCGAAGGCGGTCTATCAGGCCAACGAAGGAGCGTGTGCGACCGTGGCGCTGATCCCGTTTGGCGCGGGAAAGATCATCTTTCTGGGCTACGATTGGTACGATGCCGTGCCGCGGGGCTCTCAGGACAATGGCTGGGACGAGGTGATGGGGCGCGCCCTTCATGCGGGAACGGGGGTGTCGTTGCCGGCGGCGCTGGACACGGGTACCGCCGCGGAGTGGACGACGGAGGGGGCGGTCGCGTGGATCGGATACACCAACGTCACGCACGATAACGTGGACGCCGCCTGGGTCGGCGGAGTGGGGAATCGCCAGCGGGCAGGGCTCAAGACCCAGGTGACGGGGCCCTGTGATGTTTCGTTCTGGTGGCGCGTCTCCTGCGAAGACGGCTGGGACGGGCTCGCGTTTTACGTGGACGGCAAGCCAGTGGCGGAGATCACCGGCGAGAGCGGTTGGCAGGCGTTCACGCACGCGCTGACCAACGGGACGCACGCGCTGGAATGGGCCTATCAGAAAGACGCGGCGGACCTCGATCCCGTCGGGCTGGATTGCGCATGGCTTGACCAGGTGAAGATCAAAACGAGTATCCTTCCTTGGGATTGGCTCGCGCTCTACAATCTGGCCATCGACGGTTCGGAGGACTATGCCGATTCAGATGGCGACGGCATGAACAATTGGAACGAGTACTTGGCGGGGACGGTGCCGACCGATATCGGGTCGGCGTTGCGGATGCTGCGTCCGTTCACGGACTCGGCTGAAGGCGGCATGAGGGTCCGATGGCAGAGCGTGGCGGGGCGCCGGTATGTTGCCGAGAGTTGCGAATCGCTGACGCCGCCGATCGTGTTCACGCCGTTCGTTTCGAATGTGGTCGGGCAGGCCGGCGTCACGGAGGTGCTGGATGGCCGGCCCGCCGCCAGCGGCGTGCGGTTCTACCGTGTCGGCGTTCAGCCGTGAGTGCCCGGTGAATCCGGCTCGGACCCCGCGCTCTCGATCCAGCCGCCGCCCAGCACCTCGTCGCCGTCGTAAAGGACGGCCATCTGGCCGGGGGTCACCGCAAACTGCGGGGATCCGAACCGCAGGTCGAGGCTTCCGTCCGGCAATGTCTCGAAGCGGGCGGCGACGCCTGCGTGCCGGTAGCGCAGACGGACGGCGACGCCCGTATCGGCGTTCGGCGGGTGGCCCGCAATCCACCGCATGTCTACCACGCGGCACCGGTCCGTGAGAACGCCCTCGCGGTCGGCGACGACGAGGGTGTTCGTTTCGGCGCGGATCTCTTTCACGTAGACCTTCCGCCCGACCGCGATGCCCAGTCCGTCGCGCTGTCCGACCGTGTAGCGGATGATGCCGCGGTGCTGTCCCAGCACGTTGCCGGCCGCGTCCACGATGGGGCCGGGCTGCGTCCCCGCGCCGCCGAACAACACCGAAATGTCCTCGCCTTCAAAGAAATCCTGGCTTTCCCGCTTTTCGGTCAGCCATCCCATGCCAGCACGCAGGGCCAGTTCGCGGACTTCGCGTTTGGTTTTGCCGCCCAACGGGAACAGGACCTCGGCCAGCTGGGATTGGGTCAGCCGGGCGAGAAAATACGACTGGTCTTTGTTCGCATCCGCCCCGCGCACCAGCCGGGACCTACCCGACGCCTGATCGCGGACGATTCGCGCGTAGTGGCCGGTGGCGAAACGGCCGAAGCGGAGCCCCTGT
>CAZOIS010000176.1:0-8224 GCA_964579865.1 uncultured Lentisphaeraceae bacterium | reverse complement strand
GTCGGTACACCAACCTGTGCCGCATCAGTTCCGCTTTCCCTCGCGCTTCGTCTGCTCCCCCCGTCGCTAACCGCTCACGTGTCCGCCTTGCACCGTCTTCCGTACCTGTGATAAAAAGAGGGTATGACCTGCGAGTGGAGCACACAACATGAGAACGCGGTACGCCTGCTGCGGGCCGGCGGCGTGGTGATCATTCCGACCGACACCGTTTACGGGATCGCGGCGCATCCTGACTGTGCCGGTGCCGTGGCGCGCATCTGCACAATCAAGGGGCGGCCGACCGGCAAGCCGATCGCGCTGCTCGCGGCCGATCTGCCATCCGTGCTCGCATTCGGTGCGGTTCTGCCGCCGGCTGCGCGGCGGTTGGCGGAACGCTTCTGGCCGGGCGCGTTGACGCTGGTGTTACCGTGCGGCGGAGGCGAAGAGGGGTTCCGTGTTCCCGATCATCCCGCGACGCGCAGCGTGTTGGCTGCATGCGGCGGCACGCTGCGGGTGACGAGCGCCAACCTGAGTGGCGCGATGCCGGCCGTGAGCGCGGTGGACGCGCTGCGCGACGTCGGCCTTGAAGCCGACCTCGTGATCGACGGCGGAGTCTGCCCCGGCGGCGTGGCGAGCAGCGTGGTGCGGGTCGGCCATGACGGCGGGCTGGAGATCCTGCGCGACGGGGCGATTGATGCCGAGACGCTGCGGCGCGCGGCAGCCGACGTTTGACGCGACCAACAAAAAAAGCGCTCCGGATCACTCCGAAACGCTTCTTTTATTGGGTGACAACCCTTATCACTCACATCTCTCGCATCGCTCGGCGGGAGTTGTTGCGGATACGGGCGCGTGCCGATTTGCGGCGAGCCTTTTCGCACGGTTTCTCGTAGTAACGATTGTTGCGGAGCTGCTTCAGCAGGCCTTCTTTATCCATGATCTTCTTGAGCCGCTTGAGCGCACGCTCGACAGACTCACCTTTTTTCAATCGGAGTTGAATCACGCTAGTCACCCCCTTTCAACACCCCGTGTCTCGGCACCGTCGACCGTTGCCGGACCTCGGGTCAAATAAATGGTGGTAGGGCTTGGATTCGAACCAAGGAAGGCGTTAGCCAGCAGATTTACAGTCTGCCCCGGTTGGCCACTTCGGTACCCTACCGTTTGAAAAACACGCGGCGTACTTTGTCAAAAACGGTCGTGTGTGTCAATGCGGAATCACACTGTGGCGACATTTTTTTCAATGGGAATGGCGTGCGTTTGTTCGCGCGGCATGCGACAAAATCCTGTATGATTCTCGTTTTGTCACGTGGCCTGTTTACAAGCCAGCAGGAGAGTATCATGACTGACGCCGTATTCACGATGGGAAAAGAAATCGATCTGAAAGAGGAGATGAAGCGCACGCTCGCGACGCCGCGGCTGCCGGCGAACCTCATGCTCAAAATCATGTTCCTGACCTTTGATGTGCTGTACGGCAAAGCGCGGTCGCTGCCCAAGGTCATGGTGCTGGAAATTCTGGCGCGCTATCCCTATTGGGCGTGGGAGCATGGCGCGTACCGACTGCTCTCGAAGTGGCACTGCGGCACGCGGCCGGTGCCGCGCGAGCAGATCGAGGTCGCTCTGCGCCACATTCAGATGGGGCGCGAGGCGCAGGACAATGAGCAGTGGCATATGCTGCTCTGGGCCGACCTCTGCCACCAGAAAGGCATTCCGCTCTCCGGGTTTCGCCACCTGCTGCTGCCGCGCATGATGACCTTTGTCTACTTCTGCCTGACGCGCGTTATGTACCGGCTCAATCCGGTCTGGTCGTTCGCGATGAACGCGGCCTTCGAGTCGCATGCCGAACACGAATACATGCTCTATGCGCGCGAGCATCCGGAGTTCGAGCAGCAGCCGGTCGATTCCGTCTGGTTCGCCTATTATCCGCGCCAGAAAAACTTGGCCGACCTTGTGCGCCGCGTGGGCCTGGACGAGCGCGACCACATGAATCACTCGCTGGCCGAGATCGAGCGTTTGAAGGGAAGGTAGGACAGGCATTCCTGCCTGTCCTGCGCAGACCGGAATGTCTGCCCCACTTTTGCGCGGTGTCAGGCGGCCGGGGGTGACAACCGTTGCGTGAGGGCGTAGACCATGTCGGAAACGGAACGCTTGAACGCGTCATTTTCGACGAACTGCTTGTAGACTTGGGTGTCATCTTTGAGCAGGGTAAGCATGACCTTTTCAAGGGCCTTTTCGTATTCAAGGCGGGCGGTCGAGGGGGTGTTCGCCAAAGCGTTCTGATAGGACTGGTCAGCGGCGACTTTGGGCGCGATGTCTTCCTTGAAGCGGCGGATCACGCGGTCGCTGTCGGAGAAAAGCGTGCCGAACTGGGCGTTGAAGGCGTCGAGGATGTGGGTGAGGGTGTCGATCTGCGGTTCTGGCTTACTACCGCCTTTTTCGACGGGGATAGGGTTGATCTCGGCGTCATCATCGGGGATCTCGGGCTTGAAGGACTTCTTCTTTTCGACTCGGTAGCTGTCCATGTCGATGGACTGGATGATGCCCTTGGAGAGGTCCTCGTCAACAGGCGAGGGAAGCTTGTTGATGAGCAGATTCAGCAGGATGGAGAGCTTTTCCCAGTCCCGGTTCTTGTAGGGGATGAGCGCGGAGAGAAACTCGTAGGTGCGCACGAAGGTCTTGGCGCTGCCTTTAAATTCGATCTGGCCGTCAACATCGAGGTCTCTCGTGTAGACCACCGCGCAGGCGTCAAGAATGGGGTCGAGCGCCTCGCGGGGCGCGCCGGTGAGGAAGCGTTCGCAGAAGGTGTCGACCTGTTCGGGCGTGTAGACCTGGGCGCCGTCGAGCGCGGCTTTAAGGTCGTGAAGCTTGTTGGGGTCGGTCTCGTCGCTGAGAATGGTCGTGCGGTAGTAGTCGGCGAAGGCCGCGGTGATGGTGTCTGAGTTGTTCTGGAAATCGAGCACGAAGACCTCCCGCTTGCCGGGGTGGGCGCGGTTGAGGCGGGAGAGGGTCTGCACGGCCTTGATCCCGGAAAGGGGCTTGTCGACATACATGGTGTGGAGCAGGGGCTCGTCGTACCCGGTCTGGAATTTGTCGGCGCAGATGAGGAAGCGGTAGGGGTCTTCCTTGAAAGTGTCGGCTATGTCATTGGAGGGGAATCCGTTCAGCGAGGCTTCGGTGACTTTGTCGCCGCCATACTCGTGTTCGCCTGAAAAGGCGACGATGGCCTTATAGGGGCTCTTGCATTCGACGAGGTAGGTGTTGAAGGCGTGGAAGTATTGGATGGCGCTTTCGACGCCGCTGCATACCACCATGGCGCGAGCCTGACCGTTGATCTTGCCGATGCCGCCGGAGAGGAAGTTGTCGACCATGATCTCGGCTTTGAGCCGGATGGCGTGGTCGTGGCTTTCGACATACGCACGCAGTTTTTTGAGGGCCTTGCGGGTGTCGAACTCGGGGTCGTCATCGACTTTTCTGACAAGTTTGCAGAAGGTGTGGACGGGGATATAGTTCGCGAGCACGTCGAGAATGAAGCCCTCCTGGATGGCCTGCTTCATGGTTTAGCTGTGGAAGGGGCGGTGCTTGATCTTGCCCTCGGCGTCGGGCGGCAGGGACTCGCCGAACATCTCGAGGGTCTTGTTCTTGGGCGTGGCGGTGAAGGCGAAGTAGCTGGCATTGGTCAGCATTTTGCGTGAGGCCATGCGGGCTTCGAGGGCCGTGTTCACCGTGTCTTCGGTATCGGTCTCCTCGGCCGGCTCTTCCTCCACCTTGCCGAGCGCCTTGCTCATGGCCGACGTGGTCTTGCCGCCCTGGCTGGAGTGGGCCTCGTCGATGATGATGGCGAAGGTCTTGTTGCCCGCGGCGGAGACCTCGTCGAGGATGAAGGGGAACTTCTGCACCGTCGAGATGATGATCTTCCGGCCTTCTTGGATGAACTTGCGCAGGTCGCCGGAGTGGTGGGCGTGGCCCACGGTCGCGCTCACCTGCATGAACTGCTTGACGGTCTTCTGGATCTGATCATCAAGGATGGTACGGTCAGTGACCACGATGACGGAGTCGAAGAGGAAGTGTGAAGGGTGAGGGGTGAAGTGTGAAGCACCCTCTTCTTTCACTCTTCTCTCTTCACCCGTCACTCTTTTCTCTTCACCCTTCACCCTTATCAATTGGTGGGCGAGCCAGGCGATGGAGTTGGATTTGCCGCTACCGGCGGAATGCTGGATGAGGGTGCGACGGCCGGCACCGTTGGCGGCGGCATCGGCGAGGGCCTTGCGCACGACGCCGAGCTGGTGGTAGCGGGGGAAGATCTGGGTGCGCTTCTTCTGACCGGTCTTGGGGTTTTTCGTCTCGACGATCTGAGCGTAGTTCTCGAGGATGTCGGTCAGTCCGGCCGGGGTGAGGAGCTCTTTCCAGAGGTAATCGGTTTTGAGTCCGTCGGGGTTGGGCGGGTTCCCCGCGCCATCGTTGAAGCCCTTATTGAAGGGTAGGAACCATGAGGCCTTGCCTTTGAGCTGCGTACACATACGGACCTCGGAATCGTCCATGGCGAAGTGGACCACGCAGCGGCCGAACTCGAAAAGCTTCTCGCGCGGGTCGCGGTCGCGCCGGTACTGCTCCTCGCCGTCGGCGGCGGTCTGCTTGGTGAGGCTGTTCTTCAGCTCGAAGGTGGCGACTGGGAGCCCGTTGATAAAGAGACAAAGATCGAGGGCGCGGAGCGTCTCGTCGAGGCTGTAGCGGAGCTGGCGGGTGACGGAAAAACGGTTCTTGGCATAGAGGGCGGCGGCGGTGGCGTTGCCGGGCGAGGGTGTGGCGAAGAAGAGGGTGAAGTCGAGGGCCTCGTGCTTCAGGCCCTTGCGCAGGACGTGGATGACGCCGTGCTTGCCGATCTCGGCGGAGAGGCGGTTGAGGAACTTGAGGCGCTTGATGTCCGTGGGGTTACGGTAGTCGGAAATGCCGAGACGCTTGAAGGCGGCGGGCTGAGTGTCCTCTAGGAAGCGGAAAAGCTGGGGCACGTCCAAGGAGTGCGCGCGGTCGTAATCGGCGGGCGCGCCCGCGAGCCAGCCGGAGCCCGCGGCCTTGGCGGCGGCGTACAGGGCGGGCGTCTCATGAAGCGCATAGCCGGGCTCGACGGCGAGACCTTCCACGCCGGTCAGGTGGCGCATGATGAGGGATTCTAGGCCTTTTTCGGTGGTGTCGGTGGTCATGGTTCCAGCTCACCTCAATTGAGTGGATCCATCCACCCTTTCTTTGTCAGCACCTGTACGGCCAACCCGATTTGACGCGGGGTGAATTGCTTCTTGTGCTCATTCCACGCATAGGTGCGTGCCACGACGTCGTCTAGGGTTTGGGCTTGTTCTTGGGTGGCAATCCAATGAACGGTCGACAGAAGTTCAAGGCCAAAAGGCGTCTCAAACCCTTCAACCAAGTCCGCCACCCGCTCTATGTTATTTCGAGTATTCTCTTTAGCCTGGAGAAACGCTACGGCCTCTGTCTGGGCGCACGGTACGATCGACAGTTGTTTGTCCGGAGCATCGCCGCCGTCCGCATAGCCGGAGATCAAATGGCCCTCGACTTTTTTAAGCACATGGCGAAGGTTCTCGGCGTAAGGGCCATAGAGCGCTTTGGCGTATTTCAGGCTCAGGGGTTCGCCTGCCGCTTGGAGGAAGTACATCAGTTTGTGTACCTCAAGCAACGTGATAAAGGGGTCGAGCAGCCCTTGGAGATAACGCCCCATCAGGCAAACCAGCGCGGCACGTCCCGGCGTCATCTCAGGCACGTCTGTGGAGCAGTTAGCCCTGGCATCGGCGGGCGCATCGCCGGGTTCAAAAATGGTGGCCTTGAGGTTCGCGAACGGACGTAAAGTCGCCTCGATACGGGGGCGGACTGTCGCCCAATCCAAGCCACCCAATCCGCACCCCAGGGGCGGAATTGCAAGGGAGGTGATGTTCCGATCCCGGATCTCGTTCGCCAAGGCCCTCAAGCCAGCTTCGATATCCTCCAAACGGCTCTTGCCGCGCCAGTGGCGTTTGGTCGGAAAATTGATGATGTAGCGGGGGAAGGTCAGTTGGCCGGTCGCGAAGACAAACATCTTTCCGGGTTCGACCTCCTGCCGCTTGCAGGCGGCTTCGTAAGCCTTGAAATTCTCGGGAAAACGATTTTTGAACTGGAGCGCGATACCGCGCCCCATAATGCCGACGCAGTTCACCGTGTTCACCAACGCTTCGGCGTCTTCCGAGAGAATGTCACCTGTCTTGAACGCAAACATGAGCTTCACCTTTTATGGTTTAATAATACCATTCCGGTTTGACTTCGACCAGTGGTTTGTGGGCTGCATTCGTCAGGCTTCCGGTCACAGCCGCGTACTTTCCCAGCGAGTAAACACCGATGCGTTCGACAAGATGCCAAGGGAAGCACGATTCGACAAGAAACTCGGCTTGTTTAGCCTCGCGGCAAGACCGCCAGTCACGCGCTTGCACCGCCTGCCAGTCAATCTTATTCAACTGTGAAAGATCACAGTAGTCCTCGAAGTAGTAGGCCCCCGCATTCGACAGCGTGAATGCCCAGTGGAGGTTGTTTTGGTCTGCCCAGGCGACGGTCTTATGGAGATCAGCTTCGAGGTGAATGATGGGGGATTGCCCTCCTTTGTAGGGGATGTCCGGGCTGTCGCCCCGGTAAAGTAGATAGAGCATGACCGACCTTGGGCAAAAGTAGAATGGTACACACTCGCCGACACGTATTCCTAAATGGCTTGTCAGAAAATTGTTCAGTCGGCGTAGCTTGATCGTGGGTATACCGATCGCCGTGCCCGTCGCTGTGCGGCCGTTCATGGTTGCATCGCTGTACAGAAAGTCATCGTTGATGATCGGGGGTAGATGATCAAGATGAACAATGTGGTAGATTTTCGGGTTGGGAGGTGGAGCGCTCATACTTAAGTCTCCTCGGGTTCTGTATCATCGGAGGCATCGGGATCATCGGGGAAAAAGGACGGAACGGACTCAACGGGTTCAGGGTCGGGGATGGATACGGCGGCGGTGCGGACATCGAGCTTGCCTGTCACCACGTCGGCGGTTAGGCGGGTGCGGTATTCACGGAGCAGGGTGATCTCGCGTTCGAAGTTGGAGATGGCGGTGGTCAATGGTCCTAACTCCTCTTTTAAATACGCAACAATTCGTTCTTGTTCGGAAACATCTGGCATTGAAAGCTGAAGGTTCTTAATTACACCTTGCCCAATGTTTTGCATCGAACTGCTGGCACCGTTGGTGCTACTTTCGATTTGTACACGGCTTGGTTTTGATCGCAACGCAAGAACCATAAACTTGGCATTGGCGCATTCTGGCCTTGTTCGAAAACGAAAAAGTTTGTCGCAAAGTAATAGTTTTGACCGAGGCTTATCAGCAACAGCGGCCAAGCCAAGCAATTCGCGAGTGTTAGCACGGCTCACCAAAATGTCTCCTTCGTGGATCTCCAAACTAACATCAGCCTTAAGATATTCAGGAAGTTTCTTGTTCTGTTCCGGATTAAATGAATCCTTATTCACACATCCGACTTTTAGGACTCCCCATTCATTCTCGTGTGCTTGTTGTCCGTCGCACTGAGGGGACCAACCCTGTTCAATCGGAGTGACGCAGTGTTTGATTTTGTAAACGTTCCAATGATTCGGGATGTCGCCGAGCCAGGGAATGCCGGAAGGCTTCATGAAGTGTGAAGGGCGAGGTGTGAAGAGTGAAAGATCGGAGCCGCCTTCACCCTTCACCCTTCTCACTTCACCCTTCACTCTTCCCTCTTCACCCTTCACTCTTCTCTCTTCACACTTCCCAGTCACCAGACTGGCGATGATGGCCTGTTTCTGCTCGGTGAGCAGCGTGATGATCTTGCGTTTGGCGCGGATCGCCCGCTCGATGCGGCCGTTGGCGTGGTCGAGGAAGCGCATGATGGCGGCCTGTTCGTCGGGTGGGGGGAGCGGCGTATAGATCACCTTGAAATGCTCAGGCCGGAGGCTCCACATGTCGGACGTGATGCCATACGACCAGCGCTCAGCCTCTTTCGCAAAGAGCGGGGTACGGTAAAGATGATGGAAGTATCGCGGCAAGTTCGCGTCTTCGCGAAGGCGCATAACGACGTACGCGGGACTGATGATGCCGCGTAGTTCAGATGCCGCAATTGCGCCCTGCCACGCACGCATTTTGTTGTAGGCGATGTCGCGGGGCTGGACGAGTTTGTAGGCAGACTTGTTGAGGTTGGAGCTGTCCTTCTTTGA
>CAZOIS010000175.1:0-8286 GCA_964579865.1 uncultured Lentisphaeraceae bacterium | reverse complement strand
GGGCGCGCTCAGCAAGGACAACATCAAGATCCTGGCCGACAAGCGCACCAACGCGCTCGTGATGATGGGCAGCGTCAACGATCTGGCCGCGATCAATGAGATCATCAAGGGGATGGACATCCAGCTCTCGCAGGTGCTGATCGAGACCGTGGTGCTGGAGGTTGGACTGAATGACAACACCGAGACCGGCATCGACTGGGTCAAACGCGTGAAAGCCGCGGACGAGCAGGCGGGCACGCCCGTCTACAGTTACTCGACGGAGACGGATGCCGACGGGACGGTCAAGACGGTGAAAACCCTGATCGGCTACTCGGGCGACAGCAACTACCGGTCTGGGCTCGCCGGCGGCGGCGGAAGCCAGGTGGCGCAGAACCTGTTCGCGATCGCGACCAACGCGGCCGGCACCGTGGTCACGTCCGGTTCGCCCGGCCTCGAATATCTGTTCTCGGTCGACAGCCTGAGCGTCGATGCGGTGATCAAGGCGTCGAAGTCGGACAGCGACGCGAAGGTGCTCTCTTCGCCGGTGCTGCTGACCGTCGACAACAAGGAGGCGACGATCGAGGCGACCGAGCTGAAGTACATGTACAAGGGCATGCGGTACATGGGGTACAGCAGCACCACGGGCGGCGCCGGCAGCTATGAGCCGGACATCGAGCAGCGCGACGTGGGGTTGACGGTCAAGGTGACGCCGCGGATCAATCCGAACGGCAACGTGATCCTCTCGGTCGAGGAGACGTTCGAAGACGTGCTGGGCTCGCAGGAAATCAGCGGTGAGAAGTGGCCCACGATCACGACGCGCAAGCTGAGCGCGGACGTGTCGGTGGGGAACGGCGAGACCGTAATCCTGGGCGGGCTGGTGAAGACGTCGAAGTCGCACAGCGCGTCCGGCATCCCGATCCTGAAGGACATCCCCTTTGTCGGCAAGTATCTGTTCGGCTCCACGACCGACTCGGAGACCCGTTCGGAGCTGTTGGTGTTTCTGACCCCGTATGTGATCGACAGCGCTGCGGACATGGACCGCGAGGCGCGGCGGCGCAAGGACTACGTCAATGCCACCGACATCTGGACGAAGGGGTGGTCGGACAGCAAGTTGGCGGACCCCGTCCCCACGTCCGAAATGAAGCAGCGGATGAAACGGAAACAGGACATCGAGAAGGCGTGGGGCGACTATCGCAAGGGCTTGGGCGAACAGCATCGGCTGGACGACAAGATCTTCGACGCGCGGACGCAGACGGAGTCGATGATCAACTCCAACGCCGCCGCCGTCGCCGTGCGGCAGGACGCCATCCGCATCGCCGCGACCAATGCGCCGGCGGCCGCGCTGAAGGTCAGCGAGTCGGTCGAGGTGCTTGGCCCCAAGGCGGACGAGGCCGCCGAGCCGGTGGCGCCGGACGTGGAGGAGCCCAAGAAACGGTGGTGGAAAATCTTTTAGATCGGAAAAGTTTGCCGGTTGACAGTTCACACGCGATAGGTTATCCTACCTAACCATTTTTCGTGAAGAAGGAAGAGACAGGTTTATCATGACGAAGACGTTCAAACCGAAGAATCCTGAAACGGCCCGCAGTTGGCAACTGGTGGATGCAACAGACAAACCGCTTGGGCGGCTGGCTGTCAACATCGCCAACACGTTGCGTGGCAAAAATCGCCCGACATATGATCCCAGCGTGGACATGGGTGATTTTGTGATTGTGGTCAATGCGGAGAAAGTCCGCCTGACCGGACGCAAGGAAGAGCAGAAAGAGTATCAGCGGTACTCCGGCTGGCGCGGCGGTCTTAAGACGTTCACCGCCAAGACGATGCTGGAGAAACACCCTGACCGTGTCATCATGGAGGCGGTCTGGGGTATGTTGCCCAAGAACACGATCAGCCGTAAGATGATGACCCGCGTCAAGGTCTATCGTGGGGCTGAGCACCCGCACGCGGCACAGGCGCCGGCGGTGGCGGCGTTTTAATAATCCCATGGACTCCGGCGTTGCCGGGCTAGAGAAGAAGGTTGAAGATGGCGAAAGAAATTGCAGCGGGCACAGGCCGCCGGAAGACTGCGGTCGCACGTGTGCGCCTGGTCCCGGGCGAAGGCAAGTGGTTCGTGAATGATGTGGCGATCGAGAATTACATTCACAGTGAGGCGATGCGCCAGTATTTGAGCCAGCCTCTGGCGATGGCCGGGCTGGAAGGCAAGTTTGACGTGGTGATCTCGGCCAACGGCGGCGGCATCAGCGGACAGTCGGGCGCGATCCGTCACGGTCTTGCCCGCGCCTTGGTGGCTTCGGATGCGAACTTGCGCGAAGTGCTCAAGAAGGCGGGCTGCCTGACGCGTGACTCGCGTATGAAGGAGCGCAAAAAGCCGGGTCAGCCCGGCGCCCGCAAGCGCTTCCAGTTCTCGAAGCGCTAGTCGTTTGATTCTTCACATCCTGTCGAATGTGCGGGCGCCTCTCGCGGGCGTCCGCATTTTGTGTTTTTACGGGTTAAAAATTTATGCCATTAGGTTTTATCAAGCGAATCGCGGGTAAATTGCTCGGCAACCTCGCGTCGGGAAAAAAGGCGTCTCCCAAAAAGGCGGCGCAGGCCAAAAGCGGTGCCGCTCCCGCGTCTTCGGCGAAAACGCAGGGGCCGGGGCGTCCGCCCCGCGGGGCCGCCCAGGGAAAACAGGAGCGGCCCGACGTCCGGTCAGGCCAGGGGGCTCAGCGGCAGATGTCCCGTGACAATCGCGCCCCGGGCCGACGGGACGGGGCGCGTCCGCGGCGCGACGAGCGGCGCGATGAGCCGCGCGGCGAAGGACGGGACAACGCTCCGGTTTCCGCAGCCCGCGCGGTTGCGCGCCCTCCTTCCAAAGAGCGTCGGGGTCGTGATTCGGACCGGGGTGAACGTCCGGTCTCCGATCCGCGCGCGCACCGGCCAGGCGGGGCTGTGGCGGACAGCGAAGTCGCCAAACGTCTTGCCGAGCATGCCGCCTGGTCGCCGGACCAGTACCAGGTGGAGCCGGCGGAAGGGAAGAAGCGTTTCCACGATTTCGACTTGCCCTCGGAGTTGATGCACGCCGTCTCGGACCTGGGCTTCAAGTACTGCTCGCCGATTCAGGCGCTCAGTCTGGAGCACGCCCTCGCCGGCAAGAATGTGGCGGGCAAGGCCCAGACCGGCACCGGCAAGACGGCCGCATTTCTCGTGGCGATCCTGACGCGGTATCTGCGCACGCCCGAGGCCCGCCACGAGAAGGGCGGGGCGCCTCGCGCCCTCGTGATCGCGCCGACGCGCGAATTGGTGATCCAGATCTGCAAGGATGCCGCCAACATCGGCAAGTACTGCGCCCTTCGGTCCCTCGCGGTCTACGGCGGCATGGATTACGAGCGCCAGAAGCGCGAGGTGAGCGACTCGCCTGTCGACCTGCTGGTGGCGACGCCGGGACGTCTGCTCGATTTCGTCCGGTCGCGCGTCATCGACCTTTCGAAGGTGGACACGCTGGTCATCGACGAAGCGGACCGCATGCTCGACATGGGGTTCATCCCGGATGTGCGCTCGATCATCAACCGCCTTCCCCCCAAGGAGAAGCGGTGCACGATGCTCTACAGCGCCACCTTGGATGACGAGGTGATGCGGCTGGCGTCGCAGTGGATGGAAGCCCCCGTCAAGGTGGAAGTGGAATCGGAGCACGTCACGACCAAGACCGTGAAGCAGATCGTGTATGTGGTCACCGCGAACGAGAAGTTCACGGTGCTCTACAACCAGATCCAGCAGTATCCGGACTCGCGCATGTTGGTCTTCTGCAATCGGCGGAACACGACGGAGGATGTGGCGGACAGCCTGTCGCGGCGTGGAATCCGCTGTGAGATGCTGAGCGGCGATGTGAATCAGAACCGCCGCCTGCGCGTGCTCGAAGACTTCCGCGAGGGCAAGGTGCGCATCGTCGTGGCCACGGATGTGGCGGGACGCGGCATTCATGTGGATGACATCGGCTTCGTCATCAACTTCGATTTCCCGTACGAGCCCGAGGACTACGTGCACCGCATCGGGCGCACGGGGCGCGCGGGGCATACGGGCACGGCGATCTCGTTCGCGGACGAGGACGAGTCGTTCATCATTCCCGACATCGAGAAGTTCATCGGCGAAGAGCTGAAGTGCACGGTGCTGCAGGGCGACGATCCGCTGCTGGCGAAGCTGCCGCCGAAGCCGCAGGGCCACGGACACGTCCGCCGCGAGCGTGGTGAGGCGGATGACCGCCGTCACACGGAAGCCCCGGCTCAGCCGCGGGCGCAGAGCCCGGAGCAGCCCCCAGAGGCGTCGCCGGTTGCTGCGGCGCCGCACGTCGAGCGGCCCGTCGCCGCCGCTGAGCCGCCGCCCGCGCGTCCGGCCGAAACTGAAATCCAGAAGGCCGGGGTTAAGCCCGAGACGTCGCCTCGCGCTCCGGCGCCGGCGGTGGCTCCTGCTCCCGCTAAGCCGGGTGCTGAGGGAGGTCGCTCCCGCAGCGAGCCGCGCCCGGTCACGCCGCCGGCAGGGCCAGGCGCGGCGCGGGTTCCGCGTTTCTCCGAAGAGTGGGTTCCTGGACAGGGCCCGAAATAGCGCAAGGATGTTCAAGATCGTTATGGTTACAAGGAGGTCCACGATGAAACAGATGGTTGGCGTGATGGGTGCTTTGGCCGGTTTGCTGGTCGGCTTTGCACAGGCTGAGACGGTCAGCTTGGTCCAAACGACGGATATGCGAGGACAGTCCGAGTATTCGGTCTTGACGCGCGAAGAATACGCCGCGTTGCAGAAAGAGATCAAAGAGGAGGCCGCGGTTTACGCGGTGGCGGCGGCCGAAGCCAAAAAGGAGTGGGAGTCCGATAAGGAGAACAAGCTCCCGTTCCAGGGCAACCGCATCAAGGTCCGCACGGCCAAGAAGATGGGCGCCGATTTCACCGACCGCGACAAAGCGGAGAAGAAAAAGACGCAAATCGAGGAACGGGCCAGCGAAAAGCAGCTCGCGGAGATGGACAAGGCTGAGAAAAAAGCGAAACAGAGCAAGCCGAAAGAAGAGGATGTCGCCAAGGAAGAGGCCCGGACCAAGGCGTTCGAAGACGCTTTCGCCATGATCAGCAAAAAGATGGGCGACAAGCTCGGGCGCCCTGTGCCGAGCATCGGATTCGCCATGGAAGCGCCGAAGGAAGAGCCCAAGAAGGAAGAAAAGAAAGACGAGAAGAAGGCCGAGAAGAAAGACGAGAAGAAGGCCGCCCACTGAGTTGCGTGGGGTGCGGCGAGCGGGGTAAAGAGATGGTTGCGAAGATCGCGAAATGGTCCGTGAGAAAGCCGACGCCGGAGGTCGAGCGGTTTTTAGCCCGCCCCGCGTTCGCGCCGGAAGCGGAAACGGCCGCGGCGAGCCTGTTGGCCGATATCCGCGCGCGCGGCGACGCGGCGGTGCTCGCGGCGGCGAAACGGTTTGACGGTGCCTCGCTCAAGGTTTCCGAGATGCGGGTCTCGCCGCACGAAATCAAGGCGGCGGGCCGGTCCGTTACCGCGCGCGTGAAACGCGCCGTGAAGGATGCGCACGGGCGCGTCCGGTGTTATGCCGAGGCCGGCCTGCGCGAGCCGTGGCACCTGCGCACGCCGCAGGGGGGCTTTACGGGCGAGTTCTATTCGCCCATGGACCGCGTCGGCGTCTATGTGCCCGGCGGCACCGCGCCGCTGGCGTCGACGGCCGTGATGACCGTGACACTCGCCCGCGCCGCCGGCGTCAAAGAGATCGTGGCCTGTACGCCGTGCGGCAAAGACAAGACGGTCAATCCGGTCCTGCTTTACGCGCTCAAACTTGCGGGGGCCACCGAGATCTACAAGGTCGGCGGCATCCAGTCGATTGGCCTCATGGCCTTTGGCTCCAAGACCGTCCGTCCGGTACAGAAGATCGCGGGGCCGGGAAATGCCTATGTGACGGCCGCCAAGCGCCAGGTCTATGGTTATGTCGCCATCGACCAGGTCGCGGGGCCCAGCGAGATCGCGGTGCTGGCCGACGACTCAGTCAAGCCCGCTTGGGCTGCGGCGGATCTTCTGTCGCAGGCCGAGCACGGCAGCGGCCATGAGAAGGCGCTGCTGGTGACCGATTCTCAGGCGTTCGCCGAGGCGGTGTGTGACGAGATCGCGTGGCAGACGCCCCGGCTGTCGCGCGCCGCCATGGTGGAGCGGGTCATCGAGAAGGACGGCATTCTGCTGGTGGTCGTCCCGGATCTCAAGCAGGGCATGGAGCTGGTGAATCGTTTCGCGCCGGAACACTTCGAGATCATGACGCGCGACGCGCGATCATTCGTGAACGACGTGCGGGCCGCAGGCGCCGTGTTTGTCGGACCGTGGACGCCCGAGCCGTCCGGTGATTTCGTGGCGGGCCCGAGCCATGTCTTGCCCACCGGCGGCGCGGCGCGGATGTTCAACGGCCTCACGGCCGACGATTTCCGCCGCCGGCACAGTTTCGTGGAGTTTACCGCGGAAGACCTCGCACAGACGCTGGCTTCGATCGGGACGTTCGCCGAGGTCGAAGGCCTCGACGCGCACGGACGGTCGGCTTCGATCCGGTTCGAATAAGGCGGCCGGACGCGGCAGACACAAAAAAAGAACCTCGCCGCATGGACGGGGTTCTTTTTTTTCGCTCTGGCGGACGGCTTACTTGGCCGCAGGCGCAGGCGCCGCAGGAGCGGGGGCGGCGGCGGGCGCGCTTGCGGGCGCGGCGGCGGGAGCCGAGAACGGCAGCGCCTGCTGAGCCGCGGGCGCGGGGGCCTTCACGCCTTCCATCACCGACGTGCCGGAGTGGGAGGTCAGCCGCGAGAGCACCAGGGTGTTCAACAGGAAGACCGAACCCAGAATGATGGTGGCCTTGGTCAACACGTTCCCCATCTGAGCGCCGAAAAGGGCCTCTCCCATGCCGCCGCCAAAGCTGACGCCGAGGCCTCCTTCTTTCGGCTTCTGCAGCATGATCACGCCGCCCAGAAGAAAGCACACGATGACTTCAAGCACATACAAAAAACCGATCAGAATCTGCATGGTCCATCTCCGTTCATCGCCGACCTAAATGAGGCGGCAAAAATGAAACGTAGTTATAACAAAAAATCGGGGTGACCCGCAACTGCAATTTAGGGAATGTGTTTTTTCGGCCGTCTGCTATACTGACTGAAAACGTGTCGTTGGGCCGGAAAGTTTGTCCTCGGGACTGACTTCTGGCACGTAAAACACGACGGAAAACCGCCGGACGTTCCTTTCTGCCATGCCAGACTATATCATCCCCAATCTGCTCAATGCCGGACGTGTCTTGAAACTGTTGGCCTCGGAGCCGGGGCTCACGGCCCTGCAGATCAGCCGTGCGTTGCATGTGCCGCGCACAACGGTCATGCGCATCGCCGCTTCGCTGGTCCGCGAGGGGCTGCTTGAAACCGGCGCGCAGCAGAGCTATTCGCTCGGCCCCGCGCTGATTTATCTGGGAATCCGCGCCACGGCGGGCGTAGATCTGACGGGGTTGTCGAAGCCGCTTCTTAAACAGCTCGCCGTCAAGACCGGCGAGACCGCGCATCTCGCCATGTTGTCCGACGATAAGTCGCTGCTGCTGGAAGTCTGCCAAAGCCCGCTGCCGATCCGGGCGGGCGCGCCGGCCGGGACACTCGCGGATCTCCACTGCTCGGCCACGGGCAAGATTTTTCTGGCGTGGAATTTTCAAGACACGCTGGCGGCCTTTTTCGCGCGGGTTCAGCCGCTGCCCCGCACCGCGCGGACCCTCACCACGCCGGAACGGATGGCCAAAGAGACAGCTTTAATCCTCAAGCGCGGCTATGCCGTGGACGAAGAGGAGTTCTATGACGGCATACGCTGTGTGGCGGTGCCGGTCTTCAACAGCCGCGGTCACGTCCATATCGCGCTCGGGCTCACGGGCGTGACCGCGCGTCTGACGCACAAGCGCATCCCGGGCTGTGTGGCCCAGCTCAAAGAGGCGGCCTCGAAGCTCTCCTTGGCGCTTGGCTACCATCCGTAAACGGGGCTTGCCTGACGGGGGGCGTCGCGTTTCAGCGGGCGAGCCAGCCGCCGTCGACCGCCAGGGTGTGGCCGTTCATGTAGTCCGACGCGGGCGAGGCCAGGAACACGACGGCGGACATGAGGTCCTCCGGCGTGCCCCAGCGGCCGGCGGGGATGCGGTCGAGGATCGCCTGGTTGCGGGCGGGGTTCTCTCGGATCGGCCGCGTGTTCTCGGTGGCGATATAGCCCGGGGCGATCGCGTTGGTGCAGATCCGGTGGGCCGCCAGTTCGTTGGCCATCAGCATGGTCAGGCTCTTGATGCCGCCC
>CAZOIS010000174.1:0-8345 GCA_964579865.1 uncultured Lentisphaeraceae bacterium | reverse complement strand
AACGAGCCCTTTAGTATCGACCGGAAACGAATAACATGGCAAAATGAATTCACGATACGGGGTTCTCGGCGTCAGGCCTGTTTTCCGGAGCGCACGAATGAAACGAGCACTATCTTTTATTGCGGTATTTCTGCTGAGTTGTGTCACGGATGCCGAAGTTTTCAGAGACGGCGAAACCGTCTGTTTTTTCGGTGACAGCATCACCCATGGCGGCCGTTTTCACAGTTACATCTATGACTATTATCTCACGCGGTTTCCAGACCGCGTGATAAGGTTTGTCAACGCGGGCGTGTCGGGTGATTCGGCCGGTGGCGCGCTGGGGCGGTTGACCGAGGATGTGGCGGTTAAGAAGCCGACATCGGTCGTCTTCATGTTCGGAATGAACGACGTGGGACGCGGCAACTATGTGGCAACCCCTGACGCCGTACGTTTGGATGCGCAGCGTCGCTCGTTGGACGCCTATCAGACAAACATGGAGAAGCTCGTGGCGCGCGTCCGAAGCGAGGCTTGCGAACCGAGGTTGGTGTTCATCACGCCGTCGCCGTTTGACCAGACCGCTGTCAACGAGCGGAAGAACAATCAGCCAGGGTGTAACGATGGGCTTGGCCGCTGCGCGGCGCTCGTGCGCGAGATCGCCGTAAAGAACGGCGGCGCCGTTGTGGACTTCCATGCGCCTATGACCGCGCTCAACGAGAAGCTCCAGAAGCAAGATTCATCCTTCACCATCGTGGGCCCCGACCGAGTACATCCGGGGGCGCCTGGACATTTGATGATGGCGTGGCTTTTTTTGAAAGCTCAAGGCGCTTCCGCTCTGGTCTCCAAGGTTGTGGTCAATGCGATGACATGCCGCGTGGACATGAGCGCGAATGCGGCCGTGTCGGATGTAGCCAAGAAAGACGGTGGCGTCTGTCAATTCACCATATTGGAGCAGTCTTTGCCGTTTCCGATTGATCCGGCTGCGCTGACGATTCTTGACCTGCTGCCCATTGAGCAAGATCTCAATCAAGAAATTCTTGCGGTAACGGGGCTTCACTCCGGCGGCTATGAACTGCGGATTGACGGCGGTTTGGTCGGCCGGTACACGGCGGATGCTCTGGCAAAAGGAATCAATCTTGCTCTGAACGATGCCGCCCCGCAGGTGAAACAGGCGCAGGCGGTGGCAAAACTGAACGAGGCCCGACGCTTAACCGAAACCGCATTGCGCAATTATGCGGCGGTCCGCTGGTTCCTCAAGCACCGTCAAGTGAATCCGGACGATCTCTCAGCCGTTAAGGCTTTTGCCGAAACGAAGATGGCCAAGGCAGGATATTACGAGGGCAAGGTTCCCGATTATTTGAACAATTGGGAGAAACGCGGCGAGGTTATCGACAAGATGACGGTGTTGGAGCAGCAAGCGTTTGCCGCGCGTAAACCGGTTGCCCACACCTATTCTGTGTCTCCTGTTCCCTGATTTCTTAGCGTGAGGTCGATCCGTTGCTGAAGCACTTCTTAAAACTTGCACTTGTTCTTGCGGCGTTGTTGCCGTGTTATGCCGGGCATGCGGATGAACTCGCGACCGCTCGTGCGGCATTGCAAGATCAGCTCTATCCGATTGCCCAGACACATGCTGAAAAAGCCCTGAAGAAAGAGACCGCCGATTCGTCGCAGGCTTTGCTGGTCTTGCTGGAGGCGTTGGCGGGCCAGGGTTTTTACAACGACATGCTGCTGAAATTTGACGCGATGGCTAAAGCGGGGCGGTCGGTGCCTCAGACCGGTCCGTTCGCTTATTGGCATGCTCTTGCGCTGCTGAACACTTCCCATCCGCGCGAAGCCGCAAAACTTGCTGTGACCGCGTCCGAGCCGGATTCTCCCTATTCCGATGCACTGCGGAGGATTGCGGCGCGGGCTAAACTGGCTGCGGGTGATTTGGCCGATGCTTTTTCACTGTATGCCGATGTTGACAGGACCTCGACCAACGTCCAGACCCGTGCGGCAAATGCGCTGGAGTGGGCTTTGGCGTTGGATCAGACCGGACGCCCCGATGCGGCTTTGGAGGTGCTGAAACTCCAAACGGGGTTGAACGTGTCAGGAGATGCGATCAATGACGGTGCGTTGCTTCGCGGACGCATCCTGATACGGCAAGGTAGAAGCGCCGAAGCAACGATGGTGTTCAATCAGCTTGCGATGAACGAGCACGTCCCCGAATCGGCTCGTGTACAAGCCTTGGTTGAGATGAGCGTTTACACGTTGAACAGCGGCAAGACAAACGAAGCCGTCGCCTACGCACGTTCCGCCTATGATCGTGCACGACAGCCTGAGACTCGCCGGTTGGCGGGGTTCCGACTGGGAGACCTGCTCTCGGCGGATACAGCAACCATCGACGAAGGAGAGAAACTGGTTAAAGCATTGGTTCGAGAATATCCCGAACACCCGGCTTCGATGCATGCGCAATTGAAATTGGCCGATTCCCTTCTGCAGGCGAAGCGTCCCGAACGCGCCGCAGCAGAGTACCGGATATTTCTCGAGACCTACCCTTCGTCGTCGTTGGACGCCGCCGTGCTGCAGGGGCGGGGATGGGCTCTCATCCAATTGGGGCGTTTCGCAGAAGCCAGCAGCATTTTTCAGCGGGCGGCGGATGTCGCAACAAACGACATGGTCAAGGCCGAGTGCATGTTTAAACAGGGTGACGCTCTGCTGGCGGATGCGAGATTTGCGGAGGCTTCGCAGATATACGCCAAACTGGCCACAACTTACCCGCAATCGCAGTATGCGGACCGCGCCATGTTTCAGAGTGCGGATTGCCGCGAGCGTGCCGGGCAGAAAGAAGAGGCGGGACGGCAATACAGGAAGGTCGCAGAAACCTATCCGGACCGCGAGGTCGCGCCTAAGGCGTTACTGCGGCTGGCGGCCCTGCAGGCCGAAGATGGAGACTTTGAGGCGGCGGTACGCACATACACGTCAGTGCTCGGCTCGTTTAATCAAAAAAACGTGCGGGTCGACGCTTTCATGGGCCGAGGCAAAGTTCACTATCGGACGTATCGGTTCGATGCGGCCATGCAGGACTTCGCGTCGGTTGACGAAAACGATCCGGTCCGACGGGACGAAGCCCGGTTCATGTTGACACTTTGCCTTTACGGCCTGGGCCGCGACAAAGAGGCGCGTGCCGCAGCGGCCGCCTTTCTTCTCGACTTTCCCGAATCACCCCGGCTCTCTGACATCATGCTGTGGCTTGGAAAATTCGATTTCAACAAAGGCAAATACGAAGACGCTCAGCGCTTTTTCTTGGAATATGCGGCCCGCTGGCCAAACAACCGGTGGGCAGACGCTGCTTTGCTTTGGGCTGCACGGGCGTCCTTCAGCGACAACGATTTTACCGGCACCGTGGAGCTGGTTACGCGTCTGGTGCGGGCCTATCCGCAAAGCTCTCGGATTCCCGAGGCGCTCCTCATACAGGCAGACGCTCTGACGGAATTGGCGCGTTTTGACGAGGCGGTCTTATTGTTGGACCAAGTCGTTGCACAGGCTCCAGACAGCGAGTGGAGCCAGACGGCCTTGCTGCATAAAGGCGACTGCCTGTTCGCAATGGGAGCCGACAACGGGTTACGCTATCAGGAGGCTTTGACGACATACCGTATGCTGCTGGAACAAGGGAATCTGACGTCGGCGTTGACTCTGCAACTCCAGTTCAAATCCGGGCGTTGTCTTGAAAAGCTGAAGCGCATCGATGAGGCGATCGATCTGTATTATTCCGAAGTCATTATCCGATATCAGAACGAACGCTCGCGCGGAACTTGGTTTGACGAGACCATGACAAGCTTGTTTGTGCGCGCGGCGTTCAACGTGGCCGAATTGTATGAGCAGAAGGGACAGCCAGGGCTGGCTGTGAAGGTGCTGCAACGGATTGTTCAGGCGGGGGTGCCGGGCGAAGAGGAGGCGCGCCAGCGGATCGAACGGTTGCATACGAAAAAGGCGGGGGTGTCATGAGTGTGGTGTTACATGGCGGGCCTGTGTTTTGGCTGATCGTCTTTTTGGGCGTTGCATCGGTCGCCGTTTTTTTTGAGCGTCTGCTGCATCTGAGGCGCGCACAGATCGATTACGGCGATTTTCTGAAAGGTGTCTGTAACGTTCTCGAGAACGGCAACATCGATGAGGCCATGATGATTTGCGAGGAGACCCCCGGTCCTGTCGCTGCGGTGGTGCTGACGGCGATCCGGCATCGTCATGGCACTCGCGAAGCGATCCGCGAGGCCGTGGAAAACACCGGACGATCGGAGATTTCTCGGTTAGAGCGGCGTTTGGCCTCCTTGGCCGTTACCTGCCAGATCGCTCCGCTGTTGGGGCTGCTGGGCACCTTGTTGGGGGTCATCCGCATCGTTCAGACGATCAATGAGCAAGCGCCGGTCGTCCAAAGCACCGATTTGACGACCGGCCTGATGCAGGCGCTGGTGGCCACTGTGGCGGGGCTCCTGGTCGCGGTTCCCTGTCACGCGATGTACTCGATGCTGATGATACGGATCGAGCGGATTGTGCTCGACATGGAGGCGGCCGCCTCTGAGATTGTCGCCTATCTCACCAAACAAGACACGTCGATGCTGTGAGAGGCTCCCATGTTATCTGAAAAAAGAGAGGGATGGAGCAAACAGACCCGTCGCCACCGTAACGTTTACCGTTTCGGTGGGCCTTGGGCGCGGTCGCTGTTGTCCTCCATTCCTTGGATCAACGCGCTGATTCTTGTCGTCATGCTGTTGGCGGTCCACGGCCGGATGCTGATCAGCCCCGGCGTGGTTTTCGATTTGCCGCGGGCGCCTTTGCGTGAAGGACTGCATGCGGAACTCATGGCGCTGATGATTCCGGTTGCGCGCGATACGCCGGGAGGGGAAGAGACGTTGATCTTTTTTGATGACGACCGGTATTCGACTCTGGACGAAGACCAAATGGCTGTTTTGTCCGAGCGGTTGCGAAACAGGTTGTCTCTGAGTGCGCATCGCGAACTGTTGCTGATGGCCGACAAACGTGTGCCGCATGGCGATGTGATCCGGTTTGTAAATATTGCCCGCGAGGCCGGTGTGCAACGGGTGAATGTTGCTGAAAAACCGGAGTGATTCCGATGCCGTCACGGCACAGAGATCAAGACATGGAAACTTGCGTGAACAGAGTCCAACGATATCGGGCGAAGGCTGCACGTCGCCCCGTTCTGTTCTGGTGGCAAGCCTTTTTCTTGCTCGGACTTGTGATTCTTCTCTGGTCGCAACTGCCCGCGACGTCCGTTTTGTATGAGTCCCGCATTTTCTCCCCATTGCCGGATTCTCGCGCCTCTTACGTTACGTTGGACTCGGCCTATGCCGCGCAAGCATTCAAGAAACTGCGGATCTCATGGACCTTGGGCGCCGTCGGGAAACGAAGCGCCGCCGAAATGGAACTTGGGTCGGTCGATATGACGGAGACTTTGCAACCGCCTTCCTTTTTGGAACAGGGGGCCTTTTATCCGGGCGTGTGGCAACCCGCCGTGGTCCAGCCCTTGCCGCAGCGGCTTCCGGTCGTGGGCGTCTCCTCCGTCCCTGAAGCGCCCACGAAAATAAAATGGCCTGAACCTCCGCAGGGAATCCGTCCTGCCATTGGCCGCGCTTTAGCCTCCGCCGCTTTCGCTTTCACGTTGCCGAAAGAGACTTTGCCGGAGCATACGGGATATTGCCGGTTCTATCTCGAGACGGATACGGACGGATCGGTGGCGCATTTGCTTTTGCTTTCGCCCCGTACAGGGGCTGCCACGATATTTGAGCAGGCGTTGATCCGCGGGCGAGCGAAAACGGCGGCACGTGGTTTTGTGGAGTTTGCATGGAGCTTTTCAAAATGAGACGGCCGTTCGCGAAACGTGTGCTTCCTGCTTTCGTCATTTTGCTTGTTTGCGCGATAGCCGCGCTTTCGGTTTTTAGAGCGTGTCGGGAACGGAGTTCTGGGCGCACGTCGCCCAAGTCTGCGCGTGCCCTCGCCGTCCAATGGCGGGTGCCGATGGCGGCACGGCCGAATTCGCCCTGTCGCTATTCAGGCGGATGGGTTGTAAGCGACGATTCGGGCGGCGTGACCGCCCTTTCGCCGGCAGGACTCCGCATGTGGCATACTTCATTTTCAAATGATGTGTTTGACGCAGGTGCGGCCGTGACGGACGGACTTGTCGTCTTGGCCTCTCAACAGGGACACGTTTTCGCGTTGCGGGCGGATACGGGGGAAGTGTCATGGTCACAAACTCTCGAGGGATGCTTTCAACATGCGCCGCTGACCGGCCGAGTCAACAACGAGGCGGTTCTCTGGCTCATGTCTCACTCCGATGGACAGCTCTTCTGTTTGCGACTTTGCGATGGGCAAATCGTCTGGAAAAGCGAGCCTACCAACAGGAGTGACGGCGAGCCAGTCGCCTGGCACGGCAATCTGGCTTACGGCAACTGCGATGGCGCGGTTTATGTGTTCGACGCGGCGAACGGACGCCTGAAAGGTGCGGTCGCCGTGGGATCGGATGACCAGATGGCCGGCGGCTTGCTGGCCACAGACCACGGCATGTTGGTGGCCGGCACACGTCAGGGAAATCTGGCGCTTGTAAACAGTAACACGTTGACGCTTGACGCGCTTGTCAGCGTGTCGCAAAGCGAAGCTTTCGTCGCACCGGTCGAGGCGTTTGACGATCTGATCGCGATGGGCACTCCGGAAGGAGAGGTCGTCTTCAGCCGTATTGGAGAGAAACAGTTGCGGATTGCCAGACGCCTTTCGGCGGGTGCGCCGGTGGACCGACTGATGTTCAAAAGGGGAAGACTTTATGCGTTGGCCGGCGGTTCCCTGTGTGAATGGAGTTCGCCGGACGGGCCCGTTATGCGTCTCGCGTTGGGCGATGACGTATCGGCAGTGTCGGCAGGAATCGACGGTGAATTGTCGTGTGTGGCAGATCGTGCGGTGGTATGTATAAGGGAGACCATTCTATGAGCGATGGCGCCGATGTGCAGGTCGAGAACGCGCTCCGCTCCTTTCGTGGACCGGACGGAGAAGCCGTTGAAGTCTTGCGCGGCGTCTCGTTGCATGTGGCGGCGGGCGAGTGCGCAGCGGTGACCGGGCCGTCCGGCTCCGGCAAAACGACATTATTGCAGATCATTGGCGCAATGGACCGCCTCGACAAGGGAGAAGTGCGGATCAACGGGCGAGCGCTTGGCGGAATGGACGAAGACGCGCGAGTTCGGTTCCGCAACCGCGAGGTCGGCTTTGTTTTTCAGGCACATCACCTTTTGCCGCAGTTGACCGCGCTGGAAAATGTGCTCGTTCCGACATGGGGCGCCGAAACGCATGCCGACCCTGTGGACAGGGCTATCCGTCTTTTGGAGCGGGTGGGCTTGGGCGCGCGCCGATCCCATTTTCCAGGCCAGCTTTCCGGGGGCGAGCAGCAGCGTGTGGCAGTTGCACGGGCGTTGGTGATGCGACCCTGCCTCGTGTTGGCCGACGAGCCGACGGGCGCGCTGGACCAGAGAACCGCGCAGGGGCTGATCGATCTCTTGCTGGAAATGAACGCCGAGGAACATGCGACGCTAATTGTTGTGACGCATGACGAGGCCTGTGCACGTCGCATGGGACGTTGGCTGCGACTCATCGATGGACGGCTAGACTAGACTGGTATAGCGGATAAAACGGAAACGATTGAAAGGAAGGAAACGATGAAAGAGAACGATATTCTGACGATTCTTGAAACGACGGGCGCGCTTCTGAGCGGCCATTTTGAATTGCGTTCAGGGTTGCACAGCAACCGCTTTTTCCAATGCGCGAATGTTTTGCGTTACCCCCGTGTCGCCGGCCAGTTGTGCGACGAACTGGTTAAGCGCATGAACGAGGCGATCGACATCGGCAAAGTGGACGGAGTGATTTCGCCGGCGCTGGGCGGGATCCTAGTGGGGCACGAGGTAGCCCGTGCGCTGGACGTGAAATGTGTTTTCGCGGAAAAGCAGGACGGCAAGCTGGTGATGCGTCGGTTCGTGATGAAACCGGGCGAGCGTTATGTGGTGGCCGAGGATGTGATCACGCGTGGAGGTCGCGTACAGGAGACGATTGATCTCGTCAACGCGGCCGGCGCGAATGTGGCGGCGGTCTTGGTCCTTGTTGACCGCAGTGCTGGGTTGGCGAAATTCGACTATCCGACCTTCTCGCTGCTGCAAATGTCACCCGAGGTGTGGGACCCTTCAGCCTGTCCCCTGTGCGCTCTGAAACAACCGTTCGTTCACCCCGGTTCTTGAGCGTGTCTTTTTTGATGCCACCGGATATGCAGCGCCTCGCGGACGTCAAATTCTCGAGGCGCCTTATCTTTTGCAGGTGTGCGTGTGCGACCACATGTGATG
>CAZOIS010000173.1:0-8416 GCA_964579865.1 uncultured Lentisphaeraceae bacterium | reverse complement strand
GACGACAAGCTCAAGGTCATCGCGGTGAAACTGCTCTCTACCGTGCGCAAGAGCGTGACCATCGACTGGAACCTGCGGGAGAGCGCCAGGGCCAAGATCCGGGTCATGGTCAGGCGCATACTCCGGGAATTCGGCTATCCGCCAGACCTGCAGGAAGAGGCGGTCAAGACCGTGCTGGCCCAAGCCGAACTCGTGTGCGCGGACTGGGAGGGATAGGCGGCATCCGTCACTGCAGGGCACATCGATCCACACACCCAATACAGGAGAGGTCCCACATCATGGGCGGCGGCTATCCGGCAAACGTCAGGCTTTATGCGCTCACCGAGAGACCTGCATTCAGCGGCCTCGTTCTGGCCGCGCTTTCCGACATGCGTTTCTATGAGAACCCTGACGGCGCACCTTTCGTCTCGGACTGGCGTACGGCCTTCACCCCCGAAACCCTGGTATGCGCCATCAGCGACACCCTCGGATCTCAGGCCCGGTGCTGGCTCGAACTCGGAATCGAACTCCGCGAACCCCTGGGTGGCCCCGACGGCAGGTTCTTCGAAGGAGTGCTGTCGCTCCTGACAGGCCTCATGCCCGTGTCGCGCAACCGCTTCCCCGCCACATCAAACGTATGCGCCTTCGTCGAACTCGACCCGAAGCGACTGCCCGAGGCCGCGGAACTCTGCCGTCCGCCCGACAGCGCCGACGCCCGCCGGGACATCTTCGGTTCATACGCCGCCCTCGGACGGATGCGCGACTTTCTTTTGGATATGCGCCATGAGCCCTGCGCGGTCTTCATCACCCTGCTGGACGACACAGGCGAGGGCTGGGATGCGCCGTGCAAGCCCGACATCATCCAGCCCGGTCTGCCACTGTAATCACCAGCGACACAAGGACAGTTTTATGCCACAAACCAAATCCGCGCTAGAAGCCGCCAAACTCGTGCTTGAGCAAGCCCGGGAGCCTCTCCGTTACGAGGAAATCACAAGACGCATCCTCGACCAAGACCTGTGGCGGACCACGGGCAAGACGCCGGCGGCGACCTTGAGCGCACGCCTGTCCCAGAGCGTGAAGATACTGGGCGCCGCATCCCCGTTCGTCCACACCGACCCCGGCTGTTACGCCCTGAACCCGGCACCGACCCCCGCCGCTGCGTCCAAGGCCGCGTTCACGTCCAAGCCCAAGATCAAGGCCGCCCCCTCCACCGCCATTCCGGCGCCCGCCCCGGCCTCAAAGTCTCTGTCCTTCACCGACGCCGCCGAGCGCGTGCTGGAGTGCTCGGCCAGCAAGCAGCTCCACTATCGCGACATCACCCGACTCGCTCTTGACCAGCACCTGGTCGACACCTCCGGCAAAACGCCGGAAGCGACCATGTACGCGCAGATCCTGACCGAGGCCAAGCGCAGGCGCGTGCAGCGCAAGCCCCAGCGCTTCATGATGCTGGGCAGGGGCATGGTGTCGCTGGCCAAGTTCCAGGCCTCCGGCATCGCCTACCAGGTCGACGAGGCCAACAAGCAGGCGCGTGAGAAGCTGCTGAAGCACGTCAAGGCCATGAAGCCCTACGACTTCGAGAACCTGGTCAGCCAGTTGTTGCTGGCGCTGGGGTTCGAGCAGGTCGAGGTCACGGCCAGGAGCAACGACGGCGGCATCGATGTCAGGGGCACGCTCGTGGTCGGGGACGTGATCCGCACCAGATTAGCAGTGCAGGTCAAGCGCTGGAAGAACAACGTCCAGTCGCCGGCTGTCCAGCAGGTACGGGGCAGTTTGGGCACGCACGAGCAGGGCCTCATCATCACCACCAGCGACTTCAGCAAGGGCGCAAAGGAAGAGGCGACCCGTTCTAACGCCACGCCGGTCGGGCTCATGAACGGCGAGCAGCTCGTGGATCTCCTGATCCAGAACGAGATCGGCATCACCCTGACGCCGCTGCAGTTGATCCAGCTGTATACGCCGGGGGCGGGCCAATGATCATCTTGTGTCCGTGATCCTCTGCACCTATGGACTGTCATTCTTATATGACCGGATTAGACAATACAAAACTGCACTGGTTTCTCTTCACCGAGGAGCCGAGTTACGTGCTTCGCTTCGGGCCTAAGTACGAGGCGAGTGAAACGTTCAGCCAAGTCGTAACCGATTTCAAAAGTCAGTCGCGTAAGCATTACCACGGTCTTCTCTCCTATAACGACTACTGCGACTGGAACGACAAGAGTCTGCCTTTCGACATCCTGTCTTTGGTCTGGAAGGGTTCAAAGTGGAACCATAAGGAAGAAGACGGCTACTCACATATTGTCTGCCTGTTCACGCCTTCGACCGATTTCGGCGACCACTACCACCACTTTGACTACCTTCGGATCCACGCCGAGGAAAGCGCTGCGGCGATGTGCGTGATCGAGACCATCGCCTCCCTCATTCGTTATGCACCCAGCATGAAGCAATGGCTCGGTTTCGCAGTCACTTACTCGCAGTAATAACCCTTACACTCTCCCACGGACATCCCCTGTGCCCCGTAAACGCAACACCTCTGCCCTCGACGCCCTGGCCCTGCTCCCGTGGTGGCTCACGCTGATCGCGGGCGCAGGCATCTGGTTCTGGCGCAGGCACCATCCCATGCCCGCGAAGACGATGGATGCGCACGCCATAGCCGTTACGCTCGGGCTCATGTTTCTGCAGATAGCATGCTTTGGCGCGGCCCTGGTGTCGGGCATAGCCACGATCAGGCGCAAGCTCGCCTTTGCCTCGGCCAAGGACATCGAATCGATCCGCGCCATGAGTTGGCGTGAGTTCGAGACGCTGATCGCCGAGACCTACCGCAGGCAGGGTTTCAACGTTGAGGAGACCGGGGGCGGAGGCGCCGACGGCGGCATCGACCTGATCCTGCGCGGCAAAGGCCAGAAGGCCATAGTCCAGTGCAAGCAGTGGCGCACGTACAGGGTCGGGGTCAAGGTCGTCAGGGAAATGTACGGGGTCATGGTTGCGGAAAAGGCCGACCGCGTGGTCATCGTATCTTCGGGCACCTACACTCAGGATGCCCAGGACTTCGCCAAGGGCAAACCCATTCTGCTGATAGACGGCCAAGCCCTGGCGCAGTACATACACGAAATCAAGGGAACGCCGGCAGCGGCGGCCATTGCCGGTACTGGACCAGCAGCCAATGCCGCACAGCAGCAGGTGTCAAGCCCGCAGACTCTGACCGTCCCCCCCTGCCCCAAGTGCGGGTCCGCGATGGTCCTTCGCATTGCAAAGAAAGGTGCGAACGCGGGATCGCAGTTCTGGGGCTGCAGCCGATACCCGGAGTGCCGGGGGATCGTAAATAACATCTGAAGAATTCTCGGTGCGACACAGGGTTGTCGCACCCCCATGCTATAGTTCCGCCATGGAAAAACAAAAAGCGGCTTCACATGTTGAACTGGAATGCGGCGAAGCGTCGTTGAAGAACGACCTGACGGAATTGACGCCCGTCGTGTTCGAAGGAGAGGGAAAGGCCTCCGTTCTGATGTTGGCGGGGGCGGAGACGGCGGCATTGGTCAAGGAGGCCGCTTTGGGAGGCTTCGGACGTGTATTTACGGCCGCCTCATACACGGACGTGCTGGCCATCGGCTGCGATCTTGCGGTTCTTGATCCCGCCTTGTTGTCCGAACAGGAGTGGAACTGCCTGTGCGAGGTCTACGGCTCATACGTGGACATCGAGTTCCGGGTTCTGCTCGTGAAGCCGAGCCCCTTCAAAATGAAGCTGCCAGGAAGAAACGTCATCAAACCTCCGGCGGAGATGGACGTTTCGTTCTTGCGGGGGACGATGATACGTGCCGCAAGGCGGAAAGAGGGCCGGGACGCCTGCGAGAAGAGAGAACGGCAAATCGTGCGGATGATGCACATGCTCCGGTTGCTGGACTCCGGCGGGTTGCGCGTCAGAGACGTGGCCGCACATTTCGAGGTTTCGCCGCGCACCGTCCAGCGGGACCTTGAGGTGCTGGCCATGGCCGGATATCCTGTCCAGGACGGCGTCGAACCGGGAACCTACGTGTTCCCGAAAGGGGCCAGATCGTACGAGCTGATTTCCGACTAGCGAAGGGACCTGATGAAACTGACAAACGAACAGGAAACCAAACTTAGCGT
Source organism: uncultured Lentisphaeraceae bacterium (assembly GCA_964579865.1). Lineage (GTDB taxonomy): Bacteria > Verrucomicrobiota > Kiritimatiellia > RFP12 > UBA1067 > DAOPZC01. The sequence goes on along the minus strand of CAZOIS010000173.1, from coordinate 4,318 downwards.
ATTCTTGAAACGCCACATGCCCTGTCGTGAACGCACAGGTTTACGGGAGTCTTCACGGATCGAGGGCGAGACCGTCGAGGGCGACATGGATGTGCCCGGATATCGCACGGTAACCGCCTTCATCCAGCGAGGGCTGGGTGATCAGGCTGAGGTCATCCAACATGTTCTGAGCATCGTCTCCAGGGTTCAGAACGACAGCAACTTCGAGTATCCCGTCTGGTTGTACGCCTTCGGCTGGGATGACGGGCTTCTTCATGGGAAAAGCCGGCACCGCCGAGGCGGTCCTGGCATCCGATGCTTGGGCTGGGTGGAAGAGATCTGTGAACTTGCCTCGACGGACACGGGCCCCAGTTCGCCGATGACACCTGCCCTGTTTCCTCCGGCAGTTCAGGAAGGTGTGCCCCTAAAGCTGCGTGCGGACGACCTCCTGATCTTCTTCTGCAAGGACAGGCGTATGAGACTGACCGAGGAGGCGAGGTCTCGATATGCAAAGCCCTTGCAGCATGCCGTCTGGTTCTACTGCGAAGGTGACGAAGCGGATATGACCCTCGGGATACGGGAAGTTGGGCTGACCTCGGCAGTCGATTCCAAACCTCAACCAGGGACTTCGAACGGTCATGATGGGCAGCAAGGTGTGACTGTTGATGAATATGGAGTGCTGGTTGAAGATCTGCTTCGCGTTCATCTCGCTAAGGACCTATCACTCACCCCGCTCATAACCTTGTTGAAAACCACAGGCGCACCTCACAAAAGCGTTCCACTGAGCTACTCGACAGTCATTGCCGATACGAGGGAGAAGGCGTTTCAGCGTGCCATTGTTTTATCTGGCGTGTCCGTGTTGGAGAACACCGGCACGGTGAACTGGCTAGATATTGAACTGCCGGTCATTTTTGGCCCGGGCTCCCGTCGCCCGTCGCTTGATTTGCTTGGGCTTTGCAACGATGGAAGACTTGTCCTGTGCGAGTTGAAATATGGGAACTCCAAGAACAATCCAGCGTACGCGTTATTCGAATTGCTGATCTACTATTATCATATTTGGAGAAACGCAGTCGCATTGCAAAAGCGCGGGATCTGGCATGCGAAGATGCACAAGAACCTTCCGCCATTTGATTGGGCCAGATGTACGCGCCCCGCAAACGTAAGGCTGATCACTGCTGCTGATGACGTTTACTGGAAAGACGACAAGGCCAGGATGCCTGCCTTACAGGTCGCATGTAAGATCAGAAATGCGGTCCCCATGTTGTCGGTGAACTTGTTTAAGGCCCCGCCGCCGGAAACCTTGTTCGATGTCCAGTCTGGTGGCAAAAGGTATATGCCGACTCTGGGTGTGAATGCCACGAGAGTGTGGCAGGAAATCACCCAATGACATGAACGTCATCATCCACAGGGGCACCCGTCAGATCGGAGGATCGTGCGTCGAGGTGCGGTCCGGAGGTGACCGGATCCTGCTCGATCTCGGACTTCCGCTGACGGCTCCCGGTAAGGAGGGCCCCCCGGTTTTCGGCCAGCCGGTTCGGGCCTTGCTCACGTCCGGCGTGTTGCCTCATGTTGACGGTCTGTACGAAAGTGATCGGTCTGAAGTCCGGGCTGTCGCTATCTCCCATGTGCATCAGGATCACATGGGGCTGGCGCAGTATGCGCACCCCGACATTCCCGTGTACGCCACCGTGGGCGCATGGGCGCTGACGGATTCGTTGTCGCCGTTCCTGCCTGCGCGTGCACCCATCGCCAACCGGCACACGTTGCCGATGAACAAACCGCAGCGGTTCGGGGCGCTAACTGTTACCGCCATTCCTGTCGATCATTCCGCGCCTGATGCTGCTGCGCTTCTGGTGGAGGGTGACGGAAAGCGACTGCTCTACACCGGTGATCTCCGCGCCCACGGCCGCAAGGGGTACATGTTCGGCGACCTTATCCATGACCTGTCAGGGACCATCGATACGCTTCTCATCGAGGGGACGACGATCGGCCGCCCGGACCAAGAGCCCGCATCCGAGCTGTTGCTGGAGCCTGAGTTCATGCGGCTGTACTTCCAGCAACCCCACATGTCGCTAGTCTTCTGCTCCGCCCAAAACCTTGACCGTCTTGTGACCATCTATCGTGCTGTTAAGCAAACACACAAGACGATGGTGATCGACCTCTACACAGCCTTCACGCTTCACAAACTCACCTGTCTTTCTGATCGTCTCCCGCAGTGGCACTGGCCTGAGATTCAAATTGCCCCATGGATGTATCAGCAGCAGCGGCTTGCCGATGCCGGGCACGGGGAATTTGTCGAGGCCACCAGACCGAAATGGACTAACATGAGAAAGATGAAGGCGCGGGGAAAAGACATCGTTCTGCTCATGCGGTCAAACCGGAAAATGGCCAATATCGAAACCGCGCTTGGAGACGAGTCGCGTCTGGTGCAGGTGCTCTGGTCCATGTGGGACGGCTACTGGGCTGATGACCAGCACGTCCGGCCTTTTTGCGAGAAGTACGGAATCAACCGCACCTATGTCCACACCAGCGGGCATGCGTCATGGTCGGACCTGAAGCGCCTGATCGAAGGACTCAAACCGGTTACAGTCGTTCCCATACACACGGAGCATGCCGGAGTTTTTGCGCAGAATTTCAATAATGTCATTCTGCCCTCTGACGGGGAATCCGTTTTGGTATTGTAAAGGAGTCCCGTGTTCACCTTCGCCACAGATTTCGAGAGTGCGACCAAGTCTGCCGCCAAGGCCATGACCGGCGACGTCGCCGAGCTCAAAGACTGCGGCGGCATGGTCCTGGTCAGGGACGGCACGCCGGAGGCTGACGAGCGCCAGAAGCAGCCGGGTTTGCTGATGATCCCGTTCGAGGCCGGGGGCGTGAGGTACTGGATCTGCTCACGCTGAGCGGGCGATCTTCGGCTTCTTGCGGGGCTTGTTGTATTTGGTCTTGGCTTGAACGGCGGCGACGGTCGCGACGCACTCCCTGAGCCGGGGTTTGATCCGGCACTCCCACTTCTCGGTGTCCCACTCCCTGGGCTTGAAAGGTTCAGGAACCTCGACATCAGCCGTGTCCTGAAAGAGCTAACTGAAGGCCTTCCACTCGATGCTGCGCTGGGTCAGCCGCTCCCCGGCCGTATTGTAGCGATTACGTTTTGCCGTGGACAGCCCGACCAATCGCCCATCTTCCGGTTCCTGAAGACACGTCTGCGGTAAGCCTCTTCTCAGATTGAGCGCCTCCACTAGCTCACACCAGTTTCCTTATGACGCTACTGACCACGCCCTCGACCGACAGCCCTCTCTTGGGCCGGATGGTCTCGTACTTTTTGTTCGCGGGTTCAAGCCGTATGCCTTTGCCGTCCTTGTAAAAATACTTCATGGTCCAGGCCGCGTCCACGCACGCGATCACGATGTCGCCGTTGCGCGGCGTGCGCCCACGCTCGACCAGCACCGTGTCGCCGGGCAAAATACCGGCATCGATCATGGAGTCGCCCTCGACCCTGAGCATGAACGTCGCCTCCGGCCTCGTGACCAGATATTCGTCAAGGCTCATGGTGTCCAGCAGCGACTCCTCGGCCGGGGACGGGAACCCCGCTGCCACACTGCCAAGGAGCCGCAACTTGCACGGCGGATTCTGGCGCGGGGCCGTGAGCCGGCCCGTGGCCGTGCGCGAAAGCACGCCCGCCTCCACGAATTTGGCGGCCATGACCGAGGCCGTGTTCTTGGACTTCACATTGAAGAGCGAGCAAAGCTCGTCCAGGGTCGGTGCGCGCCCGTGCTTCAGCACGAACCCGTTCACGACCGGTATACGCTCGTTGACCATGGATTTGGGTGACATGGCCGCAGTATAGTACTTTTATTCTATACGGTGCAACCTGAATCCGCTATCTTGGATTCATCTTACCCCGGATTCCCTTTCTCGCACCGTTTTCCACCCCGTTATCCCATGGACACCCTTTACCAAGACTGCACCCTGCTGCACGTGGATGCCGACGGCTTTTTTGCCGGCGTCGAGCAGGCGCTCAACCCCGCGCTCAGGGGCAAGCCCGTAGTGACAGGCGCCGAGCGCGGGATCATCGCCGCCGCCAGCTACGAGGCCAAGGCTCAGGGGATCAAGCGCGGACTCCAGCTCCACGAGGCCAAGAAGATGTGCCCGGACCTGGTGGTCCTGCCGTCCGATTATGAGGCGTACAGCCTGTATTCGCAACGCATGTTCTCGATCCTAAGAAGATTCACGCCGAATGTGGAGGAGTACAGTATTGATGAGGCCTTCGCAGACCTTGGGGGCTGCGGCGACGTTCTCGGGTGCAAGCTGGAGACCGTGGCCGAGCGGCTGCGCGATGCCG
>CAZOIS010000172.1:0-8469 GCA_964579865.1 uncultured Lentisphaeraceae bacterium | reverse complement strand
TACCCGGATGCGCCTTTTTCAATCAACTGTCACCCACAGATTCTCGTGAGGTGCCTAAAAAAGTTGCGTGTGTGTGTAGACGGTGCGTGTACAACGAGATTGACGCTTTGCCTTCGTGGCTGTTGGCCTCTGGGGCGCAAAGCCGTTTTCGTTTGCCTTGCCTTCCCTGACGTACGTCGGGTGCGTGCGCTCATGTCGCAGCGTTTGGTGCCAGTCGCGGCGTGTCCGCATTCTTACAAAGAACGCAGTTCGCATCTGTGTTCAAAGGCAAGGAGAAAACGAGATATGGAAACACGAGTTGCAGCCGTTTTGTTGAGTGTTCTTTTCGCACACGCCCTGCGAGCGGATAGCATCGTCCGTCTGACCGCAAGCGATGTGGCAGGATCGACCTCGTTCAATCAGGCGGGAAACTGGTCTGACAGCTTGGTGCCGCATGCCGATGCAGACTATCTGGTTGAGGGGTATTCCCTTCGTTCGCCGGGCACTCCTGCCGTGTTTGCCGGTCATTCTTTGACGTTGACCAACAATGGATTACTGACGCTGGTAACAGAGTCTAGAATTACCGTTTCGAACCTTCAGATGCGCAGCGACGGCCGCATTCACAACGGGGTGCAGGGCGGAACTGTGATATTCGATGGGACGGCCAACGTACAGACGCCTGCCGGAAGTTATTTCTATTTCACGGGGCGGAATAACACGGGGCTCGTGTATTCTTCATTGGAGGGAAGTGGTGCGCTTTCGTTTCAAATCGCGGCGGGCGCGGCGGGAACGTTGGACTATACCTTGCTGGGAACCAATTCCGGATTCACAGGGAAAATCCGCGTTCTGGGGGTGGCAGGCAAGGATACGACGCTGACGCTGGATAACGCGAGCACGCTCCAAAGCCCAATGCCGATGTTCACCTCAGACGGCATCCACCTGTTGACGAATGCGGCGCTGGTTGTGAATGCGGACACCACGCTGTCGGAAACAAGCAACCGCGGCATCACGCTGCAACAAGGCGGCCTGTTGGATGCGGCCGCCGGTGCGACGTTCAGGATCGACGTTCCGGTCGACGGCGACAACTTGACCAAAAGGCATCCCGGCACGCTTGAGCTGACGGCGCTGAACACATTTACCAATTTGGTGGTGTCCAACGGCACGGCACGTCTTTCGCAGCCGCAGAATCTGCACGGCATCACGCTGGCGGCGGGCGCTTTGGAGACCAGCGCTGCGGTTTCTAATCTGACGCTTGCGGGCGGCGTCTTTGCCCCGGGGCTGACAAACAATGTGATGGGGGTCGACGTCGCCCGTCTGACGCTGGCCGGCGGAGGCCTTCGCTATGATGTGACCGATGCGACGCAAGATCTTGTCCGCGTTGTGCAGGGCCTTGAAAAAGGCACAGGCGTCGTCACGCCCATCGTGCTGAATGGAACGGCGATAACAAATGCCGCTGCCCAACGCCCCTTGCTGGCTGCCGCAGCGCTGGACACCTTCTCGGAAAGCGATTTCTCGCTAAGCTATGCTTTGCCCGGACTGCAGCTGCCAGAGGGCTCACTGGAGATCGTACGTGACAGCGGCACACCGTTTCTTGCCTTTCATCAGACTCGCCCCATTGTGATCCAGACGAAGACTGTGGCAAGCGGAAATAATGGATTCGCCAAGGCCGACTATTGGAGCGACGCGCAAGTGCCCAACGCGGCGAACGATTATGTCATGAACATGTCTGCCAGCATGTATGGCGAAGGCACGTTCCCGGGGCATTCACTGTCGATTGCACACGAAGAGGCCAAGCTGCAGTTGAAGAGCATTTCCATGGGCTTTTCGGACCTGCGTCTCCATCAGGGCAACATCCACAACGGGCTATCCGGCGGAATAATCGACCTGCTCGGCACGATCAGCGTTTATGCCGCTGAATCTTCCCCCTTTTCCTTCACCGGCAACGGCAACACCATCAACGCGTTCGCAGGGCTGAAAGGATCTGGCGCGCTCACGGTCACCATGAAGAGCGGCGCATCCAAATTTCGCTTCAATTTCTATGGCGACAACTCGGCGTTCACCGGCCTCATCATCGCCACCAACTATCCGGGCTCCGGCAATGCCGTGAGCATCGGCGTTGCGCATGATGGCGCTTTGGGTGGCGCGCTGCCGACTTTCCGCCCGGACGCGCTGTTCATGGCCTCCAAAACCTACCTGTATGCGCTTTCCAACGTGACGCTCCGGGCGGCCAACCGTGGCATCACGCATGGAGGAACGTGTTACTATTCGGTGCCGACGAACACGACATTATTTGTCGAGAGCGTCATCAGCGGCTCGGCCATGCAAAAGCTGGACGACGGACTCCTGATTCTCAGCGGCACGAACACTTTCAGCGGCTTCACCGCGGTTGGCGGCGCCATTGAGGCTCGCAACGAGCAGGCTCTGGGTATCGGCAAGGTACAGTTCGACACCAACACCGTCTTGCGTTTGCAGGCCGGGAGCAACAAATTGGAAAACGGCGTTCGGTTGACGCAAACGACACCGTTGCAATCGACCACCGAGGTTGCAGTGATGCCTGTTTTTGAGGAAAGCGAAACGCTTCCTGTTTCGTTTGAATTGCCGATCTTTTTGTTGAATAGCGGTTCTGAGTTGAACGCGACCCTTTCGATGACCAACATGCCGAAGAACTACAGTGCACAGTTCAATACGCGGCCGGTCGAGGTCAACGGCACGGCGCGGACACTGGTTTATGCGTCATGCACGTACGGCGGAACCGTTATTCTTGTGTTATAATCGGGACAAGCGTGCGAAAAGCGCCAGAGGAGATGGATGTTATGACTAGACAACGTGTCGGACTTGCGGCTCTTTCGCTCTTCTGCTTCTCCGTGCAGGCTGAAGTGCCACGATTTGTGGCGTTGCCGGAACGGACGCTGCCGGTGATAGACACCGTTGACCTTGTGGTGGTGGGAAGCAGTGAGGGCGGTCTGGGCGCTGCTTATGCCGCCGGCAAGGCGGGCGCGCGCGTCATTCTCATCAGCGACTACACCTTTCTTGGAGATGAATATCTCGCCAAAGCGAAGCGCGATCTTGCGGCTGGGCCTGCTCCGCAATCCGAGATAGCCCGGATGCTTTTTTCGAAAGCGGATCCTGCAGAATTTTCGAAGACGGCGAGCGCGTTGCTGCGCGATGCCAACGTCACGTTCTTGGACAATTCGCGCTATGCGGGAGTTTTGGTGGACGAGAAAGGGATGCTCTGCGGCATCGCGACTGCCAATAAGGCGGGCGTTCAGGCGATCGTCGCGAAGATGGTGCTCGATGTTTCACCGGCCTCTCGCGTCGCCGATGATGCGGGAGCCGAGCGGGCGCCTTGGACAGCCGCGACACTGACGGTCTCCAGACCGTTGGCGGACAAGAAAACCAAAGCCCTCACGCAGGTGACGAAAAACGTCGCGATGCCGGAATTGACATGGCCGCGCATCAACAAGGCCGAGCAGTCCTTGCGCGAAACGTGGAACGTGGTGATCAACACCAACTTTGCGCACAGCATGGATTTCTATATGCCCAATGCGCTGAAGATGGCACAGGCGCTTGATCTTGCCGGACCACAGCCCGAGATGTTTCAAGCCCGCGGGGTCGCCAACCTGTATGTGCTGGGGTCTTCCGTGGCAACGGCGTCCGACCTCGCAGAAAGGCTGATGCGCCCGGTTTACCTGACTGATGTCGGCAGCCTGTTGGGAACGCACCTGACAGCGGCGGCGGCAAAGATGGCGCGCCCCAAGCCTGCGGAACTGGTCTTTAAGACGGTCAAGGGCGATGTTCGCGCAGGGCTTGAGATCCGCGAGCAGACGGGGCGCGAGCGGCCGTATCGGCAACGCAAGGCCGAAACCGTGCGTCAGCCCGCAAGTGCGGTGCCGGTCTGGGGCGAATACGACATTGTTGTTGTCGGCAGCGGACCGGCGGGGCATGCGGCCGCCATTGCGGCCGGCCGTGCCGGCCGGCGTGTGCTTTTGGTTGAACAGTCGGGCTTCATCGGCGGCAACGTGGCGCTGGGGATCACCGGTTTCTGGCGCGGGTATCGCAGAGGCTTTAACCAGGAGTGGCTAAAGCAACGCCGGCTCGCGTATCCCGAGATGCTGAATGAGGCGGGCGTCGATATCTGGTATCACTCGCTCGCCGTGGGCGCCGTCATGCAAGGCAAGACCGTGTGCGGCATCGAAGTCGCAACATGGATGGGACGTGGCGTCGCCTTGGGCCAGATCGTGATCGATGCCAGCGGCGACGGCGACATATGCATGATGGCCGGCGCGAAGGCCGACTACATCAACGACGGCAGCATCTGCCTTGAGGAGGCGTCGTTCGCCGGCCATTACCCGAACTCCATGGCATTCGATCCCATGGATATAAAAGGCGCCACGCTTCATCGCGTCCTGGTTGCCGAACACGTCAAAAGAACCGCCAGCATTCCCGTGGCGCAGATTCGCGAAACGCGGCGGATCATCGGCGATTATCAAATCAACGAGCTCGACGTGAATGCGGGCCGCACCTATGCCGATGTGATCGGCGTGATCGCCTGCGCCTTCGATCCGCATGGTTACTACCAGAGCGACTACTCCTTTGCGGGGCTGATGATTTCGACAAAAAAGGTGAAAGAAGATGTCATCATGTATGTGCCGCTGCGCGCCTGCATTCCCGCCGGCGTGGACGGGCTCTATGTGGCCGGGCGCTGTTTCTCGTGTACGCATGATGTTCAAGCCTTGGCGCGGATGAATCCGGACATGCTGAATCAAGGCTATGCCATCGGCTACGCCGCTGCGCTCTGCGTGCAGAACAAGGCCTCAACGCGCGCCGTGGATATCCGTGCGCTGCAAAAACATCTGGCTGAAGTTGACTGCCTGCCTGCCTCAACGCTTTCCGCAATCGCGCGTGATACGCCCCCTGTTTCGGCGGCCGAACTGGATGCCGCCGCTCAAGATCCTGGTCAACGCAAGAATCTGTTGACACTGGCCTTGGGTGGAAAGCTCGCCGTTCCGGCGCTTCGAGCTGCTTTTGCGCAGCATCCGACGCCGGACAAAGCGAAAGCGTTGTGCCTGTTGGGCGACAAAGAGGGCGTTCCCCTGCTCGCGCAACACGTCAAGACGTTGCCGATGCCGCCCGCCGAAGCCTACGCGTGGGACGGCTTTTTGAAGGTGCCGGAGTTCGATAGCGCCATATGGTGTCTTGCGATCCCATGCGATCCGCAGGCAACGGACGTGCTGGTCGAGCGGCTTGCGACGTGCGATATGTCGACGAGCTTCAACACGCTGCGCAGCATCACAGGTGCCTTGGGGCGCATCGGCGATCCTAAGGCCGCCCCCGCCTTGGCAGCCTTCCTCAAAAAGCCTGGCGCGCAAGGGCATAGCAATCCGGGCACGGACAAAGCCGGCACGCAGGCCGCCCAGTTTTCCAAGGCAATGATCGAACTCTTTGCTGCTTCGGCGCTGTACAGATGTGGCGATTGCGAGAACTTGGGCCGCATGATTCTCATGCAGTACCTGGAAGACTGGCGAGGCATTTTCGTGCGCTATGCGGGGCACACCTTGGGGCTCAGGAACGAGTGATGCGCACCATCCAGGTAAGCGTGGACACACAATCTGAAGCTCGCCCACGAAGCACTTCAACGCGGAATGCCGAACGTCGCGCTTTTCAGGCTTGAAGTTGCTCAAGCCTGATGAGACCCGCCTCACCGGCGTTTTTTCTCCGCCGGAGGGACGGCCCATGGCGAATACACCGCAGAGCCCTTCACGCCGTAGCTGTCGAGCGGGACGACGGCGAATCGGTATTCGCCGGACTTGGGCAGGTCCGCGCGCGCGAAGGCGCACGACGCGGCTTTGACCTCCGCGTCATGCCGCCTCGGCAACGCGGCGGAGGGGCTGTAGACCCGGCGCGTCGCCGCGACGAGCTCCACGTCCGCCTGCCGTGTTTCAAGCCGCACTTCGTAATCATACGGCCGCGCCGCCGGATTGGCGAGGGCCGGCGGGAACGAAACCGTCACCTGTTCGGTGGCCTTGCCGTCCGGGGCCTCGGTCAGGGAGAACGCGACGTCCGCCACCGCCCCCGCCGGGAACGCGGGCGCCGACGACCGGGCGGCGCGGGCGGTGAAGGACGACGCCCGCGCGGGCAGCTCGAGGAGCCAGGCCGCGTCGATCGGCTCGTCGCGGCTGAAGTCCCGCCGTTCGATCACGATCCGGTCGTCATACACGCTCACGAGCTGCCCCTGCCGGATCGAAAGGTGTTCGCGCGTCGCGTTGTTGAGCGCGCTGGCGTTATCGCGCGGCCCCGGGACGCACGTGTAGCTGAGCGACGCCGTGCCGACCGATGTGAACGCCCCGCGCCAGACCGAGCGCTCGTCCGTGAGCGTGGTGTGGGAATGCCCGGAAAACGCGACCGCGTTCGGGCAAGGCGAAAGCGCGCGCGTGGACTGGCCCTCGTCGTGGCCCCACGCCCACGGCCCGTAGACGGTGTCCTTCGGATGCGCGTGCTGGAAATAGAAGAACGGGCGTGAGGTGTCGATCTTGGAGCGGTTCGTCCGGAACCAGTCCTCCAGGCCGCGCACCCCCTTCCAGGTGTCCCAGTGGGCGCCGACGAAGTCGTAGCCTTTCACGTTCTTCGTGTAGATCGGCGCGTACGGTTCGCGGAAGCACCGCTCCCAGGCCTTGTCGAGCCCGACCGCCGTGAGCTGGAGTTTGGCCGCCGCCTCGTAGGAGATGCCATGCACGGCGAACGCCTTGTCCATGAAGCGGTCGCGGTAGCCAAGCCCATCGGGATCGTGGTTGCCGGAGACGAAAAGTTTTTCCACCTTCGCGCCGTCCGCGCCCCGGTCGTCCGGAAACACCTCGAACCAGGCCTTGGCCATGTTCTCGAGCTGCGGCTGGAGGCCGTGGTCGGTAAGGTCCCCCGCGATCAGGACCGCGTCGACCCCGGCGTCGCGATAAAAACGGAGGGTCTTGCGGAAAACTTCGGTCGACGCCCAGTCGGTGATATGGATGTCGCTCAGAACCCCGAATTTCAGTTTCGGCCGTCCGGCCAGCGGGCCGGACCTGCCGTTCATGCAGCCCGCGAGCGAGAAAGCCGTCGCGCCTGCCAGAAAAGAGCGCCGCGAAACAAGAATGTTCATACGAGTCCCCCAAGTGATGCCCAAAGGAAAAATTGAAAATATCCCCGGCAATCTAGGATTGAGGGTGTACCATCCGGACTGCGGCCTGTCAACCCCGTATTCAGCTGCAACTTAAACTGCGCCGACATGAAATGAAACTTTTCCGTCATCGGCTTCATTTGATATTCTGCGGCATACTTCGCAAAAGGAATCTTGGAAAGGGGAAAAGGGGACGATGAAAGGGACAAGGTGGCTGATAGCAGCGGCAGGACTGTTTTCCGTTACCCTGGCATGGGGACAGGAAACGACGTCGCGCGCGCCGGGGACGGATTTCCGCGCGCTTACCTGGAACATCTGGGGCGATTATTTCGGAAACCCGCCTTCCGAGCGCGAGGACGCCATCGCGGCCGTCCTCACGCGCTACGCGCCCGACGCGATGTTTCTTCAGGAAATCACGCCGAACTGGCACAAGGCAAAGCTCTTCAACGTGCTGGCGGACGAATACGGAATGGTCGGGGCCGACGAGACGTGCTATACCCCGCTCCTCTACCGCAAAGCCGCGTGTGACCTGCTCGACAGCGGGTTCGAACTCTTCCACCCGAAACTCGACAAAAGCAAGGGCTTCGCGTGGGCGGCTCTCAAACTGAAGTCCTCCGGACGCACGATCATCGTCTTTTCCACACACTTCTGGTGGCAGAGCGGCGCCCCGTCCGATTACATCCGCACGGTCAACGCCAGTGACTTGCGCGGCAAACTTGAGAAGCTTCGCGCGAAATGGCAATGCCCTGTCGTGGGCGGCGGCGATTTCAACTGCGAATCCGCGAGCGACCAGCTCCGGTCTTTCGTGGCGGACGGCTACGCCAACGCGCAGTTCGCCTGCGCGGACGCATCGGCCGTGAGTTCAGAGCATGGCAACCCCGTGCGCGGGACCGACAAAAAATACCACGGCAAGCCGACCGTCCCGAACTACACGAAAAACGATTCCATCGACCATGTGCTTTACACGGCGGCGGACTGGACGCCGCTCCGCCAGCGGCTCGTCCTTGACCAAGACGCGATGGACTCATCCGACCATTCGCCGGATTATGCCGACTTGAAATTCAAATGACCGGCGGCTATAGGGTGCCCGGAACACGCGAAGCACGGAATTCTGTCCTTCTTGATCGCAATCCTGAGCGTAATCATAATCTCTCCTACCGAAAGGATTATGATTACGGTTTCTCATGGGCACCGTCTCCCTTTCACGGTTGTCCGTTCTTACGCCGAATCACACGATCCGAGGCCTATATCTCCCAGCCCTTGCGGTAGCTGCGCTTCAGAAAACTGTTCGCGCTCTCCTTGTTGGTGAAGCGGCCAGCCTTGGCGTCCCACTTGAGCTC
>CAZOIS010000171.1:0-8661 GCA_964579865.1 uncultured Lentisphaeraceae bacterium | reverse complement strand
TCGTATACAAAGCAGTCGGTCTTCTTCGCGCACGCGACGGCGGCGGCGTCGCCCGTCACGCGCACCAGGGTGTTGTCGAAAATCGCCGTCACGTTCTGCACCGCGTAGTAAGCGAGCTTGATCTTGTCGACCCGCTTGTCGGGCGTGGCGTGCAGCAGTCCCTTGCGGTTGATCTCGCGCCCCGTGTGGTTGAAGTCGCAGATCGTGAACACTGACGATTCCACGTCGTGGCCAAGGTCGCCGAGCATCCGCCGCAGATCCCACTTGGCCTGGCTGACCTCCGTCCACGGGTGCTTGGAAAGCGCGAAGCGCGTGGCCGTCTCGGAGGGGCAGCCGTTCTCGCCCTGCCGCATCCTCGCCGTTTTCGAATATTTCGCGAGCGTCGCCTTCAGCTCCTCGACTTTCGGATAGGATTTGCCGGGATTATACTCATAACCGTGATAGACGAACCAATGGAAGAGGCCGACTTTACCGCGGTCCGCAAGTTCTTTCAGGCACTGGTCCAGCAGCTTCGGGCTGGAACTCGCGAGCGAGAGGCCGGCGATGCGCGCGTCGGGGATGACGCGCTTGATGATCTCCGCCGTGCGGATATTGAAGACCGCGATATCGGCGGGCTTGTGCGCCTTGTTGATGTCGGGCTCGTTCCACATCGCCCAGTCGCGGACCTTGCCCTGGTAGCGCGTCGCCATGGCCTCGACCCACTTGTCCCAGGCGCCCAGCGCCACCTCGTTGGTCGGGAAGCCGCCGGCAAGGTCCCATCCGCCGCCGCCCTCGTAGATCGGGTTGCCGTAGTCCGTCTCCAGCAGGACGTTGAGGCCGCGGCCGCGCGCGTCGTCGACGAGCCGGTCGAGCCAGGCGAAGTCGTAGACGCCTTTCGTCTTCTCCGTCTTGGCCCAGCCGCCCTGCAGGCGGACCGTCTTGATGCCGAGCGGCACGATGTACGCTTTGTACTCGTCGTAGATCGCGAAATCGCGGTCCAGCGTCTCACAGCCGAGCGTCCAGTTCGAGCCCGCGATCTGATCCGCGCTGCGCGGCGTGACCGTGCCGATCCGTTTGAGCCCCGGATCCAGCTCCGTCTTTGCCCGGTCGGCCGACGTGTCGATCGCCGGCCCGGCCATGACCGCGCCCAGCAGCGTGAAATACGCCGCCACCGATATTCCCCGCCGCAGATCCTGACGTGTTTTCATCTTGCCCTTTCACTGGTCGGATTTCAGATTACGCCACGCGCGCTGTTCCCTCAATGGCGATATTGGGAATTGGCCTTGTCTTTTTCGGAACCGCTCAGCGGGCCAGACAGTCCGGCGCTCACATCGCCGCCAGCAGCGCATGCCAAGCTTCGGAGGCGCGACGCAGCGCGACGCCGCGGTGCGAGATCAGGTTCTTCGCCGCGCCGTCCAGCTCGGCAAACGTCTGGTCGTAACCGTCCGGCACGAAGAGCGGGTCGTAGCCGAAGCCATGGGCGCCTCGCAGCTCACCGATGATCCGGCCAGGGCAACTGCCGTCGACGGTCCATTCGCGGCCGTCCGGCGCGCAGAGCGCGAGGGCGCAGCGGAACCGCGCACGGCGGTCGGTCACGCCCGCCATCTCGCGCAGCAGCTTAGCGTTGTTGGCGGGATAGCTGCACGGCTCTCCGGCGTAGCGCGCAGAGTAGACGCCCGGCGCGTTGTTGAGCGCGCCGACCTCGAGGCCGGAATCGTCGGCCAGCGTCCACAGCCCGGAAGCGGCGCACAGCTCGCGCGCCTTTTTCAGCGCATTGCCTTCGAACGTATCCGCATCTTCGACGACCTCCTCCGGCAGGCCGGGCAGCTCGTCGGCCGCCAGCAGCGTCAAGCCCGGCAACGCGAAGATCTGCAGAATCTCCTCAAGTTTGTGCCTGTTCCGTGTCGCGACCAAAAGCTTCATTGTGCCGTTCTCCTCATTGGGCCTCTGCTGATTCCCCACGCCTACAGCCGGTTATTTTCCCGCCAGGGCCTCGACCGTCACGCGCTCCCAGCCGGGTAGCGCCAGGAAGTATTCCAACACGGCGGCGCAAGCGAAGGCGTCATACAGCGCGTCGTGCGCGTCGCGCCCCGGGCACAGCGCTCTGACCCGCGCATCCACGCCCAGCGCCGCGGTCACATCCTCCAAAGCCTTGGAAGCCAAAGCGGGGAACGCATGCCGCGTCAGCGCCAGCGTATCGATCCACGGGCCCATCCGATGCAGCGGTGCCAGGCGCGTCAGCACGCTGCGCTCGGTGCCCGTATTGTGCGCGACCAGCGGCACGCCGGTCACCCATGCCGTCAGCTCGGGCCACAGTTCGCCCGGGGTCGGTGCCACCGCCAGCTGCGCGCGAAGCTGCGCATGCCGGCCGGGCGCGCGCGGATTAAACGGCCGGTCGCCTACGCGCAACAGCGACTCAAACGCCTCGTCCGCACAGACTTTGCCGTCCCGCACCCGGACAACGCCGATCTGCCACGGCTCGACGGGATAGCCCGCCACCGAACCGGTCGTCTCAAAGTCCACCACCGCAAAGCACGCCTGGTGCGCCTCTGTATAGCGTCCCGGCATGCCTTAGCGCATATTCCCGATATCCGCGTGGATGCAGCCGGAGACCAGCGCCACCGTCAATGCAAGGACGGCCCAACACGTCAGAACCAACACCCGCTTCACCGTCATAAAACCGGCTCCTTTGTTCTTTCATTTTTCCTGCAGCATTCTTTTCAAATCCCGCGTGCCCGCATCGTCCGGCGCCAACTGTTCGGCCTGGCTGAGGCACTCGCGCGCGCGCGCCAGATCGCCCCGCTGCTTGGCGAGATAGCCCAGATAGAAAAGCGCCTTGACCTTGAGAACACGGTCCGGCGCCCCCTCCGGCCCGTCGGCGGCGCGGCACTTGCGGCACGCGGCCTCGAACGCGCGCTCGGCCCTCGGCAGGTCGTGAAAAGACTGCAGCAACAGCTCGCCGAGGGAGATCTCGAGAGAGGCGTTATCCGGATTCTTGACGATCCCTTCTTCCAACAACCGAACCGCATCCGCGGGCCGCTTCGTCATATGCGCCAAGACAAACGCCGTCGTCTCGTAGGCCCGGATGCTTTGCGGCGCTGACCGGCAGGCCGCCCACAGCCAGGGCAACAGCTCGCGGACGTCTTCGCCTTCGATATGCCGATCTTCCTGCACATGAATTTGCCCGTTCAGCCATCCCCAAAAATCGGTTCCGGCGGCGGCCCCCGCATGCTCAAGGCCGTGCTCTCCCGCCGCATGGCGGTCCGGTTCCTCGTGCGGCGTTCCCAAGCCGTGTTCGCAGACCACGTCGCGGACGCCGCCATGGAAATACTCCTCCGCCTTGCCCATCATCGCATCGCTGAAAACCAACCGGGCGTCTCCCAGAATCATGGCCAGAACATCTTCGCCCACGGCTTGCGGCATCTTGCCCGCGCAGACCGACGGCACACACTGCCCCAAGGTCACCGCCAACGCGGCGCCCGCAACCGTCAGCCCGACATGGAGGCTCTGCCGCATCGTTTCTCTAGAACCTTTTCTTCTTGAATATCAGGCCAGACAGCGCAAGGCAGGCCGCCGCATAACAGGCGGCGTACGCCAAGACGGCGGCGCACACGCCCCAGCCGATCGGCGGCCACTCGTGAACAAGCCGCTGGCGCAGGTCGAAGAACTCGAGGTGCGGGCCGACCCAGTGGATCACGTACAGCACCCATTTTCCCGGCACCGTCTGCGTCGCCGCCAGCGCGGCCAGACGCTGTCCGAAGGCCAGCATCCCCACGATCAGCAATCCGCACAGCGTCACGTTCGCCGAGGCGGTCAACAGCAGGGAGCCCAACAGCCCCAAAGCCGTGACGATCACCAGGAATCCCGTATGGAGCGCGAACGCCTGCCAGAGGACCGGCGGAAACCAGACGCCTTGCCGGAAGCCCGTCAGCAGGCCGTAGGCCAGATAAAACACGGCGAGCGCCAAGAGCGAGGCGGCGAGCGCCCCCGAGTATTTCCCCAGCAAAACTGTCCCTCGCGCCACCGGCTTGGCCAGCATCGGATAAATGGTGCGGCTCTCGAACTCCGGCGGGAAAAGACGGGCTGAGGTGCCCAATCCGATCACGATCGAGAAGAGCCACACCAGCAGCAGGGCCAGCTCATTCACATAGCGTCCCGCGCCGGTGACGCCGAACGGCGCGAAGAACGCGAGCGGCAGCAGGATCACGGCCGCGAGCACAAACACCACAAACAGATCTTTGCGGCGGTAAAGCTCCAGCACCGACAAACAGATCAGGGCCCCGAGCTGACGCAACCGGACGCTCATGACGCCACCTCCCCGCCGGCAACGCCCAAGACCTTCAGGAAAATCCGTTCGAGATTTTGCCGGCCGTCGCCGGCGACTTCAGATACCGCGCCGGACAAGACCAGTGCGCCCTGCTTGAGAATCGCCACGCGATCGCAGATCAGCTCCGCCTCCGACAGCTCGTGCGAGGAAAAGAAAATCGTCTTGCCCTGCCGCCGCAGCTCGAGGATCAAATCGCGAAACTGGATCCGGGCCAGCGGATCGAGCCCCGTCAACGGCTCGTCCAGAATCAGCAGGTCGGGATCGTGCAGCAACGCCTGCGCGATGCCCGCGCGCTGCAGCATGCCTTTCGAGTAGGTGCGCAGCAAGCGGTTCCCCGCGTCGGTCAAGCCCACACGTGCGATCAGCATTTCGGATCGTGTCCGGATCTGATCCTTGGACATCCCGCAAAGGCCGCCATAGAACGCGAGCAATTCCCGCACGTTCAGATAGGGATAATAATAGGCGGTTTCCGGCATGAACCCGATCTTGCGGCGCGTGGCCGCATCGCACGGGTCGCCGCCCAGCACAGTCACGCGGCCGGCGTCCGGCCGGAAGAACCCCAGCAGCATCTTGATCGTCGTGGTTTTACCGGCACCGTTGGTTCCTAAGAACCCGAGAATCTCGCCCTGTCCGACTGCCAGCGAAAGCGCGTTGACGGCGCGCACGGAGCCGAACGCTTTCGAGACACCGTCCAGTCTGACAACATCCATACCGCATCACCTCGCCTGCCCAAGACCGACTGCGCCGCAGAAACCGCCGACCGCGCACGTTCTAGGGGCGGATCGCCTCCACCTTGCCGCACGCGTCCTGGAGAAACCCCGCGATCGGCTCCAGGCCCTGCGTGAACCGCGTCGACAGAAAAACGTCGACCGCCTCTTTCGCCATCGCCTCGCCCCAGATCATCTGCCCCATGCAGAGCACGTTGGCGTTATTGATCGCGCGGCACATCTTGGCCGCGAAGACCGACTCCACCACCGAAGCCGTCACCCCTTTGAAACGGTTGGCCACGATCGACATGCCCATGCCGGTTCCGCAGAAGAGGATCGCGCGCTCGGCCTTGCCGGCCTGCATCGCCTTGCAGACCTCGACCGCGCTTTCGAAATAGGGCAACTCCTTCGCCTTGGTCGCCCCCATGTCCGTCACCTCATACCCCTTGCTCCGGAGGTGCTCCGCGATCGCGTCTTTGAGCGTCACCGCGTACGGATCAGCCGCCACAATGATTTTTTTCACGTCGTTCTCCCTATTCACCTTCGCCTCCGTCTGTTGCGCCTGAGCCTGAACGACGGCGGCCGAAAACACCGCCGCCGCCCCCGCCTTAGCCATGAACTCCCGCCTTGTGCTGCATTCCGCCATGGTAGTCCCCCTCTCCGCCGTCGCCGCGCAGTCCCTTACCAGGTGAGCCACTCGTCGTCCGCCGTACGGTTCTCGGCCCGCAGCCACACCATCAGCGCGACGCGGAAATCGCTGTCGGTCTCGCTGATGCCGTCGATGCGCTCGAAATCGTTCTCATACGCCGTGCGCAGCTGGAAGACGAGGCAGTCCAAGCGGTACTGGATGTACCCGCCGACCTCGTCCAAATCGTTGTAACGCAAATCGTACCGGACATAAAAGCTGTACGACCACGCGTCGTTGATGTCATGGGTAAAGCCACCGTAGATCAGGTTCTCCTTCACGCGGTTCCACTGCTCGACCTCGGAGACGTCATAGTCGTACACGTCATGGTCGCGGCCCAGATAGCCGCCGCCGAAGCGGAACTTCTCGGTCAGCTTGTAGAAAGAGCTGAGGTCCGCGTAGGCGAACGTCTCTTTCTCGGTGTCCCATTCGGCGTGCGCCTTCATGTCGATCTTCTCGCTCGGCGCGTACACCATCTTGGTGCCGGCGAGCCGCAAGCCGTCCTCGTACAGCGGGCCCTCCGAATCGAACTGGACGCCGCCGTAGACGTCCCAGTCGAACAGCGTCCGCATCCGGCCCTTGGAATCGGGCGTCTGCAGGAGGTTCCGCACGCCCGGACGCACGCCGTGCCAATCGTAGGGCAACCACGTCCCGTCCATGCCGAGCTGGTCGAACCACAGCGTCGAGCTGTCGTACCGGTCGAACGTGTAGACGCGGCCGTTGTCCACATCGAAATGCGTCGGCTGATAACTGTAGTCGAGGTAGGGCTCCACCACGTGGCGGTACCCGTTGTTCCAGTCGGAGGTGGCCCGCACCGAGGCCTCGGCGCCCAGTTCGGCCGAATGCCGGAAAACATCGGTTTCGGACTCCGTCTCCGAATAATAGGTGCCGCGATACCCCGCCCGCGGGACCACGCTGAGGACGTCGCCGAACTTCACCGGATACGTCACGCGGTGCGCCGTGTCCACGCGCGCCAGGTTGTAATCGGCCCAGGAGCCGGGATAATACATGTACTCGGGCAGCGCGTTCTCGTAACGCGTCGCATCGCGGTTGAGGTAGCCGGCCCGCGTCTGGCTCTCGTAGTTCAGCCCCGTCTCGAAGACCGGCTGGGGCATGATGTTCACCCAGCCTTCGGGCAAGCGGGCCACGCCGCCGTAGAAGTCGTTGAGCGGGCCGCTGACCATCACGCCGGAAGCCCAAGAGTGCTCGCGATGCTCAAGGTGGGCCATGTTCATCGGGACGCTCTCGCCCCGGTCTTCGCGGGTGAAGAAATCGCCCGACACTTCGGAATCGCTGACGACCGTGCCGCGCAGGATGAACTGGTCACGCGGGGTCACGTCCATCTCGTGCCGCAGCCTGATCCGGTAGCGTTCCTCGTTCACGTCAGACATCCAGTTCATGTCTTCCGCGTCGTTGGGCGGATCATCGTCCCACGCGTAGTAGGTCTCGAGTTTGCCGTGGCCCAAATCCTTCAGGTCCCACCGCAGGTTCTGCCCCACCGCCACGCCGCGCTTGGTGCGGTAGTCCAGGTGGGTCGACGCGTCCAGCTTGGGGCCGTCCGCCTGCGGCGCCTCGTAAAGGTTGTAAACGTAGCCGCCCAGCAGATAGGCGCCCCACTTGGACCGGTAGCCGGGAACCAGGCGGAACCCGTAGTGCGTGTCGAGGTCGCGGTACCAGTAGGGCAGGTAGGCGAACGGCACCCCGAACAGCCAGGGCACCGCATCGAACACCTCGACGTAGTCGTTGTCCTTGTACCGCGCGTGGCCGGTCATGCGCCAGTGGCGGTGGCCGGGGGCGTTGGTGCAGGTCGTCACCTCCGCGTAGCGCGCGTCGAACCGGCCGTCTTCGCGCCGGGTCACCTCTTTGGCGGAGACCCTGAAGACGCCGGCTTCGACCTGCCCGACACCCGTGAGCCCTTTTCCCGTCTTGTAGTTGTACTCGATATAGTCGCCCGACCACGCGCCGAACCCGCTCTGCCGGATGACCACATTGCCGCGGGCCTGCACGTCCCCCTTATCCTGGTGCAGGCGCACCCGGTCGGCGCCCATTTCATGCTCGCCGGTCTTGATCTTCACGTTGCCGGAAGCCGTGATCCACCCGGTCTTCTGGTCGACCTCGAATTTGTCGGCCGTGATCGCCAGGCCCGAATCGCCCGTCTGCAGGGGCATCGGGATGAGACCGCCCCCCTGCGCCCAGCCGACCATCCAGCCGACCATGACACCGACGACCCAACCTGCCATTGCTGTTCGTTTCATAATGGGCACCCGCTGGTTGAAGAACTCCACCGGCTTCCACAAGCCGTATTTAAGTTATACCGTTTTTGCCTCGCCGACGGAATACAAAATCTTGCCGGTCTGGCCGTCCGCGATGCAGAAAGATTCCGGATGGCGGTGCAGCTCCGACTTGAACGTCAGCCGGCCCGTGTAACGGCGCTGCAGCTCGACCAGGAACGCCTCGTCTTCCGTGCGCAGCCGCTCCAGCACGCTCGGCGCCACGACGATCTGCAGCTCGACCATCTCGCGGCCCTCGTGCCGCACTTTGCGCATCAGCGCCGCGATCTGCCGCTGGATATCCACGCTCAGCGCCAGCGGCGACTTGATCAGGCCATGGCCGCGGCAGTAGGGACAGTCGGAGTACATCTGCGAAAGCAGGCTCTCCTCCTGGCGCTGGCGCGTCATCTCCATGAGGCCCAGCTCCGAGATCGCCAGCACGTTCGTGCGGGCGCGGTCGCGCTTCAGGGACTGCTTCATCGCCTTGTACACCGCGTTCTGGTGTTTGCGCGACTTCATGTCGATCAGATCCAGCACCACCAGCCCGCCGATGTTCCGCAGCCGCATCTGGCGCGCGACCTCCTCGACGGCCTCGAGGTTCACCTCGAGGATCGCGTCCTCCTGCGACCCCTTGCCACGGTGCCGGCCCGTGTTCACGTCGATCGCGATCAGCGCCTCGGTCTCGTCGAACAC
>CAZOIS010000170.1:0-8753 GCA_964579865.1 uncultured Lentisphaeraceae bacterium | reverse complement strand
GTAGACGATGCCGTAGTACCAGATGCCCGCCATCGGCACGCCGTAGACCTTGCCGTCGCGGGTGGCCACCTGCCGCCAGAGCGGCGGCACGTTCTTCCAGCCCGGCCAGCGCGCTTCGCCGTCGCTGATCTGGCCGTCGCCGTCGGCGTCGTCGCCGATCCACTCGTTGAGCGGGCAGGCGAACCCCTGCTCGATGTCGTGCCGGATGATGTGGAACCAGCAGAAATAGATGTCGGGAGCGGTGCCGCCGGCGAGCGACAGCATGAACGGCGCGCGTCCGCCCGCGCCGGGCAGCGAGAGGCCGCCCCACTTCTGCGGGTTGAGCCGCGGCTCCTGCTGCGCGAACTTCAGGATCTGGCGCGTGACCGGCCCCTCCGGAAGGTCGGGGTCGTACCCCTGCAGGAAAGTGACCGTGACCGGCTCCGCGCCGGCGGCGGCGCCGCACCCGCACGCCAGAAGAAAGAGAGAGAGGATCCGCTTCACGCCCATGCCGCGAAACATACCGCACCCGCGCCGCTAAAGCAAGCGGAGAGCGTCTTCGAGAAAGCCCAACGACCGGCATTTGTCTTTCTCGATTTCGCGCCAGACAGCCGCATAGTCCGGCGTTGCGGGTTCGAACGCTTGCCCCGTCACGTCCTCTTCGAGCACGCCGCCGATGCCATAGCGTTCCGCGAAGTCCTTCATGCGCGCCGCCATGCCGGCGCGCTGCGCGGAGCTGTTGATGAAGATTTTGACCGGTTTCCGGAAGAGGCAGCTGAACTGAAGCGCGTGGAACGAGTCGGAGACCACGGCGGCGGCATGGGCCAGATCGGTCAGGAACTCTTGCGGACCCGCGCCGCAGCAGACTTTCACGTGCGGCATCCGGAACAGGCGCCTTCTGAAAAGCCAGCCGCGCACTCCCTTTTGGCCGTAGAGATGTTGCAGCTCAACATAGAGGTGGACCGTTTCCCGACGACGCGCGAGGGCTTTCACCAGCTCCGCGCACTTTCCGGTATCGCCCAGCCAATAGCAGACCGTAAACGGTCCGCCTTCCGGCCGGGGGCCGAGCAGCCGCCGCCACGCGCTCTCGGACAGCAGCAGCGTGGGATCGAGGACCCAGTGGGCCTCGCGGCCGGTCCACTGCTTGACCAGCGCCACGCCTTCCTTCTCGCGGACGCCGATCGCGGCGAACCGGCCGATGCCGTCTTGATATTCCCGCAAAAACGCGTCGGGCAGCGCGGTGAAGCCGAAGCTCGCCGCATAGGCGACGCGCCGGACCGACGCGTCCACCTGCCCCAGCAAGAAAGGGTTGGGCTTCCCGTGGAATCCGTAATGCCACACCTGATCGCTGCCGACGACGAGCGCCGCGTAACCGGTGATGCCCTCCAGCTCCTTGGCGGAGCGGTAGGCGACGGCCGAGAGCGCGATGTTTTCCTTGATGAACCGGATGGTCCGCCGGTGCCGCGCGATGTCGCTGCGGACATAATAGGCGCCGCGCTTCAACAGGAACCCGGCGGCGCGCGTCATGCGCCGCAGCCAAGACCTGGACGGGTCGAAGAAATAGCCGTTGAGGCGCGCGTTGCGGGGCGCGAGCCAGTAATCGACGACCTCGGCGTCATAGCCTTTGTCGCGAAGGACGCGCTGCAGCGCGAACGCCTGAAGGACGCCCCCATAGTTCAGCTGGTTCTGCAGCGTCAGGATTCCGATTTTCCGGGCAGCCATAATAAAGAGTGACTCCTTCCCCTCTCTGCGTCACGTGGCGGGCGCGTCCTGCCTGCGGCGGCGGAAAAACGCGCGCAGCCGCCGGGAGAGCGAGGGGCGAAGCAGGCGACGGATCAGCGTGCTAACGGGACCGTTCTCCAGCCGGGCAAAAAACGCGTCTCGATTCCTGTGCCCGGCGAACGACCGGTAGATCGCCGCGTTCTTGAGCCGCGCATCGGCGTAGTCCGACTCGGCCCAGATCGTCGCTTGCCCGCCCACGCCGCTCCGCAGCGCCTTCACCCTTTCGCATCCCGCGGGCGTCGCCGCCAGGACCAAGGACGTGCCTTTGTCGTCGTCCATCGCGGGAAACGTGTCGCGCACTTTCCAGTAGTCGGCGATCGTGATATCGGCTCCGCTTCGCAGCTCGCGGAACGCGCATCCGCTGCAAGAGGGCCGGTTGTAGAGGCCTTTAACGAAGCCTTGCAGGTAGGGGTCTTGGCCGTGGGGCGCCCGATACGTTTGGCCGTTCCCGAAGACGACCGACAAGGCGTAGTTCGCCCAGCCGCCGAGTTTGTCTCTGAACACGATCTGCGTGGCCGGCGCGCCGTGGTGCGCCTCCAGCTCCTGCTTATACCGGGCGAACACTTTCGGAGAGGGGGTGGCGAAACAGACCACGTCCACGCACAGCAAATGCCGCACGTCCGCGTCGCCGACGCGCCGCGACTCGGCCAGAAACGATCTTAAGCCGGCGATCTGGCACGGGGTCCCCGAAAAGAGGACCTCCCGTCCGGTCGCGAGCTGTTCCGCGACCTGCTGAAAGACATCGCCCAGATCGCTCTGGACATATTTAGCCCCCCGCAGATCCGCCAGTTCCGCCTCGTTTTCCGCCGACGTGTGGACGACCCGGAAGTCGTGGCTCCAGCCGGCCCCGAAAACGATTCCTCCGGTGGAGAGGACCTGCCGGGCGAGGAGGGTGAAGATCCCGCCCGACGAACTGCGCATGCGGACAGACTCGTCCCGGTTGATGGCGGCATGGACGGAGAGGGGCTCCCGGGGGGGCGTGCGGCGAAGCACGGGACAGGTCTTTTCGCACACGCCGCAGCGCGTGCAGAGCGCGTCATCTACAACGGGATAGCGAAACCCTTCGCCGTCCTCCGCCATGCGGATCGCCGAAGCGGGGCAGACGGCAAAACACGCGGTGCATCCGCTACACAGATTTTTAGGCGCCAATCGCATTATGCGGGAATAGTAGCGAACTTACGGGCGAGACACAAGGGCCCTTCGTGCCGGGAGGCCCGTTCCGCATGCACCGGGGCTTAGCGCCAGGCCTCTTGCACCCAGCGTACGGGAGGGATGCTTTTATAGATCTTCTTGTACCACGGCGCGACCCATTGTCCGCTCGCCAATTCCTCGGGCGCCGGATGTCCCGTGCAGACCACGATTTTCGCGTCTTTGAATTGGCGCGGCTGCAGGAACAGGCGCAGCGGCCACGGGTGCAGGCAGTGGACCTTGAATTGCTTGATCCAGCCGTCGGGCCAGAAGTCCATGCTTTGGATGGTGTTCGAAATGAAGGTCTGCGAGTTGCTGTAGGTGTCCCGCATCGCCTGCGGGTCCGACAGCAGCCGCGCCAGCACCTCGGGGTGCGAGCCCACAACGAAGCGGAAAATCGAGGTGTTGCCGATCCGCCGATCCATCGTCGTGTAGTTGCGCATGACCATGTAGTCCGACTGTCCCCGGTAGGTGAAGAAATCGTCCAGCGAACCCGTGATGATGATGTCGAGGTCGAGGAAGAGGCACTCGCCCTTGAGGTCCGCCACCTCGTTTGCCCACAGCGAAACTTTGCGCCAGCCGCCGTATTTCATGTGGCGCGGCAGGTCCAGCATGGGGCACGGACGGGTCTCCACGGCCGGATCGATGCCCGCCGGGTCGTCGGTCAGGCAGTAAAGCTTAAACGGCGGCGTGATGTTCCGCGCGATCATCCGGTACAGCCGGTTGACGTAGTCCGCCGAATACACTTGGCCCCACTTCATGCACACGATCTGCTTCATCAGAAAAACTCCTGTAGCCCGCTTCAGCTCGCGGGAAGCGCGGCTTTCATTCCGGGCATCCGCCCGCCGAGCGGGATCTCGCGCAGCCGCTTGAGATAGCGGGCACACCGCCGCCGCACCTTGCAGCGGACATATGGTTTGATGTAAGAGAGCCCCGGCACCAAAGCCCGTCCCTGTGGCTCAAAATCGACGATCCGCAAGCGAAACGCGTCCGGCCCGAGCCACTGCACCATGACGTTGGGCGGGTCGTAAAAGCAGACCGCGTGATCGGCCAGCCGCGAAAACAAGCGCTCCGCCTCCTCATAAAGCCGCTGCCGCATCTGCGCGTCCCGGGCGCGCTCCATCTCGGCGATCACCCGCCGGATCGGCGTCCCGTCCGCGTTCTCGATCAGGCTTTCGACGATGCCCCATCCGCGTTCGCGCGAATAGACCGGCCGGAGCACCTCGGGAAAGGCCGCGAACAAGTCGGCGGGCAGACGCTTGCGCAGGGCTTCGTGGTAGCGCCACTCTTGGCAGTTGGCGTTGGAAAACCGCACGAACCGCGCCAAAAAAATGTGCAACCGCACGCCCCAGGTCGTCTTGTGCGTGTATTCCGACGGCAGGCGGTAAAATTTCACGCAGAACGGCTGGCCCGAGATCCGAAAGCATTTGCGTCGGCTTCCCTCGCCCAGCAAAACAAGGCTTTGGGCATCCCTTTCCGCGTCAAAATTCATGGGGTGAAATTAACACACTCCCGCGGGAGCCTTCAAGAGCGAAGTCGTTCCGTGCCGCGATGAAAAGGGGGTTGGCGAAATCTCCCCAACGTGCTATTTTTAAAACTTTTTTGCGGGAAAACTATGAGTGGTTTTATTTTTTTGCTGGTTGTGTTCCCTTTCTTGCTGGCGGGTCTTCTTCTCGCCACGGGGTCGAATCGCATCCGGCGCCTGATCGTCGGCGTCGGCGTCGCGGGCGTCATGCTCGGCGCCTTGTACCTGGCCTTGCCGGGCGTGCCGGAGCGCGTGACGCGACTGCCCGTTGCCCCCGAACTTGTGACCCGGGCGATGCTGGTCGTCGAGGCGGTCATCACGCTCTACCTGCTCGGGCTCAGCGTGCGCATCCGCCAGCCGCTCCTCGCCGCGTTGGTGTTGGCCCAGTCGGCCCTCCTGTTGCCGTTGGAGCTGGGCGGCGGACATTCTGTGGCGGTCGCCCGCCATCTGGGCCACGACCAATTCTCGGTCATTCTGGCGCTCATCATCGGTGTGGTCGGAGGCCTCGTCTGCCTGTACGCGCTCGACTACATGCAGGAATTCCACGGCACGCACCATCCCGACCTGCGTGACGGGCGCCGCGGCTTTTTCGCGGTCCTCTTCCTCTTCTTGGGCGCGATGTTCGGCCTGGTCTTTTCCAACACCCTGCTCTGGGTCTACTTCTTCTGGGAGGTCACCTCGCTGTGCTCGTATTGGCTGATCGGGTACAAGGGCACGGAAGAGTCCAGGCGCAACGCCCTCCGCGCGCTGCTGATGAACATGGCGGGCGGGCTCGGCTTCGCGGTGGCGCTCTTCGTTCTGATCCGCGGCGGCGGCCCGGTCGAGATCGACCGGCTGGTCGTGTCGAAGCCCGCGCTGGTGCTGTTGCCGGCGTCGCTGCTCGCCTTCGCGGGCCTCACCAAATCGGCGCAGCTGCCCTTCTCCTCGTGGCTGCTGGGGGCGATGGTCGCGCCGACCCCCGTCTCCGCGCTGCTCCACTCCAGCACGATGGTCAACGCCGGCGTCTACCTGATCCTGCGCGTCGCCCCGGTCCTGCAGGGCACGGCGGCGGGCCTGCTGATCGCGCTGGTCGGCGCGCTCACGTTCCTGGTCGCCTCCCTCGCCGCCATCGGCGCGAGCGACGCCAAGAAGGTGCTGGCCTATTCGACCATCGCGAACCTCGGGCTGATCGTCCTCTGCGGCGGCATCGGCACCCACGAAGCGGTTTGGGCCGGCGTGCTGCTCATCGTTTTCCACGCCATCGCGAAGGGCCTGCTTTTCCTCTGCGTCGGCGTGGTGGAGCACAAAGTCGGCAGCCGCAACATCAACGATATGTCCGGCCTGATCCTCAAGATGCCGCGCCTCGCCGTGATGCTCCTGATCGGCATGGCGGGCATGTTCCTGGCGCCGTTCGGCATGCTGATCAGCAAATACGCGGTGCTCCGCGCCGTCCTGGACTCCGCGCCGCTGATGGCGGTCTTCATCGTTTTCGGAAGCGCGGCGACGCTCTTCTTCTGGATCAAGTGGATGGGGTGTCTGCTCGTCGTCACGCGGCCGTATGAGAGCGTCGAGAAAAACATCGGCCGGGGCAAGTGGACGGCCCTGTATTCGCTTTCCGTGTTGACGTTCGGCACCTGCATGCTCTTTCCGCTGATTTCGACCTGCCTGATCGAGCCGTATATCCGGACGCAGTACCATCTCGCCCAGTTCACCCCCATGAGCGAAGGCAACATCATCCTCATGGTCATCATGCTGGCGCTGGTTTCGCTCTTCCCGCTCAGCTTCCTCAACTACGGGCGCAACGTGAAGGTCATCGACCCCTATTTGGGCGGCGCCAACGCGGAGGACGGCAGCCGGTTCAGCGGGGCGCTCGGCGCCACGCGCGAGATGTCGATGCAGAACTATTATCTCTCCGAAATGCTGCCGGAAGCCAAGATGATGAGAGCCGGCGTGATCATGGCCTGCGCGTTGCTGGCGGGCCTGCTGGTGAAGGTGGTGGTGTCATGAGCCCGTGGTGGCGCGTTCTGATTTATCTGGTGGCGGCCCCGCTGCTGGGCGGCCTGCTGGCCGGCCTCGACCGCCGGATTTCGGCCCGCATGCAGGCGCGTCTCGGCCCCCCGCTCCTGCAGCCGTTCTACGACGTGGCCAAGCTGTGGAGCAAGGAGCGCCTCGTCGTCCGCCGCTCCCAGAACTTCTACATCCTCTTTTTCTTCCTGCTGACGGTCTTCACGGGCGCGCTCTTTTTCGGCGGCTCCGACCTGCTGCTGGTGTTCTTCGCATTGACGCTCTCGGGCATCTTCTTCGTGCTCGGCGCGTACAAGGCGAGTTCGCCCTACAGCTTCGTCGGCGCCTCGCGCGAGCTGATCCAGATGATGGCCGACGAACCGGCCATCCTCCTGACCGCCGTCGGCATGTATATGGTGACGCACACGTTCTCCGTCCACGAGATCGCCGCCCAGCAGACTATGCCGGTGCTGCTGCTGCCCGGCGTTTTCTTCGCGCTGATGTACGTGATGGAGATCAAGTTCCGCAAGTCACCCTTTGACCTTTCCTCCTCGCATCACGCGCACCAGGAGCTGGTGCGCGGCATCGCGACCGAGTTCGCGGGCCCCACGCTGGCGCTGATCGAGGTCGCGCACTGGTACGAGAACGTCATGCTGCTCGGCTGGATTTTCCTTTTCTTCAGCATCCACTGGGCCGTCGGCCTGGCGTTCACCGCGCTGTCGTTCTTCCTGCTGGTGGTGGTCGACAATGTGTGTGCCCGCGTCAAGTGGCAGTTCGTGCTGCGCAGCGCGTGGCGCGTGACGCTGGTCCTCGGCTGCGGCAACATCCTGCTGCTCTGGCTGCTGGAGATGTTCGGAATCTTGAAACTGAATCAGTAGGAATTGCCCCCCCATGTCCGGCCTCCAAAAATCTCCCTGGGTTATCCACTACGACGCGTCAAGCTGCAACGGCTGCGACATTGAGGTGCTCGCCAGCCTCACGCCCGGCTTCGACGTGGAGCGGTTCGGCATCGTCAACACCGGCAATCCGAAGCACGCCGACATCTTCCTGGTCACCGGTTCCGTGAACGAGCAGAACCGCGAGGTCGTCCGCAACATCTACGAGCAGATGCCGGAGCCCAAAGCGGTCGTCGCGCTCGGCGCCTGCGCGACGTCGGGCGGCATCTTCCGCGAATGCTACAACGTCGCCGGCGGCGTCGACACCGTGATCCCCGTCGACGTCTATGTGCCCGGCTGTGCGGTCCGACCCGAGGCCATCATCGACGGCGTGGTGCGGGCGCTGGGCATCCTCGAGGCCCGCCGCGCGGCGATGGCCGCCTCCTCGACCGCGGCCGGCGTGATGATGATCCAGCGCGCCACCGCCGCGGACCTCCCCGAGCTGCTCGCGGTGCAGAAGGTGGCCTACCAGAGCGAGGCCGAAATCTACGGCGACATGAGCCTGCCCGCCCTGCGCCAGTCGCTCGGCGAGCTGACCGGGGATTTCGGCCGCATGGTTTTCCTCAAGGGCGTTGTGAACGGCAAGATCGTGGCTTCGGTCCGCGGCTACGACGACGGGCAGGGCACGGCCCACCTTCTGCGCCTGAGCGTGCTGCCGTACTTTCGGGGCCGCCGGCTGGGCCGCCGCCTGATCGCCGCCATCGAGCAGGAGTTTCCCGGGGTCAGCCGCTATGAGATCTTCACCGGGCACCGCAGCGCCGTGAACATCCACATCTATACCAAGCTCGGCTACAAGCGCTTCAAAACCGAACCGTTCAGCGCGGCGGTCGAATGGGTCTACATGGAGAAGAAATCGTCATGACCGAAGAACAACCCATCCTCGCCGTCACCCCTGACACGTTGGTCGGCGAGGTGAAGCGCCGCTGCGAACAGGGCTGGCGCCTGGTGCAGATCGGGGCGACCAAGCTGGGCGAGCTGTTCGAGATCAACTTCAGCTTCGATCGCGACCTGGTTTTCCAGAACCTGCGTGTGCAGATTCCCGAAACCTCCGCACGCCTGCCGAGCATCAGCGGCGTGTACTGGTGCGCTTTCCTCTACGAGAACGAGATCCACGACCTCTACGGCATCACGTTCGACGGCCTGGTGCTCGATTTCAAGGGCACGTTATACAAGACCGCGATCCCCGCCCCGTTCGCCGCCAAGCCGGGGATTCCCGGCGTCTCCGCCTCCGTTGTTCAACCCCGCGCTTGAGTACTCCCTATGGCTACCCGTACCGTCATCCCGTTCGGACCGCAGCACCCGGTGCTGCCCGAGCCGATCCATCTCGACCTCGTGGTCGAGGATGAAAAGGTCGTCGAGGC
>CAZOIS010000169.1:0-8797 GCA_964579865.1 uncultured Lentisphaeraceae bacterium | reverse complement strand
AGTCGGATTGTTGAAGGTGAGCAGATCTTCTTTGTCTTCGAAGAAAAAAGACTCCAGTTTAGCGGCATGATCTAGGCTTTTCTTAGAAAAATCGTGTATTAGGCGCGAATGTACCTCGTCCTTTCCCCGGTTATGCTAGATCGAATACGAATCGGGACTGAACTCCAACTTGAGGTTGAAGCCTTCTTGTCCTGAATGTCGCCTGACCGTAAAGATTGGTACAAGGGCTTCCTGGAAATTATGATCTGCGCATCTCAATGAACTGATCCATTCAAACTCAGGTTTTGCGTTCATCTCGTTGTCTCCTCCTCATGCTCATTCGTTTGTGTATTTCTCTTCTAAATACCTGTCCCTTTGTCGCTTCCAGCTTTAGCGGATAAATGCATGGAGCGGGTACAACTCATTGTCCATGCTATAAGACGGTTAGAATGGTCAAGCGTTTCGCCCCATCGCTTTCAATAGAGTAGCGTAGTTCTCTGCAACTTTCCGTGTGTTCGGATGTTCGTTTCCGAGACTGGTCTCGAAAATCTTGAGGGCGCGGCGCATCAGGGGCTCCGCTTCTGCGAGCCGGTTGGTGGCCTGAATTAACAGGGCCAAGATGCTGAGCCGAATAGCGACGTCCGGATGGTTCTCCCCGTAGCTTAACTCGTCAATCTCGAGGGCACGGCGTATCAGCGGTTCCGCGTCCGCGGGCCGGTTAGCGGTCTGAAGCAACAGGGCCAAGTTGCTGAGGCGAATGGCGACGGAAGGGTGGTTCTCACCGTAGCTTTGCTCATCAATCCTGATTGCGCGGCGCATCAGGGGTTCCGCGTCCGCGAGTCGGTCTGTGGCCAGAAGCAATACGGCCAAGTTGCTGAGGGCTCTGGCGACGGAAGGATGGCTCTCCCCGTAGCTTTGCTCATAAATCTTGAGGACGCGGCGCATCAGTGGTTCCGCCTCCGCGAGCCGGTTAGTGTTGTGAAGCAACGCCGCCAAGTTGTTGAGCAGGGTGGCGACATCGGGGTGTTCTCTCCCGAAACTGGTCTCGAAAATCTTGAGTGCGTGGCGTATCAGGGGTTCCGCGTCCGCGAGTCGGTCTGTGGCCAGAAGCAATACGGCCAAGTTGCTGAGGGCTCCGGCGACGTTCGGATGGTTCTTCCCGTAGACTTGCTCATCAATCTTGAGTGCGCGGCGCATCAGGGGCTCCGCTTCTGCGAGCCGGTTGGTGGCCTGAAGCAATATGGCCAAACGGCTGAGGGCTCCGGCGACGTCCGGATGGTTTTCGCCGAAGCTTTGCTCAACAATCATGAGTGAGCGGCGCATGAGGGGTTCTGCTTCCGCTAGGCGGTTGGTGGCCTGAAGTAACTGAGCCAGATTGCTTAGGGCTCCGGCGACGTCCGGATGGTTCTCGCCGAAACTTTGCTCATCAATCTTTAGGGCTCGGCGCATCAGGGGTTCCGCTTCCGCTAGGCGGTTGGTGGCCTGAAGCAACGCCGCCAAGTTGCCGAAGTCTCTGGCGACGTCCGGATGATTTTCGCCGAAGCTTTGCTCATCAATCATGAGGGCTCGGCGCATGAGGGGCTCCGCCTCCGCTAGGCGGTTGGTGGCCTGAAGTAAATGAGCCAGATTGTTTAGGTCTCTGGCGACGTCCGAATGGTTCTCACCGAAACTTTGCTCATCAATCTTTAGGGCTCGGCGCATCAGGGGTTCCGCCTCCGCTAGACGGTTGGTGGCCTGAAGTAACTGAGCCAGATTGTTTAGGGCTCTGGCGACTTCGGGATGGTTTTCGCCGAAGCTTTTCTCATCAATCATGAGGACGCAGCGCATCAGGGGTTCCGCGTCCGCATAAAGCGCGGCGCGGAAGGCAAGGAAGTCGGCGAGTTCATTGGCAGTATAAGTGACAGTGGCGGTTTCCCCTTTTCTCCTGGCCCATTGCTGGAAGGCCTGCACGTAGGGCTGGCCCATGATGCGCTCTTCCTTCAGCCAGACCCAGTAGCCGAGAAGCTCGTTCTCGTCGCGATCGCGCATGAGCAGGAAGCGGTCAATGTCGAGTAGGCAGGCGCGGAGGAGGTCGCGGGATTCGGCCTGCCGCAAAAGCCAGGGAAGTTCGTCGGCTTGGCGCGCGTCCACGGGCCGGCCTTCAAAGAGGTCCGCCAAGCGCAGGCGTAAGGTGCGGACGGTTTCGGGCTTGGACGCGTACCGCCGTTCGACGGCCATGCGCAGGTGCTCGTGCGCAAAGGCCAGAACGCCGTCGCGGTCAACCAGGCTGTCTTCCAGCGCGCAGCGCACAGGCGACCAGACGGCCGCAGGCAAACGAACCTGTCCGGCGGGTTTCAAAGCTTCCAGCAGCTCCGGTTCGGTCAGGCCGCGGCGGGCGGACCAGAGCAACGAGAGCGACTCGCGCACCAGCCCGGGCCGGTCGCGCTCGTAGTCCCGCTCGAAGCGGGACAAGATTTTATCGAAAAGCGCGGGGATGTCGGCGGCTTTGAGATAGTCGTCGATCTGCCGGTCGAGCTGGAGGTGGTCGCCGGTGGCGCGCAGGTCGTCGAGCAGGGTTTTGATGTAGAGCGGATTGGAGGCCGCCGGGACGCCCGCGATCTTCCGGGCGCGGGCCTCGGAAAGCCCTTGGGCGAAATGGGTGAGGTAACGCGCGATCAGCCTGACGCGCTCCTCCGCCATGAGGGGCTCGACGGTGAGCGCAGGCCAGCCGCGCGGCCGGAGGGCGTCGAGCGTGTCGCCGGGCAGGGTGGAGACGACGAGTCGCAGCTCGCCGGGCAGGCGGTGCGGGAGCCAGGCGAGCAGACGGCCTCGCTCGCGGTCTTCGAGCTGGTTGAGCGCGTCGAGGACGACGACGGCGCGCACGCCCTTTCGTTTGGCCTGGGCGGCGAGGCGGCCGAGGTAGTCGGGAAAGAGCTTCACGATTTCCTCAGCCTTGGCGGGTATCTTCTTCTCCTCTTCCTCCAGACCGCGCGGGCCGGCGGGGTCGTCCGCGCCGCACCAGCGGACGACGGCCACCATCAGCCGTCGAATTAGGGCGAGGTGCCCTGCGCTCATGGCGGAACTGCCGATGTAGTGCTGGTAGACGAAGTCGCCGGGGTGCGCCTGGCGCCGGCGCGCGACCCAGTTGGCCAGAAGCGCGGATTTGCCGCCCCCCGATTCGCCCAGGACGGTCAGCCCGCAGCCTTGCGCCCCGTCGTCCGCATAGGTGTCCAGCCGGTTGAAATAGGCGTCGCGACCGATGTAGAAGTCAGTGCGGCGGCTCTTGGCGTAGGCCTCGTGGTCGCGGTCCTCGCGCGACCAGACGTCGGGCACCTGATCGGGAGGGAACTCGGCGTCGATGGCGGCGGTGAGGTCGGCGAGGACGAGCGCCGCGAGGGCGCGGGGATCGGCGTAGTTCTCGCGCAGAGGGATGGGTTTGGCAGCGCAGACCGCTTGCACCTTTTGTTTGAGCGCGTCCTGGCGGGTGGGCCGGACGGTATCCTCCGGCAGGTAGTCGCCGCCCTTGGACGCGGCGTACTGCGGATCGCGAAAGTAGAAGAACGCGCGTCCGGCCATTTCGGGATCGTTCAGGACCCCGTGCAGGATCTCCAGTTCGGTGACACTGTGCTTGGCGACCTCGCCCTTCAGCCAGTCCTCTTCGTCCAGCAGGGCCTGTGAATAGGCTTCCGGTCCGGGCGTCCAGCCGTAGCGCTCGCCCAGCAACCCGATGAAGTAGGGGCGGCAGCGCTTGATCTCCGCCAGACAGTGACGCAGCGTCTCTTTGCGTTGGGACTGTTCCTCGGTGACGCCCCAGCGCAGGTCGACTTCGACAAACTCGACGGCGCGACTGCGGCACACTCTCCGCAAAGCCGGCCAGACCTGGGCCATGAGTTCGTTGCGGTCCTCGACCATGTCCTTGAACGTCGAGGAAACGAACACGCGGACAACACGATCCTTGTCGGCGGCATTAGGTTTGGGTGCCGAAGCCGCTGTTGACGCAGAAGACGTGTCTTTTGAGGTAAAGGGATTTGCTTTTGGAGCTGATTGGGTGGTGGATGGCTGGGAGGACTTCGGTGGCTGTTGCGTCTGTGTTTGGCGAGTGGCGGGTGCTGCATCCGGTAACCGGACAGGTTGTGCGACTGGGACTGGATTCGCGAAGGCTGCCACGTCTGACCAGCCGAGAGGCGTGCCGGGGGGCAGGGTCAAAGGCGGCTTCTGTCCGAGCAGGCGTCTTAAGGCCGGCAGATTCTTGCATGTCCGTTGCCATGAGTTCAAAGCATCGGACAGGCAGCGGACGGCGGGGTGGCTGGTCGGTTTAAGATGCGGCACATGTTCGACGAAGGCATCTTGGTTCCTGGCCAGAAGCAAGGCCAGACAGAAGTTGGCGCACCATGCGGGATCGGCAGAATCGTCCATCGCGGATCGTTCGTTGGGGAAAACCAACGGGCGAAGGAGTTCGAGCGCGGCGGGAATGTTGTCCTTTCGGAGCATAACACGGCGCGCGCGTTGACGACCGCAGGATGTTCGCTGGACAGCCCGTTCAGGATGCCGGCCGCGGCGTCCAGTTGGCTGGCGTTGAGATGCGCCCACGTCTGTGCAAGTTCATTTTGCGTGTTCACGTCAATGCTGTTGCTCGTCAGATGCGGGTTAATGAACATGGGGCGAGGTCCTCGGTGTCATGCGTTCAGTGCATATGGGGGTTAATGGCGCATTTCACACGTCAATGTGTTGTCGACTTGCAGATCTTCCGGTTGACCGCGTGGAGGAAGTCGGGGAGCCTGCAAACGGTCTGGCGGTCATAATTCTGGATGAACGCGGGCAGTTCTTCCCACGAAACGAGATAGGGGGTCACCTTGCGCGGCTTGTCCTTGGCCCCCTGCGTCCAACCCTGAAGCCAACGCTCGGCGTTCCAGCGGCGGTGTTCCATTTGTGCCAGCAGTTCGATGGTCTCCCCCTCTAACGCTTCGACTGCGGGACGGGGATCGGTGAGGGGGGCCTGTTCGAGACCGGCGGCGCGCAACTTGATGTCGATGTGGTCGGCCTGTTGGCGGTTGGAGTCCTTCAGGCCCTCATCCAAAGCGCTCCATTCCCGCGTCGAGATGTCCTGGGATGGGTCTTCACCCTTCGTTTGCATTTCCGCAAGGCGCTCCAGCCGATAACTTTCATGGATGGCTTGGGCAAGAGTCTCGTTCAGCTTGTTTTCGAGCAACTCGTCGCGGCAACAGTCTTCAAGCATGCCGAAAGCGTGCAACGGTGAATCCTTGCCGGCTGTGGCTGTCTGAAAGACGGAGGCGAAGCCGGTCTTGCTGGACATGCGTATGAACATCGGCACCCGCAATTGTTCGAGCTTGGCTTTCATGAGCAGGGCGACTTCAAGGCCCAGCGCGTCGCGGTCGAAGCAGGCCGCGACGCTGACAATGGTTGACGTGTCGGCGCACCAGGTCTCAAGCAACTGCCGGGCTTGAAGCGACTCCATTTCGAGTTCATGGAACGCGATTTCGCATGTTTTCGCGAAGTTCGGATATCGGAACAGCAGGGCCTGCTTGCGCCGCTCGGCTTGCTGGTCGATGACGGAAATCTTGAGCGGTTTCCCGTTGGCGAAGTGCCCGAGCTGGGCTGCCCGCAACGCGACGGTCCGCCCCATGCGGCCGAAGCCGAGGATCACGAGGTGCACCTGCCGGGGCTCGTCTTTCTTGATCCCCCCGCGATCCAAGGGCGTCAGATGCGGGTCTTGCAGGAGTTTGCGCACGGCGGTGTCAAACAGGTCGAAGAAATGGATTTCGCAGCGCGGGTCATCGCAGTACGCCTGGGAGGCCTGCAACGAGGCCCTCGTGTCGATGTCGCTCAGGTGGATGAAGCACTTGACGGGGTCCTTAAGGCGACTTCGCCTGCCTTTCTTCAGAATGAGTGTGTGGGCTTCATTGATGATGGCCATGTTCGTGCTGTCTTCCTCGGAAAGCGCGATGACATGACTGGCCCGGTAAACACGTGCCTTGATCAAGGTCGCGGGCTTCAGCAGGTCTCCCGTCACCACGATGACTCCTTTTTCCCGGCAGGCCTCGACGCCAGCGTCATTCGCGGAGGGGGTTACAACGACCACCCGTTGCCGCCGAGGCTTGGGAGTTTCTTTACAGGCATGGGGATTGTGGAAGCACTGGATCATCTGCAGGGTTTTGGGGCCGAGGCCGAAGATGACGACGTGTCTCGGCCAGGGGATCTGGAGGCGGATCTGCCGCATCTCATCGCGGAAGAACCGGAGAAAGGTCAACACCGCTGTCATTCCAAACAGCAGGAAGGCCATCCAGCGTGCGCACTCCAAGGTTAAGGGCATGTCATCCTTGGACACCATGTGCATGAGAAGCAGCTGGATGCTGTGGTAAAAAGCGTTCAGCCATGCCCGGGCTCCCGGCGTGGAACCGTCAGCGAACCAATATCCGAAGGTTCCTAAAGCAACCGTGATCGGAGCCCCGATGAAAACCACCCACCACTGCCATCGCGCCTTCCCGTTTCCTGATTGGCTACTCATTGTCGTGTCCCTCTGCTAGTTAGCTGTTGGAGCCGGACCGTAAGACGTCGGACTGCTGGACAAAAGTGACAAATTTCCGCAGCGAGGCCGGATCATCCGGCAGGATCATGCTACGGCCGTTTTTCGGGCCTGCGTTGGCAAGCAGGGTTGCGAACCGCTTGCAGGCTGTGCCGCCCGCGTCGATCGCGAATACGCGCGCGCCCAACGCCCAGGCCAGTGCCAACTCCTGCGCGGAGATCACGCCGCCGCCGATACACATCAGGCCGACAGAGGCAGGGGATATGCCACTGGTCAGCAAGTCGGTCCACATTTGAAGCGGCTCCAGAAGCGAGAAGTCACTGCCGCCGGTGCGGACGATGTTGGAGAAGTTGGGCGAGGCCTCTGCATGTGCGGGGAGATAGCCGACAAGCTCGATATGCGCTTTGCCGGACGCATTCGCGTGCGCGGCGCAACGTGCGGCCAGTCCGCAAACGCCGACGCCGGTGCCGCCGGTAATAAGGTAGCCTTTATACGTAGAGAGAGCATCTTGGAGGGGGGCGTCGTACGCAGCCAGCCGGGTGCCGCTCTGCGCATCGGTGCTTCCCGCGAGGATGAGCACCTTTTTGCCAGTTCGGAACGTGAACCGGCGTTCTAATGGCGTCCAATCATAAGATGCCACGCATTCTGATGTCAGGGCTTCCTGCGCCTTGATGAAGAGGTTGGCAGCCTGATCGAGCATAGGGGTAAAGGGTTGATTTGCGCCGAGGGAAGCTTTGACGCGATCGAGCGCACGTCGGATGTCTGTGCATGGATGACCGTCATCCAAATGTTTTACGGCGACGCAAAGCTCCTCAAAAGCGGCAATCTCACGCAGAAAGCTACAGTGCGTCTCAGAGTCATCCGGAAAGGGTAGAGCATCGGTACTGATCATCTCCAAGGATTCTCCGAGTAGGCCATACTGTCCGTGATACCCATGCGGATATCACAACGCATCGTTCACCGATCAAACTGTATGTTCGAAGAGTAATGGAAAAACCGGTAAACGACAATAAACAAAACACCCGGATCACGTTTGCCTTTCAGGCATGCACAGAGCTGACCTTAAGGGCGGTCAAACTGTGCCCACTCTCAAGCGCGCGGCCGGATCCTGACGGTAGTACTGCCTGAACTCATCGTACAGGGCGGGGTGTTCCTGCTGGAGTTCTACAGGGCGCTCGAAGAAGAGCTCCGTGACCACGGCGAAAAACTCTGCTGGCTTTGTGGCACCGTAGGCCGAGATCAACGAAGGCGTGCCCACCGCGACTTCCACTTGCAGGCGCTCGTATTCCGAAGCCAGCACCCGGGCCCAGTCCCTGTACAGGGATATGCTGTCAAGGACAGGCGAGCCGTTCATGGCGTCGTCCAAGAGGTCAAGCTGGTGTGCGAACTCGTGAAAGACGACGTTCGCCCCGTCGTCGGGACTCTGGGCTCCGCACATCGTGTCAGGCCAAGATAACGCGACTGCGCCGAAGCGTGATGAGACCCCCGCCACGGGAAGGGTCGTGACCGATACGATGCCCGACAGTCCTTGTTCCTCATGTTCAAACCCGAAACTCTCCGGATACACGAGAATGCTGACCAACCTCTCATAATAATCGTGCCTGAGGTTGAGCAGCAGCAGGCATGCCTGGGCTGCAATCGTGACCTTGATCTCATCGGTGACGGTCATGCCGTTACAGCCCTCGAAATGCTTCTCACTGATGAACACCTTGATCAGGTCGTCCAAGTGCTTGCGTTCGTCCGGGTGGAGGTGCCGGCAGCAGGACACGTTCCGGTCAATGATCTGCGACCATTTCTCAGGGAAAGGCTGCTGGACAAGTTCGTGCCTGCGGTGATCACGGAACGGATGAAGCATGACAGCATCTCCTGGTCTGATAGTAGCGGGAAGTGCCCGCCTTCCCTTGGACGGGTACAACAATATCATGCGGAATTCCCGGCCGCAACGATGTGTGGAGTGAATTCCGGCAGGCAGGGCGGCGTAAGAAATGCTTGATTCTCGGTGGTTCGACCATGTGAACACGGTATAATTGGGCACGTGCGCTGGCCCAGATATGAGCCCCCGAAGTGCGGGAAAAAGCATACCGCCTGTTGATAAATGTGTAATGGACATAAAATACTTGAACAATCACTGTGCTAATTCTTGCCGGAAATATACGCCAGGTTCAGGTTGTTGGGCGTGTGCGGCGTCAGACAGGGTGCGAGAGTCCGAACAGCTGGCCGGCCGTACCGAACCCAAGCGGTTAGAGCATATTAATTTAAAGTGTAGCCGCATGAGGCAAACCAAGATTGGGCGTC
>CAZOIS010000168.1:0-8813 GCA_964579865.1 uncultured Lentisphaeraceae bacterium | reverse complement strand
GGCGAGATGTCGCTGGTCGGGCCGCGTCCGCTGCTGATGCGGTATCTGGAGCGCTATACGCCGGAACAGGCCCGGCGGCACGAGGTGCGCCCGGGGCTCACGGGATGGGCGCAGGTGAACGGCCGCAACGCGCTTGGCTGGGAGCAGAAGTTCGCTTATGACGTCTGGTATGTGGACCATCGGAGCTTCTGGCTGGATGCGAAGATCCTGTGGCTGACGGTGTGGCAGGTGCTGGCGCGGCGAGGGATTGCGGCGGAGGGCGAGGCGACCATGGGCGAGTTCACGGGAAAGACGTGAACGGCAATACGTCAGCGAGGGAGAAGGGAACAGCGGCAAAATGAAGGTGTCCGGTCAAGGGAGTGACGCGGGATGGAGTTGCGCATGGCGCGTGTGGCTGGCTCTTACGGGGCTTGTCGCCGTTGCCTGTTTGGCGATTTATCTTCATGCAGGGATGACGGGCCTGTCGGCGCTGGTCCAGAGCGGACCGCTGTCGATCGTCGCGCAAACCGCAGCGTGCGTGGCGGTTTCGTGGTCGGCGTGGGGAATCGGTCTTGCGCTGTTGAGGAGCCCGAAAATCCGCGCTGAACACGGCGTGGCGATCGCGTGCTCGTTTGTTTTGCTGCTGCTGTATGTCAATTTCCTGCGCGAGCGGATCCACTATGCCGATGTGGACGATTATGTGAAGGCAGCGTTCAATTTGCGTGACGGCATGCCGTTTCACGCCCGGTACATTTATCCGCCGCTGCTGGCCACGCTGTGCCAGCCCTTCTTGCCGCTTGGGGCGCACGGTGTCGCGGCTCTGTTCTGGTCCGCCAATCTGGTCTCGCTCGTCGCGCTCTTTTGGCTGCTCTGTGCGGCGCTCGAACGCTATGGTTTCGGACGTCGGCTGGCAGAGGGGCTCGCGTTTCTCTTCTTGGTTGTGAATGTGCCGGTTCTCCGCACATTGGGGTACGTGCAGATCAATCTGCACGTCCTCAACCTGATCCTGCTGGCTTTCCTGCTGTTTCCCCGGCACCGCATCGTTTCCGCGTTGGCGTTGGCGCTGGCGGTCCATCTCAAGGTCTCTCCCCTTCTGCTGGCCGTTCCGTTCATTTGCGTGAGGGACAAAAGGTGGATCACCGCGTTTCTGGCCGGGCTGGTCGGCCTGGCGGGCCTTACGTCCGTCTTTTACGGGTGGGCGCCGTTCGCGTCTTTTCTCGCCAACGCCAGCCATATCTATGCCGCGAACGGGATCTGTTTCCGCGAAAACTCGATCGATTCGCTCATCCGCGGCGCCGGTGTGGTGGCGGGAACAGATACGGGCGCGTTGGTGCCGTACGTGAAAATTCCGCTGCTGATATTCTTTTCGGGGTGCGCCGTCTACACGATGCTACGGGCGACCTATGCCGAACGTGCGGACGCGGGTGCCGGGGTTCTCAACGGGCTTCCCGCCTGGTCGGCTGTGATGGTTCTCGCGTCTCCGCTGATATGGGAGCATCATCTGGTTTTTCTGGCCATTCCTTTTCTGGCTGTGGCCAAAAAAATGAGAAGGCCGGCAGAGTGGGTGGCTTACAGTCTCGTCTATCTGCTGACCTTTCTGCTTCCGACGTTCGACTTCTACCCGTGGTCATTCGGCCGGCTCTTCAGCGCGGCCGTCCTGATGGTTCTGATGGTTCGGACGTGCCGCGCAGCGGATGCGGAGTGGGTGGCGCGTGCGGGGCAGCGGGTTGACGCGTTTTTCGGCTTCGCAAAGAAAGGGGCATGACGCCATGAAACGGATCGTGATTGTCGGGGCGGGCGGCTTCGGGAGGGAGGTCGCGTGGGTGATCGAACGCCTCAACGCGGTGTGCCCGATTTTCGAGGTGCTGGGCTTCTGCGATGACGCCGCAGATAAACGTGACGGCATGTGCGGAGCCTATCCGCTGCTGGGCCCTCTCAAGGCGCTGAAGTCCGGCTTCGGCACGGTGGGCGTCTTTTGCGCGATCGGGAACAACCGCGTGCGGCAATCGGTGATGGCGGATGCGCGAATTGAGGGCCATGAGCCGGTGACGGTCGTCGATCCCAGCGCGGTCATCGCGCCGGGCGTGGAAATCGGGAAAGGCAGCTATGTCGGGATCGGCAGCGTGGTCTCGGTCGGCGCACGCCTGGGGCAAGGCGTCCTGGTGAATCACCATGTGTCCGTCGGGCATGATGTGACGGTCGGCGATTTCGCGCAACTGTGTCCCGGCGTTTGCCTTTCGGGTGGCTGCGAGGTGGGAGAAGGCTCCCTGTTCGGGACGCTTTCGGGCACGATCCCGCTGAAAAAAGTCGGGGCATGGTCTACCGTTGGCGCGGGCACGCTGGCGCTGCGGGATGTCGCGGACGGCGCGACGGTCGTCAGGCTGTCGCGCGGGTAAGGAGCCGGTCGTCAACACAGCTCATGAGCGATTCCGTCCATTCTTTTTTTTCTGTTAAACGCCTGCTCTGCATCGCCGTTTGCGCGACTGCGGTGTGTTCGGCGCTGTGTTCGCTGTCGTGGAGAATGGTGAATGATACGCCGATCTTGCTCTATTTGGCCAAGCTGATGGTGCGGCAGGGCGCGATACCCTACCGGGACTTCTTTGACATGAATCTGCCCGGTTCGTATTGGATGTTCGGCTGGATTATCCGGGCTTTGGGGACTTCCGATCTGTCGGTTCATGCCGCGAATCTCATCGTGCTTGCGGTCATCAGCGGTTTGATGTTTTCGGTGCTTTCCAAACCCTGTGCCGCATGCGCGGCGTTGGGCGTCGGTTTGGGCGCGCTGCGCGTTTTTTCGGGGGAAAGTGCTTTTGTTCTGCAGCGCGAGCTGTTCGCGCTGATCCCGATTTCCGCATTGTTGGTTCTCGGCTTGCGCCGTCCGCTCAACGGATTCTGGCAAGGCACCGTCGCGGGAGCGTTGCTGGCGTGGTTGGCGCTGATCAAACCGCAGCTTGCGCTGTATGGTCTGCCGGTTCTTGTGCTGTTGGGCGCGGAGTGCGAAAATTTGCGTCAGCGTGTTTGCCTGTATGCCGGGATGGGGGCCTGTGGCGCGTTGCCGCTTGTTGCCTGCGGACTATGGCTCGTGAAGAGCGGCGCCTGGCCGGGGTTCTGCGAGGTCGTCCAATATTGGCCGCTCTATGGACAAATGACGCACGGGCTCGCGTTTGTCACCGCCGGTGACCGGTTCTATATCACCATGAACGGCATGATGCGAATGCTGTGTTCGCCGTATGCGGTTGTTGCAGGGCTATCACTTTTTGCGGGTTGGCAAGCCGGCGCGTTGTCACGCAAACAACTGTGGTTGTGGGGCAGTCTCTTGGCGTTGACGGTGATCGTGCCCGCGATGACGGGCCAATTCTGGGGATATCACCGCTTGCCGTTCTTTTATCTCACGTTGAGTGTGTCCGGATATCTGCTGGCGGGGCGGAAGTGGGCAATGGCTCTGAGTGTGCTTCTGGTCGCGTTTTGGATACCTTTCACCGGTTGGCGTGTCTGGCGCGAAACTTCCGTGCCCTCCGTTGTCAGTCAGAAGCATGAGGTCCCCGACGCGTTCGCGCGTTATCTGACGGCGCATCTGCGGCCGAGCGATCGGGTGCAGCCTGTGGATTGGTCCTGCGGTGCCATTCAGGGGATGCTCTCGGCGGATGCATTGCCAGCCACGCGGTTCCCTTACACATTCTATTTTCTTCATCATGTCCGTCACCCGTTGATTCAGAAGATCCGCAAGGAATTCATGGACGAATTGACGCAGAATCCTCCGCGTTTCTTGCTTGAAGCCACAACGGTTCCGTTGCCGACGGGGGTCGATACGGAACAACGGTTCTTGGCGTTTGAGTCGTGGCGGGCAGCGCACTATCGGACCGTTGACGAAGGCGAACATTATCGTATCTGGGAATATCAAGGGAAATGAGCGTTTCGCAAATGGAAGGTCTGGCGAGTAGGAGAGATGTCGGCATGAAGTGGCTGTTGATCGCAGCCGCAACCCTCGGTGCCTGGGCGAACCGCTTCGTTCAAGATGACGCGTTCATCTCGTTCCGTTATGCGCGGAACCTGGCCGAGGGCCATGGCTTGGTCTGGAACATCGGCGAGCGCGTGGAAGGGTATACGAATTTTTTGTGGACGGTCTGTTTGGCGCCGGCGTACTGGTTTGGCGTGGAGATTGTCGCGTACGTGTTCGCTCTGTCGCTGGCGGCTTTCGTCTGCACCCTGTGCCTTGCGTATTCTCTGGCAACGGAGTTGTGGCGGGATCGCCGGGCGGGGTGCGTGGCGGTCGCGCTGTTGGGCACGAACTATTCGTTCAGCAGTTACGCGACGGGCGGGCTTGAAACGCAGTTTGGTACGGCGTGGGTGATGGCTGCGATCTGGCTCATCGTGCGCTGGCAAACGACGGGAATGACGAAGATGCTGGTCGGGGCGGCGCTGGTCTCCGCATGCGGCGTGATGACCCGGATGGACGCGTCCGTGCTGCTTGCGCCTTTCTGGTGCCAGGTGGCATGGCTCGTCTGGAGATCGAGGCGTACGGAGCGCTGGGGCGCTTTGGCGTGTGCCGGGATTGCAGGAGCCTTGCCCGTTCTCGCCTGGCTGTTTTGGCGGCATGCCTATTATGGTGCGTGGGTTCCGAATACTTTTCTCATAAAAAGCAGCGGCGTGTCATGGGTCCGGGGCCTTTACTATGTGGGGCTGTTTTACCTCGTGTACGGCCTCTGGATTGCGGTCCCCCTGTTATGGCGGCAAGCGGGATTCCTCCTGAAGAGTGCGTTGGGGGGGGGCGTCTGCGCCTCGTGGCTGATGTGGCAGCTCTATGTGATTTCCATCGGCGGGGATTTCATGGAGTTTAGGATGATGATGCCGGCCTGCCCTCTCGTGATGGCGGTTCTCGCGGGGT
This sequence comes from uncultured Lentisphaeraceae bacterium, assembly GCA_964579865.1. Taxonomy (GTDB): domain Bacteria; phylum Verrucomicrobiota; class Kiritimatiellia; order RFP12; family UBA1067; genus DAOPZC01. The sequence continues at coordinate 3,949 of CAZOIS010000168.1, read as the reverse complement.
TGGTCGTGGCGGCGCGCGAGAAATGGAAACAAGGCGTTTTTTGCGCTGGGGTCATGCTTTGCAGCGTGTTACATGTGGCAGAGGCCTGGCCGTATCCGTATCCGGGCATTCAGACGATTGCGAATCTGCGGATGTATTGTGACGAATGGCGGGAGGTGGCGTTGGTGCTGAATCGCGGCCTCGGTGCGGGAGGCAGTCAGGTGAAAATCGCGGTGACTGCGGCGGGGATCATCCCGTATTACACGCGTTGCTGGACGTTAGACCTGCTGGGGCTCAATGACCGTGATGTGGCCGTGAACGGGGAGCCGATTCGTCCCGGAAGATTGGGAGTCCGGCCGGGCCATGCCAAGGTCGCTTCGTATCGTCAGGTGGAAGGGCGGGAGGTCTCCCTGTTGCTCAATCATCCGTGGGTCGTGAAGGACTTGCAGACCTTAAGCGCGACGCCGAAAACCATGGCCGAGACGTGGTGTTTCGGCGTTCCTCCGGAGCAAGTGCATTCGACGCGAGTCCGATTCCTGACAGGCCAACTGCCGCGTGTCGTGGCTTGGCCTTTTGCGGACGGAAGGTATTTGATTTCTCTGTACGTGTCTTCTGACCCCCATGTTGACGAGGCTATCCAACGCGGAAGAGCGATTGTTCTTGGTGAATAAAGCATGCCCGAGACATCTCCACAACAGCGACATCTCCTGCGGCACTGGCTGATAAGCGCTGCGGTGTTTGTCGTTTTCTTTGCGCTCTATGCGGCGACGGCCCAGCGTGGCGTAAGTTGGCAAGACAGCGGAGAATTCCAGTACCGTGTTTTGGCCGGGGATTACGTGTGGCATTCCGGCATCGCGCGGGCGCACCCCTTGTATATTCTGATGGCGCGCGGTTTTGTTCGCTTGTTCCCGCAGTCCGCCTGTTTTTATGCGATCAACCTGTTCAGCGGGGTTGGACTTGCGCTGGGCCTTGCGTTGCTGTCGGCGAGCGTCATGGCGTTGACCCGGTCCGTCCGCGCGGCGGTGCTGTCGGCTGCCGTGCTGGGGTTCGCGCATATGGCGTGGTGGCTGGGAACGGTTGCGGAGGTTTACACGTGGTCGCTGGCCTTTCTGATGGCTGAGATCTTGTGTCTGGTCCGGTACTTCGAGAAGAGGGAAGGCAGCTGGCTGATCGCGCTGTTTGCCGTGAACGGCGCGCATTGGAGTGTGCATAACTTTGCGCTGATCGATTTCGCGGTCGCTTTCGCGGTGCTGGGACTTGAGTGGTGGAAAGGCGGCCGCCGACGCGGGTGGCTGGCCATGGGCTGCTTGGCGGGATGGAGCCTCGGAAGCCTGCCGCTGCTGTGGCTGGCCAACGCGTCGCTGATGGGCGGCGAAAGTGTCACGGCGGTTATCAAGAGCGTGTTGTTCGGAGAGGGCTACATGGCGCAGGTGCTGGGCACCGGAGGCTGCGGCGGCACGTTGTGGTTGGCCAATCTGGCTTTGGCGGGGGTCAGCCTGATCAATCCCCTGTGGCTTTTTGCGGTGACGGGCGTGCGGACGAGCCGGGATGACAAGAGGGGCCAGCCCCTGTTCTGGCTGGGGATCTTGACCCTGTTTCATCTGCTGTTTTGGGTGCGCTATCCTGTGCCGGATCAAGCGACGTTTTTTTTGCCGACCTTGGGCCTGATATCGGTTTGGGTGGGCCTGGGCGGGGCGCGTGTCGGCATGCGTCCCGCGCGCTGGGCCCTGATGGTGACTTCGGGCTGCTTATGCGCGGTGGCGGGGCCTCTGCTGTTGAGCGTCGCGGCACAAAAGACAGGCGCGGCGGTGATGCGCAGCCGGGCGTTGCCGTTTCGCAGTGAAATGCCGTACTGGCTTTTGCCGTGGAAGCATTCCGAAGATTCTGCGGCGCGTTTTGTGTCCGAAGTCGGGCGGCAACTGTGCTCCGGAGATGTGCTGGTGGCGGACGCGACGGCGGCGGGGCCGCTGTTGGCGGCGCGCGAGGCGGGAGCGACCGGACGGGATTGGCGCTTGCTGACGCCTTGGTCGGGCGAAACGGAAGCGGTTTTGCGGACCTTGTTGCAGGACAGGAAAGGGCGCGTGTTTGTAGTTTCGCCGGTCGCGGGGTATGCGCCGCGGCCGGTGCTGGAATTGACAAACGGGATGGAGCGCGTGGGCGTGTTGTATCGGCTCAGGTAGGGGCGTGCGCGGTTTCTGAAGTGCCGCCAGAGAGGCTGTTATGAGCAAGAGGATCTTTTTATCACCGCCGTGGATGAGCGGCTGTGAGCGGGCTTTGGTGGACGAGGCCTTTGCCTCGGGGTATATCGCGCCGTGCGGGCCGATGGTCGACCGGTTTGAACGCGAATTCGCGGGGGTGGTCGGTCTTCCCCAGGCGTGCGCGGTGGCGAGCGGCACGGCGGCGCTGGATCTGCTTTTCCACGAGTTGGGCGTGACGAAAGGTGACCGGGTGTTTTGCTCCGATCTGACCTTTGTGTCGTCGATCGCGCCGGCGGCGCATCGCGGCGCAGAGCCGGTGTTCATCGATTGCGATGAAGCGACGTGGACGATGGATCCGGACCTGCTGGAGGAGGCCTTGGCGGATGCGGCCCGGACGGGGCGGCGGCCGAAGGCGGTCGTGGCGGTAGATCTGTATGGGCAATGCTGCGATTACGGCCGGATCGAGCCGCTGTGCGCGGAATACGGGGTGCCGTTGATCATCGATGCGGCGGAAGCGCTCGGTGCGAGGTACGACGGAGGGCGGAGGACGGAGGGTAGAGGACGGAGGGCGGTGGATTCGCTTGGAAGCCCGTGCGTTCGCCACGCCGGGGACGCGGGCTGGGCAGCGGTGTATTCGTTCAACGGGAACAAGATCATCACGACCTCGGGCGGCGGCATGATCGCGTCGCATGACGACGCGGTCGTGGCGAGGGCACGGAAACGGTCGCAGCAGTCGCGCGAGCCTGCGGCGTGGTATGAACATGAGGAACTGGGCTATAACTACCGCATGAGCAATATCGTGGCCGCGATCGGAGCGGGGCAGCTCCAGCATCTGGACGAGATTGTGGCGAAAAAGCGCCAGATTTTTGCGTGGTATCGGCAGAGACTGGGAGACGTCGCGGGAATCGGGTTTATGCCGGAAGCGGCTTACGGACGATGCACGCGATGGCTGACGGTGATGGAAATAGGCGGCGAAGACGGAGGACGGAAAACGGAGTGCGGAAAGCCGGCGGATGCGGTGATGCGGGTGATCGCGGCCTTGGAACGCGAGAATATCGAGTCGCGTCCGGTCTGGAAGCCGATGCATCTGCAACCGGTGTTCCGAAAGGCGGAGGTGGTGGGCGGCGGAGTGAGCGCGCGGCTGTTTGAAAACGGGCTGTGTCTGCCTTCGGGCGCGGGTTTGGGCGAAGAGGACGTCGACCGTATCTGTGGCCTCGTTGCGCGTGTGCTCGGATAATCTGGACTGTAAACGGCGGCGTTTTTTTGATTCAATAAATACCTTTGATGAAACCGGAGTGGAAAGAGCAAATCGGTGTCTGGGGCAGCCAACTCGGATGCTTCGTGGTGGATTCTGCGGTGATGGCGGCGGCCTATCTGACCGCTTTTCTGCTGCGTTTCGATTTCACTGAGCCGTGGTGGGGATGGCGGCTCGTGGCGGCCTCGTTTGTGACGGTGTGGGCGGTGCAGGGGCTGGCGCTGGTTCTGTTCGGGTGCAACCGGCTGCTGTGGCGGTACGTGAGCGTGGGCGATGTGCCGCGCTTCATCGGCGCCGTCACGGCGTCCACCGCCGTGCTGCTTCTGCTGCGCGTGCTGCTTCCGGAGTATCACGGGATACGGCCGCCGTACAGCATCACCTTTTTCAACAGCTTTCTGGTGACGGGCGGTCTGCTGGGCGTCCGGCTGGTGTGGCGGCTCATGGCCGACGGTGAGTTCGGCTGGGAGGCGGTGAAGCGCGGACGCGTCCGGCGGGTGTTGCTGGTGGGCGCGGGCTC
>CAZOIS010000167.1:0-8896 GCA_964579865.1 uncultured Lentisphaeraceae bacterium | reverse complement strand
GCTTCCTCTTCCCTTCGCATCAGTATGCCACTCCCCCGTGGCTAACCGAATACGTGCGCGCGTTTTCCGTGATTGGCGACGCGCCGCCAATATGATACGTTCTACGGGCGTATTTCACGGTGTATATGGAGTCTAAAGACGTATGGCGAGCTTTGAAGAGATTATCCAGAAAAGTCTGGTTTGCCTGAATGTGACGGAGGGCGATGGTCAGGAGGTGATCGCGTCCTTGATTGACAAGGCTGTGCAGGCGGGTCTGCTGCCGGTCGAACATCGCGACACCGCTGTCAGGGCGGTCCTCAATCGCGAAATGAGTGCGTCGACCGCTATGCCTGACGGCATCGCGCTGCCGCATGGCCGTATCGAATGCGTGCGGGATATCATCTGTATGCTCGGCGTGCATCCGGCCGGGATCGCTTTCGGCGCGCCGGACAATCTGCCCACCCATGTCTTTGTGCTGCTGCTGGTGCCGGCTACGGTGGCCTGCAATCACATTCACTTTCTGGCCAAGCTCAGCCGCCGGTTGATGGAGGCCTCGGTGCGAAATGAACTGTTGGCGGCGCGGACGCGCGATGATGTGATGCGAACGATTTTGAGAAATTCTGAAGAGGGGACGTTTTGATGAAGCCGTTGATGGTGTGGGGGAGTGCCGCGTTTTCCCGGTTCCGTTTGGATGCGTTGTCGGAAAAGATATCGGTCACGTTGGCCTCAGCAGAACCTGTCCGCATTGAGGCGCAGTTCGTGTATGTGCTGGATGTCGTCAGGCCGCTTGACGCGCCGACGCTGGAGCGCGCCTGCACGCTGCTGGGGGCCGCCGTGCGTGAGCCGACGGCGGGCGGTTTTTTTGTGACGCCGCGCAAGGGCACGATTTCGCCGTGGTCGTCCAAGGCGACCGATATTTTCCGCAACTGCGGGCTTGCCGAGGTTAACCGCGTGGAACGCGGCGTGCATCTCCGGGCCGTTGCGGGGGAGGCGGAGTTGCCGCTGGAGTCGTTGCGTCCCGCGTTGAACGCCCTGCATGACCGCATGACCGAAGGCGTCTATTTGGAACTGGACGATCTTTTCGAACACCGGCCTCCTGCTCCGGGGCGCGCCTTCGATGTGCTGGCGCAGGGACGCGCTGCGCTGGATGCCGCTAACCGCGATATGGGGTTGGCGCTGAGCGATGACGAGATCCGTTACCTGTGTGACAGCTACAGCAAGGCCGGCCGCAACCCGACCGACACCGAGCTGGTCATGTTCGGACAGGTGAACTCCGAGCACTGCCGTCACAAGATTTTCAATGCGGACTGGGTGATTGATGGAGAATGCAAGGAGACATCGTTGTTCCAGATGATCCGCCACACGCACGCCTGCCATCCTGACGGCACGCTGGTGGCCTACACCGACAACTCTGGCGTCATGGAGGGATTTCCCGCTGCCGGCTTTGATGTGGACCCCGCCACGCGCGCCTACCGCTTTGAGGAGGATCAGATCGATATCCTCATGAAGGTCGAGACCCACAATCACCCGACCGCGATTTCCCCCTATCCCGGGGCGGCGACCGGGGTGGGCGGCGAGATCCGCGACGAGGCCGCAACCGGCACCGGCTCTAAGAGCAAGGCCGGCGTCGCGGGGTTCATGGTTTCCAACCTGCGCGTGCCGGGTTTCGAGATGCCGTGGGAAAAGCCGTACGCGGCGTTTCCGGCACGCCTGGCCTCGCCGCTCGCCATCATGCTGGAAGGCCCCATCGGCGGCGCGGCGTTCGGCAATGAGTTCGGCCGTCCCCAACTGTGCGGCTTTTTCCGGACGTATGAAGAGATGGCGGCGGGCCGTTACCGCGGCTACCACAAGCCGATCATGCTGGCCGGCGGCATGGGCAACATCCGTCGCGGCCAAGTCTTTAAAAAAGAGGTGCCGCCGGGCGCCTTGATCGTGCAGTTGGGCGGCCCCGCGATGCGTATCGGCCTTGGCGGCGGCGCGGCCTCTTCCATGGCTACAGGCAGCAACGACGAGGCGCTGGATTTCGACTCCGTGCAGCGCGGCAATGCAGAGATGGAACGCCGCTGCCAGGAGGTTATCGACGCCTGCGTCGCGCTCGGCGTCAACAATCCCATTCTCAGCATCCATGACATCGGCGCCGGCGGCCTCTCCAACGGCTGTCCGGAGTTGGTTGAAAAAACCGGCGCCACCTTTGAGCTGCGCGCGGTGCACAATGAAGAGCGCTCGATGAGTCCGATGGAGATTTGGTGTTGCGAGGCGCAAGAGCGGTATGTGCTGGCGATCGCGCCTGAAAACCGCGCGCGTTTCGAGAGCCTGTGCGAACGCGAGCGCTGCCCTGTGGCATTCATCGGCGTCGCGCGCGATGACCAGCGCCTGGTGCTCAATGACAGCCATTTCAAAGACCGGCCGATCGACATGGATATCCGTGTGCTGCTGGGCAAGCCGCCACGCATGGTGCGCGACGTTGAGCGCGATGCGACGCGGCCTGCCGCGCTGGCGCTCCAGGATGTCGCGCCGCTGGCGGCGCTTGAGCGCGTGCTGCAGGTCCCTGCTGTGGCCGACAAGACGTTCCTGATTTCGATCGCCGACCGCTCGGTCACCGGAATGGTCCACCGCGATCAGATGGTGGGGCGTTACCAACTGCCGGTCGCGGATAGCGCGGTGACGGTTACCGGCTATCAAGCCACGACCGGTGAAGCCATGGCGACCGGCGAGCGCACGCCCGTCGCGCTGGTCGACGCCCCCGCGTCGGGGCGCATGGCCGTCGCCGAGGCGATCACCAACATCGCCGGTGTCAACATCGGATCCATTCACACGGTTAAGCTTTCGGCCAATTGGATGTGCGCGTGCGGCGAGGCCGGTGAAGATGCCAGGCTCTTCGACACGGTCGCTGCGGTCGGCATGACGTTCTGTCCGCAGCTCGGCGTCGCGATCCCTGTCGGTAAGGATTCGCTCTCGATGCGCACCGTTTGGCAGGATGAGCACGGCGCATCGCACCGTCAGGTCGCGCCGCTGAGCCTGATTGTCAGCGCCTTTGCGCCGGTGCAGGACGTGCGCAAAAGCGTGACCCCCGATCTCAAGCCCGGCGCCAGCGAACTGCTGCTGATCGATCTCGGGCGCGGGCGCAATCGGCTGGGCGCCAGCGTGCTGGCGCAGGCGTACAACCAGGTGGGCGACGAGACGGCGGACGCAGATGACCCGGCGCTGCTGCGCCGTTTCTTTGACGCGATGCAGGTGCTGGTGGCCGAAGGCGCGCTGCTGGCGTATCACGACCGCTCCGATGGCGGCGTCGCGGTGACGCTTGCCGAGATGGCGATGGCGGGCGGGCGCGGCGTGGAGATCGAACTGCCGGGACAGGAGCCGCTTGCGGCGCTGTTCAGTGAAGAGTTGGGCGCGGTGCTGCAGGTGGCCGAGGGCGCGTTGCTGCGGGTCATGGCGGTGCTGGCCAGCCAAGGTCTGGCCGATGCGGACATGTGCGTGCGCATCGGTCGGCCGACCGACGACCGCCGCTTCCGCGTTGCTGTGGGCGGGCAGTCGGTCGTGGAGACGACCCTCGTGTGGCTGCGGCGTACCTGGTCGGCTTTGACCAACCGCATGCAGGCCTTGCGCGACAATCCCGTCTGCGCCTGGCAGGAGTATGACAATGCGCTGGACGACGCGGAGCCGGGCATGCAGTTTGCGGTGACCTTTGATCCGGACGCGCCGGTCGGCGCGAGTGTGCGGCAGCGGCCGCGCATGGCCGTGCTGCGCGAGCAAGGGGTCAACGGACACGTCGAGATGGCGGCCGCATTCGCGCTGGCCGGTTTCGAGTCGGTCGATGTGCACATGACCGATCTGTTGGGCGGGCGCGTCGATCTGGCTGATTTCAACGGGTTGGTGGCGTGCGGCGGCTTTTCGTACGGCGATGTTTTGGGTGCCGGTTCGGGCTGGGCGCGCAGCATCCTCTACAACGCCCGGCTGGCCGAGATGTTCAAGCGATTCTTTGCGCGGCCCGACACAGTCACGCTGGGCGTGTGCAACGGATGCCAGATGGTCTCGCAACTGAAGGCGATCATTCCGGGGGCCGAGCACTGGCCGCACTTCCGCCGCAACCTCTCCGAACAGTTCGAAGCGCGCTACGCGACACTTGAGGTCATGGAGTCCCCCTCCGTGTTGTTGCAGGGCATGGCAGGCTCTCGTCTGCCGATCGCGGTGGCGCATGGCGAGGGGCTGGCGGTCTTCGATAGCCCGGCGGATGAAGAGCGGGCGATCGCAGCGCTGCGGTATGTGGATGGCCGCGGCCGGCCGACCGAGCGTTACCCGTGGAATCCGAACGGTTCCAAGGGCGGGCTGACCGGATTCACCACGCGTGACGGGCGGGCGACGATCCTGATGCCGCATCCCGAGCGCGGCTTCCGTTCCGTTCAGCTTTCCTACCGTCCGGCCGACCTGTTTACCGGCGAGGCGGGGCCGTGGCTGCGGCTTTTCCGCAATGCGTACGCATTTGTGGCAACAGCGTGAACCCTGCATCAAAAATATCGGCACGTCACCGTTGACATCCCGCCCCTGATCTTGTAAAGTAACACAACTTTTTTGGCGGGTTAGCTCAGTTGGTAGAGCGTCGGAATCATAATCCGCAGGTCGGGGGATCGTGACCCTCACCCGCCACCATCTTAAAGGCCTTTAAAACCTCGGTTTTATTGGCCTTTTTTCATTTTATTGCCTGATCGGCCGGGTTTCGCGGTTTCTTGCGTTCCCCTGTTTTAACCTGTATAACCGGCGTTTTCGTATACAATTCGTATACAGTCCGTATACACCTCTTTTTGGTGTTTTTCTGCCATCCTAAGAACGGCCCGCGACCAAAACGGTTTAGATCGGCTAGGATTGACACTGAAACCGACCTTTCTCAGTCCGTGTTTTCACTTGTGTCTCGCCGTTCCGGGTGGATTGGGTACGCTCCTCTGATCGGCATCGGGCACGTAAGACGCGTTTGCCGCCATATAGACCAACTTGACAGTGCCGGGGGGCCGGCGCGATCATTTTACACGCTTGCGGTCGCCGCACTGTCGCGGTGAGACCGCGAATGGGCGAAAAATAAAACCGCACGGAAATATGGAGGCTCTTATGGCCATCCCGCGCAGGTACACGATCACACGGCACGCGCTGTACGACCTGGTCTGGTCTACACCGCTCGAGAAGGTTGCGGCTGAACTCGGGATCAGGGAGGCTGAGCTTGTCTCGCTCTGCCTTAAACGAAATGTCCCCCGGCCCTGGTCTGGCTACTGGCGGCTTAAGGTTTTAGGCAAACCGGCGGACCCCATAGCCCTTCCCGAACCCGAGAATGACAGCGAGTTCGAGATCCTACCGCAGGCAATTTCTGTCAGTGACCCTGTTCTACGGCGAGAGGTTGCAAAGGAGATGATCCGGATCAGAGAGTCGCTGTTTTTCACCGTGGTCAACGATCTGCGGAACTGTCATATGCTGGTCTCCAGATCCCAGCATCTTCTTTCGGGAGAGTTATGGGGTGACCACGGCATGATAAGACCGCCTAAAGGAAGCCTTGCCATCAGGGTGTCGAAAGGGAACATCCTGCGCTCTCTGCTGATCATGGACGCGATCATGAAAGGCTTCGAGGAACTTGGTTACGAGATCGGGATCGAAGGTTCATGGCCACACCGAACGTTCGTGGAGGTGATGGGAGTCGAAGTGCTCTTTGGGATCAGGGAATACTGGTTAATGGAGGAGGAGGATAAATTTCAAAGTGCTTTCCCGCGCTTCCAGCTGGTGCCGGCGGGCCGCCTCAGATTGGAGGTGGATTACGATCATAGTTCGAAGGGCGGTTTGCGGATTGATAATTTGCATCGCCAGTTCGACGACACAAAGACGAAGCCGCTGGAAGTCCGCTTGAAAGCGTTCGCTCTAGGTGTCGTCGACCTTGCCGCCCGGAGTAAGGAGGCGCTGGCTAGGGCGGAAGAACGTTCACGCGAAAGGGCGCGCCAAGAGATGGAAGCGCGCAACCGCGAACAGGCGGAGATGCGGCAGCGGGAAGCGAAGTTGGCGAAGATCCGGAAAGAGCAGGAGAGGGTTAACGGGCTGATCGCCGAATCCGAACGCTGGGCGAAAAGCAACAGGCTGCGCGACTACATCAAGGCCAAGATGGCGAGATCCGAAGCGCAGGGCAAGGATGTGGGGCCAAACAGTGCTGCCGGCAAGTGGCGGAAATGGGCATTGGAGCAGGCCGACCGGCTTGACCCGCTTAAGAAGAGCCCCCCATCGATTCTGGACACCGCCGAGTAGTTCTTACCGAAGTTCAGATGTTTATGAAACGTCTTCCAACCATCAAAGTTACCGAACGGGAATAATATGCGGTTGTGGCCATCTGTAGTGGCTGAATGTTACCGCTCGGTAACTTTAGCCGGGCGGGATAGAAGAAGCTAGGACTTGGTCAGATGCCAGCCGTTGCCGTACTGGCAGGGGTAGGTCCGGAGCGAAACGCCGCTCTCTTTGCGGATGATGGAGGCACGGCGCTTGGCGTCCTGCTCGGAGCCGTATGCGTCTTTCGGCTGGCCGTCGCTCCCGGCGCAGAAGGCGCATTTCTTGGAAGGCGTTTGGCGGTTAGCGGGGGACAGGTGCCACTTTTTGCAGTTCTGGCAGAGATACGGCGTGAGGTGTCGCTTGTATTCGGCGCTGGCGTATTTCGCGGCCTCGCTGGCTTCGCTCTCGGTGTCGTACTCGGTGAGCGGTTTGCCGGTCTTCTTGCCGGTGCAGGATTTGCTTTTGAGGCTCATGGTTTTCGTGGAAAATGATCGTTGACGGTCATGTTGCAGGGTCGTCCCAACTGGGCAGGCAGACGTATTGGTCGGAGCCGGGGAGTTTGCCTTTCAGCGTCCTTGCGAGGTCCATATCGTTGAGCATGCGCTGGTCGAAACGCGGGCGGTCCCATTTCTTGCATCCGGTCGGGGTGTACCAGGCCAGGGAGTCTTGCAGGGCCGCAAAGTCGGCGGTGGAGGCAGGTTTCAGGAGACCGCACAGGGCGGTGTAGGTCCGGTCGACGGCTTCCTTCATGAGCGCCTTCATCTTCTCGTCGGTGAACTGCGGCCACTCGCAGTGGTACTGCTCAAGGACCGTGTTCCGGAAGCAGTTGACGACGATCAGGACGGCGATCTTCTCGATGTCTGTGTCGGGTTGCATGGGGCGGTTCCTGGTTTGGGGTTGCATGGAGAGAGGAGGGAGGAATTAGGAGTTAGGAGTGGTGAGTGGACGGAGAGGTGTGCATGATTGGCAGGAATGTTAGCGGAAAAAGTTGCGCGGTGCCAAGGTTAAAGAGCGGAGGGGAGCGGGGGATGGAAGGGTATGCGCGTTAAGCGGTAATTGAGGAAGGAATAGAGGTGCAAGGGCGAGGGCGGCAGGATAGAAGGATGTGGGGCCAAACAGTGCTACCGGCAAGTGGCGGAAATGGGCATTGGGGAACAGGCCGACCGGCTTGACCCGATTAAGAAGAACCCCCCGTCGATTCTGGACACCGCCGAGTAGTTCTGGCTGAAGTGCGTGCGATAGTGCTTAATGCTTTAATGCCCTCGACAATCTGAGTTTCTAAGTGTAAATTTATAACCTTGAGGTAAGTGCTTGATTCCGTAGAGCCACGGAGGGCATTCAACGTGCCTGACGTGGCTGTGTTATGTAACCCAAGCCAGAGGAAAAATCGATGCAATCACTCGACTCGTTCACCATTCAAAAGCCAAGAATGTTTCCTGTCATTGTAGCCGCTGACCGAAGCGGTAGTATGACGGAAAGCGGTAAAATCCAAGCATTGAATCTTGCATTGCGTGACTTCATCATATCGCTGAAGGAGGAGAGTAACGAGCGGGCGGAGATTCACCTATCAATCTTCAGTTTCGGAGGTGCGTCTGTAACTTGCGATTTGCCGCTTAGCCCGGTCACGGGACTCCAAGGCATAACCGAATTGCCTGCAGTTGGCGCAACTCCGATGGGCGATGCCTTCAAACAGGTGAAAACCCTCATTGAAGACATCAACTTGGTTCCACATCGCGCCTATCGCCCGATGCTTGTTCTGATTTCCGATGGCCAGCCGAACGATAGTTGGGAAGAACCTTTGAACGCGCTTATCCGAGACGGACGTTCCTCCAAAACGTTTCGCTTCGCTTTGGCCATCGGTGACGATGCTGATAAAACGATGTTGGGGCGATTCGTGTCAGCACCTGAATATCTGATGTCCGGCGGAAACGCTCGTGATATAAGGAAGTTCTTTCGCTGGGTTTCGATGTCCGTGACGGCTCGATTGAAGAGTCAATCTCCCGACATGCAACAATTACCAGCGCCAATTCCATCCGATGATACACTTGATTTCTGACAACATGTCTTTCTCCGTCATACAAGCCGTTTGCAGGGGACATAAACCTCTGGACATTCCTTGTCAGGACGCGATGTTCATACATGTGACCGAGGACTGGCTGGTTGTTGTGGTCGCGGACGGACTCGGTTCCTGCCCGCGTTCCCATATCGGGGCGCAGACGCTGTGTCATGTTATTTCACGTTGTTGCGCGGACCTGTCCGCCGACATCGGGGGGTGGGAATTTCTCTCAGAAACCATTCCTCGATTCTGGCGCGAGAGAATCAAATCGAAAGCGCAAGTGGATGATATTCGGGATTTCTCTTCTGTCGGTGGTTTTCTATGCGTAAACACGAAGACCTGTTCGGGGGTTGCAGGACGGAAGGGGGATATTAGCATTTTGGCGCAAACGGATGACGGATCTGCGATCTCTGTTTTTCCGCAAACTGACAAGGCCTTTTTAAACGAAACGGAGTGTCTGTGTGGACGGGATGATGAGCGATTGGAACTGCGACCGCTGGCATTCAAAAAAACGGCACCTCGGGAGAATCTGTGGGTGACAGTTGATTGAAAAGGCGCATCCGGGTA
>CAZOIS010000166.1:0-8929 GCA_964579865.1 uncultured Lentisphaeraceae bacterium | reverse complement strand
TGCGCGTGACGGAGGAGAACGCGTAAGATGCCGCAATTCAACTACAAAGCCATGTCGAAAGACGGGCGGAAGCTGGAAGGGTCGGTCGAGGGCGCCGACCGCCGGGCCGCCATGGCGGCGGTCGAGAAGCTCGGGTACGTCCCCATCTCCGTGACGGAGTCGAAAGCGAAGAAGGCGGAGAAGGGCATCCCGATCTGGAAGCTGAAGATCGGCAGCGGCAAGCAACGGATGAAAGCGGTGGAGGTGCTGCTGTTCACCTCGGAGCTGAGCGACCTGCTGGAGGCCGGCATGACCTTGGGCGCCGCGCTGAACTGCCTCGCGAACCAGGGCGAGGAGGATTCGGCGCAGAGCAAGATCGCGTCCGACCTGCGCGACCGGATCATCCGGGGCGAACAGTTGTCGGACGCGGTGACCGCGCACCCGGCGACCTTCCCGCCGCTGTACGGCAACATGATCCGGGCGGGCGAGGCGTCGGGCGCGATGATCGAGGTGCTGCGCCGCCTGGTGGAGCATTACGAGCGCAATGAGAGCATGCGTTCCAAGATCACCTCGGCGCTGACGTATCCCACGGTCGTGCTGATTTTCGGCGTGCTCACGGTCATTTTCGCGATGGTGAAGGTCATTCCGCAATTCGCGAAGATCTTCGAAGGGATGGGGACGGCCTTGCCGTTGCCGACGCGCATTTTGGTGGGAACCAGCGATTTCGTGATCAAGTACGGCCTTTTTCTCGCGATCGCGATCGGCGTCGGCGTGGTGATGTTCAAGCGGTACATCAAGGATGGGCCGGGGCTGGTCTGGTGGGACGGGCTGAAGCTCAAGGCTCCGCTGATCAAGGGCATTGTCGCGTGCGGCGCCTATTCGAGCCTGGCCTATACGATGAAGACGCTGCTCGCGAACGGCGTGAATGTGCTGCAGGCGCTGAAGATCGCGGAGGAGACCTGCGGGAACGCGCTGATCGCAGAGGCGCTGCGCACCGCGCGGCAGCGGGTGACGGACGGCACGACGATTTCCGGCCCGCTGGCGGGAAGCAACGTTTTTCCGAAGATGATGACCGACATGCTGGCCGTGGGCGAGCAGTCGGGCGACATGCCGGGTTCGCTGGGCCACATCGGCCGGCGGTACGAGAGCGAGATGGACCGCAACATCAAGATTTTCACCAACGCGCTGGAGCCGATCCTGATCGTGGCGATCGGCGGCGTGGTCGGCTTTGTGGCGATCAGCATTCTGATGGCGGTGTTCAAGGTGACGTCGTCGTTGACCCCGGCGGGGTAGGGCGCGGAGCGGGGCGCGGATGTGCCGGAACGCGGGACGGGCCTTTTGCCGCCTGCGGCGGACGGCGGGTGTGCCTCACAAGTCCAAGTTCCGCTAAACCGGCACGTGCCGCTTAGGTTTGGTGTTAAAGAGGATTGGTCGGACGAGTCTGACGAGTCTGGCCCTGTAAGGAGGAAATGGCAATGAAACGTGAGAAACAAGAGGAGCAGGTTAAGAAGGTCCGGCGCGGCGGCTTCACGCTGGTAGAACTGTTGCTGGTGGTGTGTATTCTGGGCATCTTGGCGGCGGTCGTGATCCCGAACGTGATCGGCCACGACGAAGAGGCCCGCCGGCAGGCCACGCGGACGAGCATCACGGCGATCGAGCAGGCGGTGCAGATCTTCGCCATGCGGCACAACGGGAAGCTCCCGGACCAGCTGGAAGAGCTGACCCAGGGAACGGACGACGCGCCCGGTCTGCTCAAAGAAGGCGCGATCAACGATTCGTGGGGTTCGCCGTTCACCTACACCAAGACGGGCAAGAAGTTCAAGATCGTTTCCGCCGGGCCGGACGGGGAGACGGGCACGGAAGACGACATCACGAATTAGTGGGTTCGTGCGTTAGTGCATGAGTGCCTTGGAGAGAACGGCGTCCAACGAATGAACTCGTGCAGTCATGAACGAATGAACTTCTTACGTGACAGAGCGGGGGGCGGTCCCCGGGGCTTCACGCTGGTGGAGCTGCTGGTCGTGATCGTGATCATCGGCGTGATGGCGCTGGTGATCGGCCCCTCGTTCACGGCCGGTTCCGACGCGGCCCGCGTCCGGACGGCCTCGCGCGGCGTGATGCAGATGTCGCGGTACGCGCGGAACATGGCGCTGCTGCATCAGACGCAGGTCGATCTGGTGTTCACCTCGGACGGCACGTTGAGCGTCGCGCAGATGGCGGCGGGCGGCGAGGGCATTGTGTCCGCGAAGGCGTTCGGGGTCACCAATTCCGCGGCGGAAGCCGAAGCCGCGGAGCTGTCCGCCGAGCCGTCGGAGACGCCGGAGGCGGGGGGCGGTTCGGGCGGGGGCGGTGCGGGGTATGTGATGGCCGACCTGGACATCGACAAGAAGTATGAGCAGACGTCCTTCGTTTTCGACGGATACACGGACACGCTGGACGGCAAGCACGGGCGCTTCAGCGCCCGACCGGACGATGAAGAGGAGGAGGCGCAGGGAGAGGGCGAGGAAGAGGTGAAGACCTTCCGGGTGCGCTACAAGAGCAACGGCACGTGCCGGCCGTATCGCGTCCGGGTGAGCGCGGCGGGCGACGAGTCCTTCGTGTTGACGGTCGTGGTGGATGTTTTGGGCGCCGCGAAGATTGAGGAGGAAGAGGAGTGAACGGCCGCGCGGGCTTTACGATGATCGAGATCCTGATCGCCACCATGATCCTTTCCCTGGGCCTGATGACCCTGATGGTGAGCCTGACCAACTGTGCCGCGATGATGACGCTCTCCAAGGAGTACCAGGACGCCCAGTACGTGTTCAGCCTCGGCGAGCTGAAGTATCCGATCGTGGAAAGCACCGATGTGGAGGAAGAGCTGCCGGTGGAGCCGGTGAACGGCAGCGAGCTGCTGGAGACGGCAGACCGGAAGACGCAGGAGATGCTGGAGGCGTACACGTTCGAGCGCACGGTGGACGAGAAAGAGCTGGAGTCGAACGAGGTGGACGACAACCTGTACGTGGTCAGGACGAAGGTTTCGTGGGGCCCGGGCGAGGACCAGCAGGAAGAGCTGGTGCGGTATGTGCGGCAGCTCAAGGGCGAGAGCGACAAGAAGAAGTGACGGAGAAGTGGGAGAAGTGCATTAGTGCGTTAGTGCATTAGTTCGCTAGTTAGAGAGTGCGAGAGTGGGCATGAGCGGTGTGCGCGAGAGAGCGGGGCGCGGCGGCTTTACGCTGCTGGAGCTGATTATGGCCATCATGATCATGTCGGTCATGATGCTGCTTTCGTTTTTCTGTTTCGACGCGGTGGTGCAGAGCTGGAACGCCGGCATCGAGATGTCGGAGTCGATGGGGCAGGCCGACCACGTGATGGAGCAGGTGGTGTCGGGCCTCCGTTCGGCCTACTATCCGGATACGGGCGCGCAGCTCGACGACTACGGCTTCCAGTTCTCGGACGGGGGCGAAGGGCCTGAGGCGCGGGACGGGATCAGCTGGGTCAAGATCGGCCGGGCGCTGGTGGGCGAGGAGTGCGGCTTCGCGGACTCTCCGCACCGCGTCAACCTCTATGTGGATGACGGCAAAAAAAGCGATTCGATGGGGCTGGCCGTTTCGGCGTGGCGGGTGGACCTGCAGCTCGACGAGTTCGACCCGGAGAAGGACGTGACCCCGGTGTCGCTTTCGCCGCGGGTGATCGGCCTCAACTGCCGGATGCTCGACAAGGATCAGCCGATGAAGGACGAGGAGCCCAACTGGCAGGACGAATGGAAATTTTCGAACAGCCTTCCCAAGGCGGTGGAGCTGACGCTGTATATGGAGCCACCCAAAGAGGACGCCGAGCCGCTGGAGGTGAAACGCATTATCGAGATCCCGATGTTCGACCTCTCGCAGAATCCGCGGAAGAAGGGCAAGACCAGCGGGACGGGCACGGGGACCGGCACGAAGACGACGGGAGGCGGGGTTTCGGGCGGGACCCCCGGCTCCGGCCTGCAGATCCCGCAGCCCCCCCCAAACTGATGAGACGAATGACGATGAGTGTGTGCCGACAGACAGCCAGCCGCAGGCGACGTTCTTCCCCCCGGGGCGGATCGGCCCTGATCATCGCGCTGTGGACGATCGCGCTGCTGAGCATGCTGGTGATGTCCTTCGCCCTGGACGCCATGCTGGAGGGCCGCATCAGCACCTATCTGCGGCAGCGGCGGCGGGTGGACTACCTCACCCAGTCGGGCGTGGCGATCGCGGAGATGCTGCTCGAAAAACAGTCGAGCGTGAGCTCGGCCTCGTCCGCCGACGACGAGGAGGACCGGTGGAAGGAGCCGGCGCTGCGCATCAAGCGCGGCCAGACGGCGGTGGTGGACGAGCCGATCGGCGACGGTGTGGTGCACCTGGAGATCATTCCCGAGCCCGCGCGCTGGAACATCAATATGCTGATCGGCAAGAATTCCGACGCGGTGTGGGAGCAGATCTTCACGACGGCCGGGATCCCGCAGGAGTATTTCTCCGAGCTGATCGACTGCTGGAACGACTGGGTCGATTCGGACAGCACGCCGTCGACCGACGGCGCCGAGGACGATTATTACAAGTCGTTGACGACGCCATACAAGGCCCGCAACAAGGAGGTCGACACGGTCGAGGAGCTGCTGCTGGTCAAGGGGTTCGTCCCCGCGATCCTGGACGGCGGCATCCTGAATCCGGAGGAGAAGAACAAGGAGCTGCAGGTCTCGGTGAAGGGAATTAAGGAATTGTTTACCACCTACGGGGATGGTAAGATCAACGTCAATGCAGCTCCCATGGAAGTTTTGATGACGATTCCCGGGATCGACGAGATCGCCGCAGGGGCGATCATCGAGGAGCGTGAGGGCCGCAGTGCGGGCGTGTCCACCTTGGGCCGGTCTTCGGCGACGTCGGGTTCGTCGCGGACCGGGATAGGGAGTTCGCGTTCCAGTTCGGCTTCGAAGTCGGGAACGGCGTCGGGATCGGGCCAGACGACGGGTTCGGACGAAGAGGATTATTCGTTCAAATCTGTCGGCGATTTCACGTCCCGCATCCCCGGGCTGGATACGGGCGTGTCGAGTTATGTCTCGGTGAACTCCGGCACCTTCCGGCTGGTGATTGAAGGGCAGGCCGCGGGCGTGAAGCACGCGATTCAGGCGATCGCGGAGATCGAGGGCTCGAAGGTCCGGTACCTGCAGTGGCGGGAGGATCCTTAGAGAGAATCGGGTTAAAACGGCGAGTCGGGGCTCCTAACCCCTAACTCGCAAAGCGATTTTATGGCGAAAAGTGATGTCATAGCGATTTTGGCCGAGAGCGCCTGTTTGCGCGGGGTGCGGTTCGCGCCGCGCGGCCGCGACGGCTGGACGCGTACGGGTGGAGGCGTGTGGCCGCTTGACGTGCCGCACGAGAGCGAGTCGGCCGAAGAGGGCGGGCAAAGCGGAACGCTGGTCGAGAGCGACAAGCCCTTGGCGCGGGCGTTCGGCGCGGCCAAGTCCGCGCTGGGCGCGCGGCAGGTGGTGTTGGCCTTGCCGCTCTCCCGCCTGCTGGTGCGCGTGCTCCGGCTGCCGATCGAGGTGCGCGAGGATTTGGCGGACGCGGTCGTGTTGCAGATGGACAAGCTGTCGCCCTTTCCCGGCGAGGAGCTGTCGGTCGGCTGCGAGGTTCTGAGCGAGACGGAAAAAGAGCTGTGGGTGTTGGCCGCCGCCATGCCGGCGGCGGTTTTCGAGGAGCTTGGCGCGGCGCTGCGGGTGGCGAAACTGCATGTGGTCCGCACGGATGCCGCGGCGCTGGGCTGGTTCCGCTCGCTGTGCGGGCCGTGCCAACTCGCGCGCCCCGGACGGCGCGTGGTGCTGATGAACCCGGACGACGGCTGGGATCTGCTGGTGCTGGACCACGGGGTGCCGGTGCTGGTGCGCGGGCTGGGATCCCTGCCGGACGATGCGTCGCTGATCCGGGAGGTGACCCTGTCTTTGCTGAACGCGGAGCTGGACGCGGGCGAGGCACCCGTCGCCGAGGTGCTGGTGGTTTCAAAGGAGACGCCTCCGCCGGAGCTGATGCGTAAGCTGGAGACGCTGGCGGGCGCGGCCGTGCGGCACGTGGTGCCGCCGAGCGAAGACGGCGGCGTCGAGGGCGTGGCGGTGCGCACGGGCGAGGGCGCGGCGCTCGACCTGACGCCGCAGGCATGGCGCGACGAGGTGCGGGAGTCGCGCGTCCGCAGGCGGGTGCTGCTGGGGGTCGGCGTCGCGATGGCGGTGTGGGCCGTCTTCATGGGCGTGCTGTTTTCGGGGCCGCTGGTCTACAAGCAGATGACCTCGCGCACGCGCAGCGCCTCGAAGGTCCATGCCAAGGAGTTCAAGCAGGTTTCCGACACCCGCGAGCGGGTCAACCTGATTCTGGCTTACACGGACCGCACGTACTCGGCGCTGGAGATGCTGCTGATGGCGTCGTCCTATCTGCCGTCCGGAATCACGCTGATCGGGTTCAACTACCGGCGCGACGACGGCGTGAAGATCGCCGGCGAGGCGGACCAGCCCACGCTGGTGTACGATTTCAAGAACGCGGTGACTGAGGATCCGCTGTTCGAAACGGTTTCGCTCACGGGGCCATCCGCCAGCAAGGGGAAGCACAAGTTCGAGGTGGACGCCAAGTTCAAGGGGGTGACGCGGAAATGAGTGCGGTATCCTCCCGAGAGAAGAACATGCTGCTGATCGCCGTGGTCGCCGTCATGTATGCGGTGGCGGCGCTGTGTTTCAAGAAGCAGTCCGCGAACTGGAAAACGGAGCAGCGCGTCTACACGAACGCGCAGAAGAAACTGCAGGAAGAGAACGCGCTGATTGCCGCCCACGACGAGTGGACGGCGAAGTATGAGCAGATGCGGGACCTCATGCCGATCTTCCCGTACGAGAAGGATGTGGACACCCACTGGCTCAACATCATGGATTCGGCGGCGTCGCAAAACGGGTTCACGATCGCGCGGCGCCAGACCAGCAAAGAGGTGGAGGTCGGGGATGTCTATGAGTTGCCGGTCGACTGCAAGGACTGGGAGGGCTCGCTCGAGTCGCTGGTGAAATTCCTGTACGACCTGCATCAGGCCGGCGCGATGCTGGACGTGCGTCAGCTGTTCATCCGCCCCTCCTCCAAACCCGGTTTCCTGAAGGGCACGTTCACGCTCTACTGCGCCTACATGCGCGGCGACGACGCGAAGGCCGGCAAGCCGGGGCAGGCGGGCAAGGCGCCGGCCGACGAGGCCGCGCCGGACGCGGACGCGCCCAAGCCGGAGAACGGCCTTCCGCCGACAGGGGGCGGCGCTGAAACGAATGCCGTGACGCCCCCCGGCGCGGCACCGCTAACCGAACCGGCGGGCGGCAAGACGAACGCCGCGTCAGGGCCGGCTCCGGCCCCCGCGCCGGCGACGCGGTGAAAGCGCGAAAACGGATTTTGAGGAAATGAGTATGAAAATTATGCAAGACCATCTGTTCTCACTTGGCGCGGCCTGCGTGCTGACGTTGGGTGTGGTGCTGGCGCAGGATCAAGCCCCGGCTCCCGCATCCGCGCCGGCGCCGGCTCCGGCGTCGGAGATGCCGCCTCCGGGGGCGGCGAACGCCCCCGCGATTTCCCCGGGGGGCAATCCGCTGCTTTCAGGGCGTGGGCTGACTTCCCGTCCGCGGCCGCAGCCATCCCTGTCCGGGGGGGCGTCCGCGACCGGCACGTCCGCCGCGGCCGGGACGTCCGCGGCAGAGGGAGGCGAGAAGACCAAGACCACGACGTCGGCTCTCAAGTTCGATGGCGCGACGGTCGACATCATCCTGATGGCCTATGCGGAAGTGACCGGCAAGACGCTCTTGAACGCGCCGGATGTGCCGAAGGCCACCATCACCCTCAAGAGCCAGGCGGACATTCAGCTCACGAAAGCGGAATACATTGAGGCGATCGAGGCCGTGCTCAGCATGAACGGCATCGTGCTCGAACCGTTCGGCGAGAAGTTTGTAAAGGTGTTGTCCCGCAAATCGGTGCGGAACGAAGGCATCAAGATCCTGATGGAGAAGCCGGACGGCGGCCATCCCGAGAAGACCCAGGTGATCAGCCAGATGATCCAGCTGAAGGCCATCACGATCAGCGAGGCTCAGAAAGCGTTGGAAGGCTTCAAAAGCACGTTCGGGCTGATCCAGACGTTCGAGCGGACGAACAGCCTGTTGATCACGGATGCGCAGGAGAACATCAACCGCATGCTGGAGATCGTGCGGTTCATCGACCAGCCGTTGGTGGCGTCGGAAGAGGTGAACGTGCGCGTCATCCGCTTCGCCAAGGCCGACGACATCAAGAAGCGGCTGGAAGAGCTGGTGGCCGAATCCCAGAAGCAGACGCAGTCCAAGGAAGAGGTGAAGGCCAACGTGTCGGGGGCACCGGGGTTCACCCGCAGCACCACGCCGTCGTCGGCCTTGTCCCGCCCCGCGATCCCGGGGCTCACGCGCCTCGGCGCGCCGCAGCCGGCGGCCGCGACGCCCAACGAGAGCATCGAAACGCTGGTGAGCGACGCCGACCGCGGCATGATCCGCGGTAAAGTGCAGATCATTTCGGACGAGCGCTCGAACCAGCTGATCATCATCACCCGCAAAGAGAACATGAATTTCTTCGACAAGATCATCACGGTGCTGGACATCGAGACCGCGCCGGACGTGAAGGTCGAGGTCAAGCGCCTGGAGTTCGCGGACGCCGAGGAGGTCTCCACCATGCTGAACGACCTCATCGGCAACGTCTCGTCCAAGAAGGACGAGAAGGTGCCGTCGAACGCGTCCAAGAGCACGTCCGGCGCATCCGAGCCGCCCGGGCGCAGCTCGACGCTGGCCGAAACCCTGGCGGCGCGCGCCGCCAGCCGGACGGCGGAAGCGGCGTCGGCCGGAAGCGGCGAACCCGGAAAGAGCAAGTTGGGCGCGCTCAGCAAGGACAACATCAAGATCCTGGCCGACAAGCGCACCAACGCG
>CAZOIS010000165.1:0-8929 GCA_964579865.1 uncultured Lentisphaeraceae bacterium | reverse complement strand
GGAACGGCTACGACATCACGCCGTGGCTGCCGGCGCTGGCCGGGCGCGTGGTGGACTCCGTCGCCGCGACCGAAACGTTTTACCGCGATTTCCGCCTCACGGTCACCGAGCTATTCGCAGAGAACTACGCGGGCGAGATGCGCCGCCTCGCGCACGCGAGCGGATTGCAGCTCGCGATCGAACCCTACGGCGAGCTTCCGTCCGACGACCTGCTTTACGGCGAGCAGGCCGACATCCCGACGGCGGAGTTCTGGGCCAAGCTCGACAGCCCGCACTGGGTGCGGCAGGCGGCATCCATCGCGCACGCCAAAGGTCGGCGCTTCGTCGCGGCGGAGTCCTTCACCACGAACGCGAGGGAAGGGCGCTGGCAGAACACGCCCTGGAGCATGAAGGCCAAGTGCGACTGGGTCTACACCGAGGGTCTCAACCGCATCATCTACCACCGCTTCGCGCACCAGCCATGGGTGAAGCCGGCGCGGCTGCCCGGCATGACGATGGGGCCGTTCGGCGTCCATTTCGACCGCACGCAGACGTGGTGGGGACAGGCGAAGCCCTGGCTCAAGTACCAGCAGCGCTGCCAGTACCTGCTGCAGGAGGGCACGTTCGTCTCCGACGCGGCGTGGTACTGTCCGGCCGGTTACCTCTACATCAACTGGGGGGGCAATCCGCACAAGATGCCGACGCCGGTTCCCGACGGCTTCACGTACGACTTTGTCTCGTCGACGACGCTCGCCGAGATGCAGGTGAAGGACGGCCGGCTCGCGCTGCCCGCTGGCCAGAGCTACGCGTTCCTGATCCTCCCCGAGAAATTCTTCGAGCTTCCCGAAGCCGGTGCAAAGGATCTCGAGCGCCTGCGCGCCGCCGGCGCGCAGGTCATCGCGTTCGAAGACGCGGCCGCGTTCCTCAAGGCGCGCGCTCCCGATTTCGCCTGCGCCAGCCCCGCGGCGAAGGTGACCTACATCCACCGGCGCAACCGCGATGCGGACTGGTACTTCGTGGCCTCGCCCGACGAGAGCCCGCGCCGCCTCGTCTGCTCGTTCCGCGTGGCCGGCCGCAAGCCCGAGCTCTGGAACGCCGAAACCGGCGCGGTCGAGCCGGTCAAGACGTACGCGGTGAAGGACGGTGTGACGACGGTGCCGCTCACGTTCGGCCCCTGCGGCTCGTGGTTCGTGGTCTTCCGGGAGAAGGAGACCGGTACGCCGCCGGCCGTCCTGCCGCCCGAGCAGCCGCAGGCGTTCCGCGCCGGGGCCTTCGAGCTGGTGAAGGCCGAGTATGGGTGCTTCGACAAGGCGGACCAGCTGCCGGCCGACGTTACGAAGCAGCTCGCCGCCTGCGTGAAGGACGGGAGCCTTTTCTGCGACGCGATTACGCACATGGCGTTCCGCATCAAGGATCCGGCCGAGAACCGCGTGAAGGAGCTGCGCGTCACCTACCGCGAGGACGGCGTGCTGAAGACCGCCTCGGCGAAGGAGCACGGCGAGATCACGTTGCCCAAGCCCGACACCTCCCTGCTGGATCTGCCGGGCGAACAGACCGCCGTTGTGCCGGTGGAGGGCGATTGGACGGTCGTGTTCCCGAACGCATTCGCGCCGAACGCGCTCGCTGCCGGTGCGCCGGAAACGGTCGTGTTCGACGCGCTCGCCGATTGGGCGACGCGCCCGGAAGAAGGCGTGAAGTACTTCTCGGGCTCGGCCGTGTATGTGAAAACGATCCCGCTGGCACGCATGCCCTTTGCGGGCGAGCGGTTGATTCTCGACCTCGGCGACGTGAAGAACTTCGCCGACGTGACTGTGAACGGCGTGAAGGTTCCCACGCTCTGGAAGCCGCCCTTCCGCGTCGACATCACGGATGTTGTCAGTCGGGGTGGCGGCTCCCAGCCGTCGCTGCAGCTGACCGTGAAGGTCACCAACCTCTGGCCGAACCGCATGATCGGCGACGACTTCAAGCCGGCCGACAGCACGTTCGCGCCGGGCACCATCATGGAGCGCCATCTGACCGAATGGCCGCGGTTCGTTCTGGAGGGCAAGCCCAGCCCGTCGGGACGCTACACGTTTGCGACCTGGGGCCACTGGACCAAGGACGACGCGCTTCTGCCTTCAGGCCTGCTCGGTCCCGTGGTGCTCCGGTATTTGAAGGAGTGACCGTGCATGGAATGGTGGAATACTGGAATGATGGAAATCCGTTGCGTGACTCGTTTTCCTCGCACCCATCCATTATTCCACTCTTCCAAGCCGATAAAGGGTCTGTCCCGAATGGTGCTAAGTTATGCTTTATCAATGATCGCCATAGTGAGTACGGCACTGCGGAATCAATACTTCGCCATTGGCAATCTTGTAGACCAAGCGATCCTTCTCGTTGATGCGGCGGCTCCAATATCCCGACAGTCCCTTGATTAGCTCGGGATTGCCTATTCCCTGATTCAAGTTGGCGAATGGACTCCTTCAGCTTTTTTTGATTTGCAGGTGCATAAAACGGGTCGTCAGCAATGATGTCAAAAGGGATAGCTTGCCGAATAAGGACTTGCCGCAAAAACATTCTCACCGCAGTCGTCGTGTCCAACCCCGCCGCCGAAAAGAAACGCTCCGCGACTTTCTCGACGGCAAAGGATCCGCCACGAACCTGTCCATCAACTGCGTCCAGCGTGAGGGCCGCTTCCCGAAGGGGTTCCACTGGATGCGCTGCTTCCAGAACCACAACTATGCGAACTGTGCGCCTGGACAGAAGCGTTGGGAGGAGAAGTACGGCCTTTCCCTCAACGACGCGTTGCTCGTGACGCTCTTCACGCTCGACGGCGTGCCGATGGTGTACAACGGGCAGGAAATCGCCGACACCGCGCCGCACAGCATCTGGTCGAACCGCTTCCACGGCAAGTGGGGCGTCGACTGGTCGCGGGCCTTCACGCCGGAGGGTGGGCACCGCCTCGCACTGGTCCGCGCCCTCGGCCGGCACCGGCGCGACGCTCGACGCCGTCACCGGACGCCTCCGCCTGCCGCCGCAGAGCTGGATGCTCGGGGCGAAGGGCGTGCCGGAACTCGTCCGCCTGCCACGCGGGGCGCAGCGCCCGGAGGCGCGTTTTCTGCCCACGTACGGCAGCGCACACGGCGCGGCGTCCTGCGCGGCGCGCCCGGTCCCGGCGTTTCTGCGCGGCAGCGTGATGTACCAGCTCTTCACCCGCATGTTCACGCCCGAGGGCACGTTCGCCGCCGCCCGCGCGAAGCTGCCGGAACTCCGGGAGCTCGGCGTGGACATCATCTACCTCACCCCGCACCAGCTCGCGGACGACGACCCCGACCCGAAGTTCTGGAGCGCGCGCCAGAAGCAGAGCCGGCTGGGCAACCCGAAGAACCCCTATCGGCAGAAGGACTTTTTTGCCGTCGACCCCGAATACGGCACGGCGGCCGACCTGAAGGCGTTTGTGAACGAAGCGCACCGGCTCGGCATGAAGGTGCTGTTCGATCTCGTCTATTTC
This sequence comes from uncultured Lentisphaeraceae bacterium, assembly GCA_964579865.1. Lineage (GTDB taxonomy): Bacteria > Verrucomicrobiota > Kiritimatiellia > RFP12 > UBA1067 > DAOPZC01. Next base: position 5,460 of record CAZOIS010000165.1, on the reverse strand, counting down.
CACTGCGGGCCGACGGCCGTGTTCTTGAAAGACCACCCGGATTTCGTTGTGCGAAACCCCGACGGCACGCCCCGGCTTGGCGACTGGGCGTTCCCGGAGATGGATGTCTCCAAGGCCGCCGTGCGCGAGTACCTCTACGCGAACATGACGGGGTTCATCAAAGACTACGGCGTGGACGGCTTCCGCTGCGACGTCGCGGACATGCTGCCTGTCGACTTCTGGGAGGAGGGGTACCGCCGGTGCCGCGCGCTCAAGCCGGACGTGCTCATGATGTGCGAAGGGCTCAAGGGCGATGACCAGATCGAGGCGTTCGACCTCTCGTACGGTTTTTACACGCAGTGGGCGTTGGTGGACTTGCTCGCCGGGACGGCCCGGGCTCCTCTGCTCCGCACGGCGTGGGAGAAGGCGCGCGCGGATTTTCCTCGGGGCTTTCACTGGATGCGCTGCTTCGAAAACCACGATTTCGCAAACGTCACCCCGGGCCAGAAGCGCAAGGAGGAGCTTTACGGCGCGCAGGCGAACGCATCCATGCTCGCCACCCTCTTCCTTCTGGACGGCATCCCGATGCTGTACAACGGACAAGAGATCGCCGACGCTTCCCCGCAGTCCATTTATTCCAACCGCGATCACGGCGGGTGGCATGTGGACTGGTCGCGCGCCGGCGACGCCAAGGCGGTTGAGCGGCGGGCGCTCGTGAAGCGTCTCTGCCGTCTCCGTCACGACAATCCCGCACTCTTTGACGCGCCGCTGGTGTGGCACGATGTTGTTCCCGCGGACAAGGTCTACGCCTTCTCGCGCCTGCTGCCGGGCGGCAAAAAGCTCACGCTGGCGGTGAACGTGTCCGGCGAGGCGGTCGAGGCGGCCGTGGACGGCGAAAAGATCATGCTGGAGCCGCACGCATTCCTGCTGAAGTGAGCGGGCCGGTGACGGAACGCGCACCGCATAACCGTTCAACGGATTCCGGACTTTGTAATCGGTTAGCGGCAGGGGTGCGCGAGTCGAGCGCGTGTTTTGTGCGAAGCTCGACCGGGAGGGGCAAGCGTCGGCTTGCCCAGCCGTGATGCCATTTCATGTCCAGCGGCTGGACGAGCAGACGCTCGTCCCTCCCCTCCTGCGGTCAGGCTTGCGGTGTGGCGTGCGGGAGATTGCTCCCGCTTTCTAAAACGGCGGCAAGCCGCCGCGCTCCAAAATGAGCCCGCGATCCCGAGTCGCCTGCCCACTTTTCACCCGAAACGCATGACCCTCGCACATCCCTGCCACGAACCGATCACCCGGGCTTTGCAGTTCTCCTTTGCATCCGCTCCCTCCTTTCGTTACAATGCGGCCATTCGCGGCGCGCGTGGGTTCGGCTAAGGATGCCGGCGGCGGGCCGCAAGGGCAAGAAAAAGGATGGATCAAGATGGCGCTCGCTAACAAACAGCTCCTCGTCGTATCGGTCGGTCTTGCCGTTCAGGCGGCAGTCCTCGTTCTCGTCAACGCATTTGTCGCCAAAGTGTCGCCGGTCGGCGATGCCATGTGGGTCTCCTTTCAGGCGTGGGCCGTCTTTTTTCTCGCCGGCTGTACACCGATGGGCGGCGTGAAAGCCTGGATCGGTTATCTGACCGGCGTCCTGGCCTCCATCGCGATCATCAAGCTGATGGGCGTGCCGGGAATCAGCGACTTGCCCTCGGTCGGCGGCATGAACCTTGTGATGGCGCTGGCGGTCTTCATCGTCGTCGTGCCTGCGATCATGACCGAGAACCTGAAGAACATGGTGCCCGCGCTCTTCATCGGCTCCGGCGCCTACTTCGGCCTGCTCTCCGCCCAAGGCGCGTCGGGCGATCTCACCAAGACCGCCCTCAGCGTGCTGCTCTACTGTGCCGTCGGGCAGGTCTTCGGCTACATCACCGTTTTCTGGCGCGGCAAATACGAAGCCTCGCTCGCCAAGTGACGGCGCGACTATTTTTCCGTGCTGTCATCTGAAACGCCGCTCGTCTGCGTCGGGCCGACCGTTACGAACGTCGCGGACGGAGTTCTCTGGTGCGAGACGGCGCTGACCGATGTCGTCATCCGCGCCGGAAGTGCGCTCGACCTGAGCGGGCTCGACGACGGCATAACCGCCGGAGGTTACGGCTGGGCGCGTCCGGCGGCGTCCGGTCACTCGTCGTCGTGGCCGGTCGAGGTGGCGGCGATCAGCGCGCGGTACTCTTTGGCGAGATGCTCGCACACCTTGGCGACGGTGAACTGGCTCAGCACGCGCGTTCGCCCGGCAGCGGCCAACGCGGCGGCCCGGGCTGGCTCAGCCAGGAGCCCGAGCGCCTCTTCAGCCATGCGGAAAGGCTCGCCGCCGCCCACCAAGATGCCCGAGACACCCTGCTCGATGATCGTGCAGGGGCCGCCCGATTCCGCGGCGATGACCGGCACCGAGGCGGCCATGGCTTCGCACAGCACGCGGCCGAAGGGTTCGCCCAGCGCCGGATGGAGCAACACGTCGAACGCGGGCAGGATCTGCGCCGCGTCGTCACAGGCCGTGAACCAGTGAAAAGCATCGGCCAGGCCGGCCTGGTCGACCATCTTCTCGAGCTGGCTGGCCCACCGGGCGTGCTCGTTGAACAGATTACGACCGACCAGCGCAAAGTGGACATCGGGACGCCGCCGCCGGATTTCCGCGGCGGCCATGATGAACGCATCGTGCCGTTTCCACGGAATGAGGTGCGCGACCATGCCGACAACCGGAGCCTCCGCCGGCAGTCCGAACCGCTGGCGCGCCGCAGCGCGGCTCACGGCAGCAGCGCAGGCGGGGTCAATCCCGTTGCGGACCACCCGAATGCGTCCGAGGATGCGGGGCGAGAGGATTTCGACCAGATACTCGTCGATGGCTTCGGAAGCCGCGATGATCCTGGAGGCCTTTTTCGCCGCATCGCGCGCGATGACGACCGGCAGCCGCAAATCGCGCACATGCCACACCAGGGGAATATGAGAGAAGGTTTTGCGCGACGCCAGAAAGGCGGGCAGGCTGTTGGCGTGGACGATGTCCGGCTTGACGGCGCGAATGATTTGGCAGACCGTGCTCGGGGCGCGCATGAGTTTCGCGGCCGTGGAGAAAAGGCCCCAACCGCGGCGCGACGCCCGTACCGGCGAAACGGGAAAGACGGGAATTCCCTTGGCCGAAAGACGATCAAACAGCGGCCCTTGAGGCACCGCTGCCACCACTTCAACCCCGCAAGCCGCCAGGCCGCCGCACACTTCCAGCAGGCTGTACTGAGCGCCTCCGAGCTCCGATATCAGGTCAACCCACAAAACACGCATAGGTAAAAATAGTAGGCATCTAGGCCGTGAAAGTCAACAGCCTTAAGAGAAAATCTTACGACACCTCAGCCACCGTCACCGCATGCGGCTCGCCGCCGGTCTCATGGCCGGCAGCGCCCCGGCGGGGGCGACGGCGGCGCGAATGGTGGCGCGGGCGGTCGCCGTTCGCCTCCTCCTCGGCGTCGCGCGGCGTCTCGGCGCCTTCCGGCATGTCGGCCGGCTCCGGGCGTGGCTGGCTCGGGGCTTTCTGAGCCGCATGTTGCGCGTACAGAGCCTGCCACTCGTTGAAGCAGGAAAGGTCAGCCTTTTCCGCAGTCAGCAGGATCCGCTGAAACGCCAACGCCTCCGGGAAGCCTGGATGGAAAAGAAACCGGTGCCCGCGCCCTTTGGCTGGTGAATCGGCGAATCGGCGCGGCACGTCCATCAGCGCCTGGGCGGTGTAGAGTGTCGCCTTCGGGATATGGAGCCGTTGCGCCACGCCATGCAACGCCTGCCGTGCGACATGTTGCCGGTTGATGCGGCTGTTGGGATAGCGCCGCTCCTCCTGGCGGAGCATCTCGAAAAAGAGCGGATAATAGAGGCAGGCCAGCCGCACGCCGTTGGAGAGCTCGGCATTTGCGGGATCGACGTCGAGCGCGGCCAGATAGCTCCAGAGCGGCGACCGCTTGCCGCCGGAGGCGTCAATGTAGGCGCCGAGCTCCGGCAGCAGATCGTCCAACAGATTGAACTCCCACAGCATCAGGAAGGCGGCGCGGGCCGAGCCGAAGGTAAAGAGCCGAAAGATCTCCTCGCAGACGCGCGGCACGGAGGCGTTGAGGATATCGGCATGGTACTTGAGGATGGCTTTGCAACTGGCGCGGTCGATGGTGAAACCCAGGCGCGCCGCGAACTTAACCGCCCGCATCATGCGCACCGGATCCTCGCGGAAGCGGATGGCGGGATCGCCGATGCAGCGCAGCAAGCGCTTTTCAAGATCCTTGAGGCCGCCCACGTAATCGATCACCGAAAAGGTCTTAATGTCGTAAAAAAGCCCGTTGACCGTAAAGTCGCGGCGCTTCGCGTCCTCCTCGGGCGAACCGAAGGTGTTGTCTTCGGTTTGGTACAGACCGTTTTCATTCTCCACCGCATCGGGCTGGCGCCGGAACGTGCTGGTCTCGATCACCTTGCGCCCGAAGACGATGTGCGCCAGGCGGAAGCGCCGGCCGATCAGAAAACAGTTGCGGAACTGGCGTCGGATCTCGTTCGGGCGCGCGTCGGTCCCGATGTCAAAATCCTTGGGCTGGCGGCCGAGCAGCAGGTCGCGCACACTGCCGCCCACCAGATAAGCCGTGTACCCGGTGTTGGCCAGCCGGTACAGCACCTTGAGCGCGTCAGGGTCGATATTCGCGCGCGAAATGCTGTGCGCGGCACGTTCGCGGATCACCGGCGAATTGCGTTTAAAGAATGAAATCATCGTACGTGTCGTTCGGTTTTGTCCAAAACAATTGCGTGATAGTATGACAGAAAGCCGAACCCGAAACAAGACGGCGTTTGAGCGTTTGAAACAAAGCACTTGCGTCACGGGCGCAAGGTGCTATGATAAAAACTCATTTTTCGCCTTGCTGTGCGGTCGTTGGGCCGGACGCGGCCGGGCGATGTTCAAAACCTGAGGAGTAACGGACATGGCGAAGATCGATTTTGGCGGTGTTGTGGAAACCGTCGTCACACGCAAAGAATATCCCTTGAAGAAGGCGCAGAAAGTCCTCAAGGATGAGGTCATCGCCATCATTGGCTATGGCGTGCAGGGCCCTGCGCAGTCGCTCAACATGCGCGACAACGGCGTCAATGTCATCATCGGCCAGGACAAGCGTTTCGCCGGCGACTGGAAGCGCGCGATGAAAGACGGCTTCAAGCCAGGCAAGACGCTCTTCGACATCGAGGAGGCCTGCGAGAAGGCCACGATCGTCATGATGCTCGTGAACGACGCCGCGATTAAGCAGGTGTGGCCGCGCGTCGCGCCTTTCATGACCGCCGGCAAGGCGCTCTACTTCTCCCACGGTTTCGGGTTCGTCTATAACCGGCTGACGGGCGTCAAGCCCAGCGCGGACGTCGACGTGATCCTGGTGGCCCCGAAAGGCTCGGGCACCTCGGTGCGCCGCAACTTCCTCGCGGGCGTCGGCATCAACTCCAGCT
>CAZOIS010000164.1:0-8977 GCA_964579865.1 uncultured Lentisphaeraceae bacterium | reverse complement strand
TGAAAATCATCTCGCCGCTCTATCGCCTCCGTGCATTTAACCTTGCAAGTCAGGAAAACGGGAAACGTCCCGCGTCGGGTCTGATTCATTTTGTCAAAGTTGAATCGCGCCCTGTCACGTCATTCGCGCGTCTGCAGGATTCGGAAAAATCCGTTGGAGGACGAACCGAAGACGGCGGGGTCAAGCGGGTAGGAAAGGGTGCCGCCGGTACCCGCGATCGGCGCGCCGGGGTTGACGGGCCGCCATGCGGGGGCCGCAAGCGACGGGGTCCATTCGATGGTGTAGAACGCATCGCGCTTGCTTTTCCACTGGAGATTCAGGCCGCCGCCTGCGGTGGCCGCCGCAAGCGCGGACGCCGCAAGCGGGAAGGTGTCGACCGACAGGGTGACGGTCGTGGTGCGGGCCGCGCCCGCGTTGTCGAAGCTGCGCACCCTCATGGTGAAGGAGCCGGTCTGCTCGGCGGTCGGCCGCCATTGGACCCAAGCCGTGTCGGGGTCGAGTGTCAAGCCCGAAGGTCCGGAGAGGAGCGCGTGGCTGAACACGTTGGGCGGAAGGTCCGGATCGCTGAAGCGCAGATGCGCCGCAAAGGGCTCCTCGCGCCAGAGGTAGAAGACGGTCGGCGACGCGTAGGTGAAGGCGCTGTTGACTTCGTTCACGGTGACCGTGACGTTGGTAACGGCGGAGGCGGTCGGATCGTCCGCGTCTTCCGCGATCACGGTGATGAGATGGGAGCCGGGGCCGTCCGGTTCGCCCGTCTGCCACGTGAACGCGCCGGTGTCGGCGTTGAGCGTGGCGTTGGTCGGCAGGGGTCCCGAGAGGCGTAAACGCGTGGCGGTCGCATACGGCGGGATCTCCGCGGCGCGCGTGACGGTGACCGTGAAGGCCGCGAGCGCGCCTTCGTCGATCACGAGATTCGTGACCGCGCCGATGACCGGGCGGCTGGGCGCCTCCAAAACGCGGAGCGTCAGCAGGACTTCGTCACACCCGCATACGCTCAGGCCGTCCGCTAAAAAGCCGCAGACGCGGAGCGGATAGACGGCGGGGCCTTGGGCTTCCGAGGGCGTCCACGTGAGCGCGCCCGCGTCGGTGTCGAACGTCAGATTGGTGGGGACCGTGAGGCCGTCTGTCGCATAGAGACGGAAAACAAAGTGGTCGGGACGGCCGGAGGCATAGCGGTTCGTGTAGGCGAAGGGGGACTCCTCGCGGAAGGCGAATGCGGCCGGCTGGACAACGGTCGCCGACGCGAAGCGCGGGTTGCGGTTGGGCAGGCCCGGTGTCGGCTGACCGAAGGTCACGAGTTCGCCCGCGGCGCCGTTGAACCAGCGGCCCAGGCTGGACTGCGCGCTCTGTTCGGTGGCGTACTGCACGCGGTCGACCAGTTCGAGCGCAGGGTTGAAGAGGCAGATCTGGTCGCCGTCCTTGCCGAGCCCGAAGGGCGCCTGAATGTTGGCGGGGTCGAAGGGGAGCGTGGTGGATTTCGAGGCGCCGGTCCAGATGCGGAGCGCCTGTCCCGGCACGAGCGTCACGCCGTTGGAGATGACCAGCGATTTGGTGTTGCGCAAGTCGGGCACGGGCGGGTTCTCTCCGGTCAGGGTGTCGGTGACCACGAAGCCGCCGAGGTCGACGGTCTCCGCACCGTCGTTGAACAGCTCGAGCCAGTCGTCCTTCTTGCCGTTGAGCGGATTCGTGAAGAGGTCGTTCTGCGCCATGAACTCGTTGATCACGATGCGGCACGCCGGCCGGTCGATGCGGTTGGCGGCGGCCGGCGTCGCGGGATGGAGCCAGCGCCGCGGGTTGGAGGTGCCGTCGGGATAGGCGCCCCATGCCGCGTTGGTCGCGCTGCCGGCGAAGCGCAGATAGTCGACGGCCACGTCTCGCCCGTCGATCGGCGCGCGGAGCAGAAGCATGCCCGATGCGGCGTCGAAGCGGAATCCGGCGTGGAGATCGCCGGCGGTGCTTTCGGCGGGCTCGGCGTCGAGCCAGACGCGCAGGAAGGCGCGGGCGGCGATGACGGCGCCCGTGGGGAACGCCCAGCCGGGGTCGTCCGTGGCGGTGGCCAGCGTCCAGCCGGCGAGCGCCACGGCGCCGGTCTCGCCGTTGTAGAGCTCGCACCACGGCTCGCGTTCGCCCGCGTTGTCGAAGGCCCCGGCGAGATTGCGCGTCTGGACCTCGTTGAGCCAGACGCCGGGCAGCGAGGAGAGCGTCACGTCGCTCGCGTTGGTCGCGCCGGGCGTGCAGGCGTCGTTGACCGTGGAGGCCGCGTCCAGTTTCATGCCGAAAACGAGGTCGGAGCTGGCGTTCTGGTTCTGGTGGACCCGCACCGCAAGCGTGTTGACGCCGGCGCGCAGCGCCGTGGCCGGCAGGACGAACGGTCCTTCGATCACGCCTTCGGGCGCCTTGGCGGTCGTGGCGGGCGTGGTGTCGGAGATGTCTCCGGGCGGCATCAGCGAGGAGCGGTGGATCTCCTCGCCGTTGAGATAAAAGGCGGCGGCATCATCCAGCATGTAGGCGAGCTGGAGCGTGGCGTTGGCGGGGTTGCCGGTGTAGTTGAACGTCGTCCGGAAGTAGTAGGCCATGCGCCCGTTCGTGAGGCTGATGGACGTCGCGAGGGGGATCGCCAGCGTCGCCGTCTCTTTGCCGAGCGGACCTGGGCCGGAAGCCCAGGCGGAGTCGTCGAAACCGGTGGCCGCCCACGTGTCGCCGGGATAGCCGCCGACAAAATATTTCCACGTCTGTCCCCACGGCACCGGCGTCGCCGTGATGGTCGCGCCGCCCGTGGTCCCAACGGCCCAGTTGGCGACGCGGTTGTTGTCGCGCGCGGGGTTGATGAGCTGCAGCGCGGAACCGTCCGGCGCGGCGGCAGGCCACGGGGCGGCGTCTTCGTAGACGACGGCGTCGAGCACGGGATCGTCGGGTTCGAAACCAACGGCGGGCCGGCGGAGGCGCAGCGTGCCGGCCGCGGGAAGCGTGCCGTTGTACGCCCCGATCACGCGCGACGCGGCACCGGTCCCATACGCGGCCGAAATGGCATTCGTGTCCGCGACAATCAGCCGGTGTTCTCCGGGCCGCAGCATGGTCCCGTTCGGGAAGGTGAACGAGACCGCGCCATCCAGATACAGGCGCGTCAAGTTCATCAGGGTCGACGACGAGCGGTTGGCGATCTCGATATAGGCCGCGGTGTTGGTGACGGGCTTACTCATGATCTCCGAAATGCAGAGGAACTGCTCCAGCGGATCGAGCGGCGTGCCGGTGTAGGCGATATGGCGGGTGACGCTTCCTCCCGGCAGCGGCGTCCCGTCCGCCGTGTAGGCTTCGATCTGAAAGGCGTTGGTGCCGTTGTTGAGCACCACCTGCGCGGTCCAGCTGGTGGGCGAGGTCCACGCGACCGCCGTCTCCGCGCCGTTGACCCGCAGAGATGTGACGCCAAAGGGCGCGACGCCCGAGATCGAGACCACATTCGACACCGCTTCGGCGAGCGGCTCCGCAGGGGCGGTCACGGTGAAAGCCGCCGGGTTTGCGGCGGCGAGTTGCGCCACGACGCTCGTGCGGCGGGTGTCGACGATCTTGAAGAAATCGTCGTAGGAGCCGGCGAGATTGGTGCCGTCGCCCTTGAGCGCGTCGTACTTGGCGCGCGTCCACGCCAGGATCGCGGGGTCGTTCGCGGCGGCGGCCAGCGTCTGCATCGCACGCATGAAAACGCGGCAGACGAGCGGGGTCTTCAGGAACGTCCGCATGGTGGGGTCTTCAGTCACGAACGACGCGAGCGCGGGGTTGATGGGGTCGTCGAGCACACGGCTCATGCCGAAGTTGTAGTCGAGGTCCCACGCGATGAGCTGCCAGCCGTCCGCGCTGTCGTAGAGGTACATGTTCTTGCCGCGGGTGAAGCCGTAGCTGTCGAAGTTGCCGATGAATTGGTTGGCGGCGATGACGGGCACGAAATCGGCGATGTTGATCTTCTCTTGGATGCGCTGCGCATAGGTGTCGGCATCGGCGATATTGAGCGTTTCGACCAGATCGAAGAAATTGGTGTAGTCGTTGGCGCGGAAGGTCTCATAGCCGCGCTTGAGCCAGTTCCAGCGGTAACGTCCGAGCTTCAGCTCTACGTTGTTCTCGGCGTTCGTCGTCGTGTACTTCTGCAGCCGGGCCGTGACGATCTGTTTGTCGCTGAGGTCCAAAGTGTGTTCGAACCAGTCGTCAACCTTGAAGAAGTCGTTGTCGGGGTCTTCCGGGAACCAGTGCTTGATCGCGCCGGCGTTGGGCTTCTCGGTGTCTTCGTAAATCTTTTTAGAGTTCTGTTCGACGCCGTTGGCGTAGAGATGGATGTAGCGGCGGTACATGTGGGGAATCTTCAGGGCGTGGACGAGCGAATAGCAGAACTGCTCGCGCACGGCGATGGTATCGCTGCCGAGGTTGCCGATCGTGGAAAGCACGACGCCGTCGTCGTCCAGCAAGGTGTCGTCGCTCTGGAAAACGGACTCATAGTCCACATTGGCATTGATGGGCGACGAGTAGCCTTGCGTGTGGAACGGGCTGCCCGCGTACATGACGCCGGCCTGGTAGAAGACGCGGTTCGTGCCGTATACGAACGTAACGTCAACCGGTTTGTTGCTGCCCTTCTCCCGGGCGGCCCAGTAGGCGAGGTTCTCCTTGGTCACCCAAAAACGGTAGATGCCGAACGCGCGGCTGTCGAGGGGCTCGTTGTAGCGCACGAGGCATTCGCGCGCCGGCGCGGCGGCGGGGAAGCGGGCGCTGGCGGTCTGCGCGTGGCCGTCGGCCGCTTCGACAAAGAACGCGGCGAGCGCGTTGTTCGGCAGCCCCGCCGGGATCTCCCCCGCGTAGTAGCCGCCGGCGGCGGGGATCATCGGCACGGCGTTGGTGCCGTCCTGGCCTTCGACGCGGTAATGGAGCGTGACCGAGGAGACGCCGTCAGGGTCTTGGGCGCGGGCGTAGACGGTGACTTTCTCGCCGTTGCGCGGCAGCACGGGCTGATGGATGACGTCGTACAGCGCGGGCGCCCCGTTGGAGGCGGCGCGGGAGTTGACCTGGCCAGGGGTGCCGAGGGCGCGGGTGGTGAGGATGTTGCCGCAGGCCTCGAGCCAGCTGCCGCGCGTGCGGACCAGCAGCTCCGGGCAACCCGAAAGCCAGCGGGCGCGCACGCTGATCGTGCCGGTGCCGCTTTTGGCCATCGTGGCGCTCAGCATGCCGCGGCAGATGTTCATGCTGTTGTGGCAGCGGTCGCCGGCGCGAAGATGCAGCACGCGGCTGCCGTCCGGTGCGGAGGCGTCGGTCTCCATCGAAGACGGTTCGTGCGTCCCCATGAAGCGCCAGTCTGAAGAGTCCGCTTCGAACGACGGATTGTTCACCAGATTCGCGCCGCCGGCGGCTTTGACTTCCACGGCGTCGACCAGGCACTCGCCGCCGTCCATGAGGCCGACGTTGACCGCGTTGGGATCGCCGTTCGAGCTGCCGGAAAAGCCGTTGTCGATCTTGCCGGTGAACGCGACCGTGGTCCAGCCGCTCTTCCGCGTCTCATCGCTGTCGGCCCAGCTGCGGGCGAGGCTCGGGTCACTGCGGGGGTCGACGCGCTCCAGCGAGCTGCCTCCGCCGTCCGCAAGGTTGCCCCATTCGCCGCCCGCGCGGTAAACGACGCGTTCGACCACGGTGTTGTTGGTGACGATGACGGGGCTGAGCGGGTCTTGCGTGTCAAACACGGGCACCGGTTTGGAGAGCGTGACGGTGTCGCGGCTGTTGGCGAGCGAGCCGCTGAACTCGTCGGGCGTCATGAGCGCGGCTTGCGCAGGATAGAGCGCGGCGAGCGTGTCGCGGTCGCGCGGGACGATCAGGTACCCCTTGGCGGGGATGGTTTGCGCAGAAAAGGTGTAGTCGATGCCGCCGCCGATTTTCCAGCCCGCGAGGGCCACCGCGTTTGTGCCGGGGTTGAAGAGCTCGATGTATTCCTCGTCTTTGCTTTCCGAGATGGGGTGATACATGATCTCGTTGAGCACGACTTCCGCGGCTTGCCGGGGCGCGTTCACGGTGGCCGGGGTCGGCGCTTCCAGGCGGTTCCAGGCGCCATCGCCGTCGGGATACCGGCCATAGGCGGTGGCGATCTCCTGATCGTCCAGGCGGATCACATCGATCGCCGCACCGCCCGCGCTCTCGGGGGCGAAGAGCCAGAGCGTGTCGCCTGCGCCGTCGATTTTGAAGCCGAGCGCGCTTTCGTCGAACGCGAGGAACCCGTTTGGGGGAAGCGTCGTTCCCTCGGGAAAAACGAAGTCCGCTACGGCGGGGATGCCGTGTTTGAGCGCGCATCCCGCCAACGCGACCGGGGAGGAGGAGAGGTTATGGAGTTCCACGAATCCCGGCGTCGCGCCCGAGTGCGCCAGCACTTCATTGAACAGCACGGCCTCGTAGCCTGTCGGGCGGGCGGGCTCGGCGGTGCCGGGCGACCCGCCGAGCCGGGCGCTCGCGGCCCAGCCGTCGGCTTCGCGTTCGCCGTACGAGGGCCGCGCCAGCACCAGCGAATGGCCCGAGCCGTCCGCGGCCACCGGCCAGGGCGGCTCGTCGGCATACGCGACCGTGGTGAGCCACGCGCCCATCTCATCCTTGAGCGTGATTTCGCTGGAACCGTCGAAGGCGTAGGCGTCGAACCCGCCGAGGACGTTGGCGATGCCGTAAACGGCCGCGAGGTCGGCGGGCGACGGCGCGATGACGAGATAGCTGTTGGCGGCCATCACCGTGCCGGACGGGACGGTGTAGTCGAAGGCGCCGGAGAAGCGATAGTTGCCGATGTCCTGAAAGTAGGGGTTCGAGTTGTAGAGCTCGATGAAGCGGAGGTCGCGGCCGTCGGCGCGTGCGGCGGGCGTGTGGTTGATCTCCGTCACGGCGAGGGGGCCGCGGCGCGACGACGGGCCGGGGGGTTCGACGCCGCCGCGGATGAGGGCGGCGGGCGTGGCGGCCCAGGCGTCGGGCGTGATCGGCACGCTCGCGAGCGCCAGCACGTTGGCGGGGGTGGCGCAATCGGAGATCTTCAGCGACAGGGCGTACGCCGTGCCGGCGCTGAGGGGGTCGGCGAGGCGCAGGATCACGTTGGTGGCATTCGACTGCAGCGTGGCCCCCACGACGGCGGTGCCGGACACCGCGAACGCGGCGTTGCTGATGCTGGCGGCCAGCAGGGGTTCCGAGAAGGCGAGCGTCAGCATCCGCCGGTCATGCGAGATCCGCCAGCCGCCGAGCGCGGGCGGGACGTTGTCGGGCACCAAGACGTAGCGCGCCGTCTGGCTGGTGACCGCCCCGCCGAGCGAGGCGAGTCGGCAACGGAAGAGGCGGTTGCTGTTGGCGAGGTCGGCGAACAGTGTGTAGACGGACTGGGTCGCGCCGGGAATGTCCGCGCCGTCGCGCTGCCACTGGTAAGCGATGCCGGCCTTGCGCGCGGCCTCGACCGTGAACGACACGTTCCGCGTCCCCGCCCATTGTTCATCGATATCGACCGAGGCAGGCTGGATTTTGATGGCCGGCGTCTCGAGGTACGGCTGGATGGCCGATGCGGGGATGACGTTCGTGGCTCCGCTGCCAGGCACTAGCCAGGCGACCGCGAGGTTGTCACCGCCCGAATTCTCCTTCTGAAGCGCCTCGATGTAGTAGCGCGTCCCGGCGGTCAGCGCAATGGGTGAAGAACACTGGTAAACCGACGCGGTCCAAACCCGCGCTCCCGTATACGAGGGTACGTAGGCGATGCGCTGGCGCGAGGACGGGAACGCGTTCGTGCCGAGCCACAGCTCGCCGTTGTCGTCGGAGGCGATCCAGAACCGGTAGGCGCCGGAGACCGGCGGTGTGAGCACGGCGCGCAGGCGTTGGCCATAATAATCGCCGATGTTCGTGCCGGTCTCCAGCACGTTGTTGATGATTTCTTCACTGGTCGGCGAATCGGGAAACGCGGCGGCGGCGGTGAGGTTCGCGATGGCCCCGCCCGCGATCCCGGCATAATATTCGCGGTAAAACCCCTGCTGAGCGGAAGCGGCTAGGCACCACAACCCGAGCAGGGGGGAAAGAAAGGACCGATCTGCACTCATCCGGATCTCCATGCGGCACCACACGTCTACAATAATCAAACAAAATACTATACCGGCAGAAGCGATGATACACAAGGAGGAGTTGGGACGCAGAGGCAGGTGCAGAAATTTGACGCGCGGTTTCTAGCGATAAAAGTTCGCCCACGGGCTCATCGCGGCACCGTTCGTGGACAATCTGCCGGGTTGGCGTCACGCGAAGCGCAAGCCGAGCGACGCGCCGGTGTCGGCGATGTGCTTCGCCGCGGCGGCGTACTCTTCGGCGCCTTTGAGGTGCTCGATCATCAGCGGCGGCGGCTCGGGCATCGCCGCGAGGCGCTTGAGGAAGGTGGCGTAGTCGAGCTTGCCGAGCCCGGGACGCACCTCGCGGAAGTGGACGTTCATCTCGACCTCCCACGCCAAGTCTTTGGCGTGGCAACTCACGATCCAGCGGCCGAGCTTGTCGAAGCACTCGTTCAGCACGTCCGTGTTGCGGTAGAAGGTGTCGGGCGAGTTGATCAGGTTGCACGGGTCGAGGTGCACGGCGAAGCCGGGACGGTCGACCGCCTTGATCATCGCGAGGTAGCGCTCGGCGGTGTCCGGCATGGTCCATCCCATCATCTCGTAGCAGAGCTTCGCGCGCGTCGGCTTGACCGCGTCGAGGATCGTCCGCGCGTTCTCCACGGCGGCGTCGAAGAACTTGGGGGTGAAGTTGTCCGGGTGCGGGCCGTACCAGATGTCGGGGTTGAACGAGCCCGCGATGTCCACGCAGCAGCGGGCCCCCACGGCGTCAGCCAGCGCCAGCCCCTCGGTCACCGTGGCGAGGTTCTTCTTGCGTTTCTCCGAGTCGGGGTCGGTCAGGTTGCACCAGCGGCCGACCTCGGCGATCACGACGTCGGCCTCCGCGAACGCCTTTTCGACGGCCTTGA
>CAZOIS010000163.1:7151-9003 GCA_964579865.1 uncultured Lentisphaeraceae bacterium | reverse complement strand
CCTCTTGGTTCCGTACGCAAGATCAACTCGAGGCGGATTTGATTCTTGAGTTTGGCACTGAACGCTGGGCGATTGAAGTCAAGTTGACATCTTTGCCCAAAAACGAAGACATGCGGGCGTTGAAAAAAGTGTCGGATTTGGTGGCCGCGACACGCTCAATTCTTGTGAGCCGGACACATGATTGTGTCTGGGGCGAGAAGGAAGCCTCGGTCAATCTGAGTGCGTTGCTCGCGCATATTAAAAAACCTGCTTTTCTTCAATGATCCGGTTTTTACGGAAGGCCGAGCTCCGGAGTGTTTACCTGCCGATGTGCTTCCTCAATATGCGTTCAAAGTGTTCGAATTTGTGCTTCCACGATTAAGGAATGTGATTTCCCGCAAAGACGCGAAGGCGCAAAGAGGCTAGATTCTCGGCCGGGATACAGGCCTGATTGCGTATCAAATAAACTTAGCGGCTTTGCGCCTTGGCGGGAAAAAATCGGGTAGCTATGAAAGTTTTGATCACAGGTGCGTTCGGGTTTGTCGGCACGAATCTCTCCGCTTACTTGGCGGAGAAGGGACATGTGCTTTGGGCTTTGGACGTGGCGCCAGTCGGCAATCAGCAATCAGCAATCGGCAATGAGGACGGTTTCCGCCAAGACGCGAAGACGCAAAGGGGATGTTATTCGCGCCGATTTAACTGGGCTGAATTGGAAAGAATTCCGTGGAATGAGGTCGACGCGGTGGTCCATCTGGCGGGTAAGGCGCACGATACGCGCAACGCGGGCGACCCGCAGAGCTATTTCGACATCAATGTCGGCCTGACGAAGAAGGTTCTTAGTTCGTTAGTTCATGATTGCGATAGTGCATTAGTTGGGAAACAAGAGGCAATCGGCAATAAGCAATCGGCAATGGGCAATGGACAAGAGGCAAGCGGCAATGGGCAATGGGCAATCGGCAAAGAGAATGATTCCCGCCAAGACGCGAAGGCGCAAAGGGACGGCCTGACGAGCAGAACGGAATGGCAGAATGGCGCGGGTGTTGCTGCACTTGCTAAACGTGCTACACCGGCTAATCTGCTAGCCATGCCTAAGCGGTTTGTCCTTTTCAGCTCGGTGAAGGCGGTGGCGGACCGGGTGGAGGGGGTGTTGACGGAAGAGGCGGTGCCGAATCCGCAGACGGTTTACGGGCAGAGCAAGCTGGAGGCGGAAAAAACGGTTCTAAAGGTGGGCGAGGTAGGTTCAACCGCACCTGTCGGTGCTGGTTCAAAAAGGTTAGATGAATTAAGCGGTTCCGCTGCGTTTGAACCTTTAAACCAGGCCGCAGGCCGTTTGAACCCTGTTAAACCCTTTAGCCAGGCCGCAGGCCGTTTGAGCTGCTATATTTTACGCCCTTGCATGATCCACGGGCCGGGGAACAGGGGAAACCTGAATCTGCTGTACGGCGTCGTGCGGAAAGGCATCCCGTGGCCGCTGGGCGCGTTTGAGAACCGGCGGTCCTTCGCGTCGATCGGCAACGTGTGCGCGGTGGTGGAGGGGCTGCTGACAAGGGATGCGCCGGTGGGCATCTATCAGGTGGCGGACGACGAGACGCTCTCCACGAACGAGCTGATCGGCCTGATCGCGTGTTCGCTCGGGAAGCGGCCGCGCATCTGGCGCGTGCCGGCTGGGGCGATCCGGTGGGCCGCGCGCTGCGGCGACCTGCTGCGCCTGCCGCTCAACAGCGAGCGCCTGAAGAAGCTGACGGAGTCGTATGTGGCGTCGAACGCGAAGATCAAAGAGGCGCTGGGGTGGGAAGCCATGCCGGTTCGGGCAGAGGAGGGGATGAGGAAGACGCTGGCGAGTTTTAACAATAAGCAGTAGGCAATGGGCAAT
>CAZOIS010000163.1:0-7051 GCA_964579865.1 uncultured Lentisphaeraceae bacterium | reverse complement strand
CGGCAATAAGCAACGGGCAATCGGCAATAAGCAACGGGCAATCGGCAATAAGCAACGGGCAATCGGCAATAAGCAATAGGAGGGGAAGATGAAAACTGAGGGCTTTGAACAACTCACGGTGTATAAGCTGGCCTACGGATTGGCAATGAAGATTTTCCATGCCTCGAAAGATTTCCCCAAAGAAGAAAAGTATGCGCTGATTGATCAAATTCGGCGGTCGTCACGAGCTGTTTGTGCCAATCTGGCTGAGGCGTATAGGAAACGCCAGTATCCTAAGCATTACGCATCCAAAATGTCTGATGCGGATGGAGAGTGCAGCGAGACATTGGTCTGGTTGAGTTTTTCTTGTGATTGCAAGTACTTGACGCTTGAGCAATATGAACCGCTTCGTAGTGAATGTCAGGAAATTGGCAAGATGTTGGGCTATATGATGGCGCATCCTGCTGAGTTCGGGGTGAAGATGGATTAGCCGTGTGGTGCATGTCGCATTTTTGACGTGCTGTTTGCCTGTTGTAACTTGCCTATTGCCTGTTGCTATTGCTCGTCGCCGATTGCCGATTGCCGATTGCCTATTGCCTGTTGCCTGTTGCCTATTGCTCGTCGCCGCTTTGCCGATTGCCTATTGCCTGTTGCTATTGCTCGTCGCCGATTGCCGATTGCCTATTGCTCGTCGCCGCTTTGCCGATTGCCTATTGCCTGTTGCCTGTTGCTCGTCGCCGATTGCCGATTGCCTATTGCCTATTGCCTGTTACCTGTTGCCTATTGCCTATTGCTTATTGCCTATTGGAGATTGCTATGAACTTGAATTTCGACTTGGAGCGTTTCATTCGGGAGAAGGTCACACGGCGCGAGCGGAGTCTGCTGGCCGACGATTTCGCGCGCTATGACGCGGAGCTGCACGCGCGCCTCGACGGCCGGCGGGTGCTGGTGATCGGCGGGGCCGGCTCGATCGGCTCGCACTACATCAAGGCGCTGCTGCGTTTCGACTTGGCCAAGCTGGTGGTGGTCGACGTCAGCGAGAACGGGCTCACCGAACTGGTCCGCGACTTGCGCAGCGCGGGGACGTACAAGGTCCCCAGCGACTTCGTCACCTATCCGGTCAACTTCGGCGACCGGGTCTTTGAGAAGCTGTTCACGGCGCACGGCCCCTTCGACGTCGTGGCGAATTTTGCCGCGCACAAGCATGTCCGCAGTGAAAAGGACGTCTTCTCGATCGAGGCGATGATCGAAAACAACGTGCTGCGGGCAAAGGGGCTCTTGGACTTGCTCGTGGCCTGCCCGCCGCAGCACTTCTTCTGCGTGTCGACGGACAAGGCCGCCAATCCGGTGAACATCATGGGCGCGAGCAAGAAGCTGATGGAAGAGCTGATCATGGCGTATGCGGATCGCCTGCCCATCAAGACGGCGCGGTTCGCCAACGTGGCCTTTTCGAACGGCAGCCTGCCCCTCGGCTTCCTGGAGCGGTTGTTCAAGCGTCAGCCGTGGTCGTGTCCGCTCGGCATCCGCCGCTTCTTCGTCTCACCGATCGAGTCGGGCGAGCTCTGTCTGATGGCTTCGGTCATGGGCGAGAGCGGCGACATCGTGTTCCCGAAGCTGGATGAGGCGCGCGACATGATTCCCTTCGACCAGATGGCGGTCGACCTGTTGCATGCGCTGGGGATGGAGCCGGACGTGTGCAAGTCGGAGGTCGAGGCGCGGGAGAAAATGAGAAGTGCGTTAGTGCATGATTGCGATCGTGCATTAGTTGTTGCGAAAGACCCGAAACGGGATGTCGCGAATTCAACTAACGAACTATCGCACTTCAGAACTCATGAACTTCCCCGCTGGCCCGTCTACTTCTTCGAGTCGGACACGAGCGGCGAGAAGACGTTCGAGGAGTTCTATACGCCGGGCGAGGTGCTGGATCTGGAAACGTTCGTCAACCTCGGGGTGGTCAAGAACGCCAAGCGGCGTCCGCTGCCCGAAATTGACGCGATCTTTGATTCTTTGCGGCACTTGTTCGCACAGCCTGCGGTAACCAAGGCCGACGTGGTGCATGTCTTAAAAGACTATCTGCCGAATTTCGCGCATATCGAAACAGGAAAAGGCTTGGATCAGAAAATGTAAACGGCTGGCAGAGTAGCGGAGTAGCAGGATAGCGGAGTAGCAGGATAGCCGGGGTGGTGGAGTAGCAGGGCTAATCTGCTAAGCCGGCTAATCTGCTAGTCACGAGGGGGATTGAAGAGGGGACAAACGTGATGGACAAGTTAAGGCACCGTGAACTGGCAATATGGCAAAGGTCAATGGCTCTGGCGAAAGCTGTCTACGTGTTAACGAAAAACTTTCCGGCTGAAGAGCGCTATGCGCTGTGTGACCAGTTGAGGAGGGCTGTGGTTTCAGTACCGTCAAATATTGCAGAGGGCTCGGCGCGTCAGACAGCGCGCGATTTTAGGCATTTCCTTGGTATCGCAAAAGGGTCGCTTGCTGAAATTGACACCCAACTCCTTATCGCCGTTGAGCTAGGTTATGTCGCGAATATTGAAAGTCTCGAAGGAGAAATTCTTTCGCTTGTAAAAATGATCAATGCCTTCATTACGTCTCTGCCGATCACTGACTAATCTAGTATTTGGCAGAGTAGCGGAGTAGCAGGATAGCAGAGTAGAGGAGCTAATCTGCTAATCTGCTAAGCTTGCTAACCTGCTATGGGGCCATTATGTATTGCTATGTCAAACGGTTTATGGACATCACGTTGTCGGGCTTCGCACTGCTGGTGCTGTCGCCGCTGCTGATCCCGGTCTGCATCGGGCTGTTGCTGACCGGCGAACACTACGTGTTCTACTTCCAACAGCGGATCGGGCGGCACAACAAAAAGTTCGGCATCTGGAAATTCGCGACCATGCTGAAGGACAGCCCGAACCTGAATGGCGGATTGCACACCACGCGGCGCGATCCGCGCGTGCTGCCGCTGGGACACGTCCTGCGCATGACCAAAATCAATGAGCTGCCCCAGCTGATCAACATCCTGCTGGGCGACATGTCGATCGTGGGGCCGCGCCCGCTGGTGGACAAGACATTCGACCCCTATCCGGAGCACGTGAAGCGGGTCATCTACAACGTCCGCCCGGGGCTGACCGGCATCGGCTCGATCGTCTTCCGCGACGAGGAGCGCTTGCTTTCAGATTCGGGCCTCCCGCTCGACCAGTTCTATGCGCAGTATATTGCTCCGGCAAAGGGCGAACTGGAGCTGTGGTATCAGCGGCACCTGTCGTTCCGGACCGACTGCCTGATCATCTTTCTGACCGCGTGGGTGATCGTGTTTCCCAAGAGCAACTTGCTGAGAAAGGTCTTCAAAGACTTGCCGGACATTTCCGTGCCGGGGTTGGATTGGCAATAGGCAATAGGCAATGGGCAACCGCGAATCTCCGAGAATGAGACGCGGCGCTCATTTTTACGGGCTTTGCCCGTCGCTGATCGCTAAAAAATGAGCGCCGCAGTCACGCCAGCTTTTGTTTTGAAGTCATAAAATATTATCCTGTAATAATTTATGACTTATATTTGTGGCTTTCATGGTCGTTTTGTGTTCCAGTTTGTTCCGATATGTTCCGCCGCGGGGCTCGAGCCGGGAAACGATTTTTCGCTCAGCATCGGCCCCCTCAGTTCAGCCAGCGGTTTTTGCGGAGAACGAACCCTACAGTCAATGAAACGGACGCGCTCCAACATCCGGAGTTCGAAATTGAAAGTTGAAAAGCGGCGATTTTATGTACGCTAAAGTGGGTAAAACCCTCAACCCAATTCAATCTCACACAAAGACACAACGGTCACAAAGGACTCTGTTAAGTCAATCGTCTCTGCGCCTTAGTGCCCTTCGTGGCTTCGTGTGAGAAACACTTGTTCTTTGTTGCTGTTGTTAGGTCGCAAGGCACTCATGCACTCATGAACGAACGCACTAACGAACTCCCGCACTTCCCCATGAGAATCCTTTGGCTCCATCAGTATTTCGCGACGCCCCGGGGCTGGGGCGCGGTGCGGACGTACGAGTTTGCCCGCCGCTTCGTCCAGGCGGGGCATGCCGTGGATGTCGTCTGCTGCGCGGGGTATGACGATTCGCTGCGGCCGACGGGGCGTGAGCCGGCCGTGATCGACGGCGTGCGCGTTTTCGTGAGCGGCACGGCATACCGTCCGCAGATGGGGTTCGCGCGGCGCGTCTGGTCGTTCTTGCGGTTCATGGCCTGCGCGCTGGGGTTCGTGGTGCGGCGCGGCGGCACGTATGACGTGGTGATCGCGTCGAGCGGACCGCTGACCCTGGCGGTCCCGGCTTTGATCGGACGGTGGTTCCGCGGCCTCCCGTTCGTGTTCGAGGTGATCGATGTGTGGCCGGATTCGGCGATCGCGGCGGGCGTGCTAAAAAATCCCGTGCTGAAGTGGCTGAGTTTCAGGTTGGAGGCGCTGGCCTATCGCTATGCCGCCGCGATCGTGACCTGTTCCACGGGAATGACGGAGAGGGTGGCGAAGAAGTTAGGAGTGAGGAGTGAGAAGTTCGGAGTTGGGGACGGAGGGGGGGGAAGTGCATTAGTGGGGGAGGGCGTGGTGACGATTTCGAACTGCTGCGATCTGGGTGAGTTCGTGCCGGATGGGGAGCGGCGGGAAGAGATCCGTGCCCGATACGGCGTGCGGGAAGACCAGACGGTGGCACTTTACACCGGCGCCATGGGTTTGAGCAATGCGGTCGATGACTTGGTTGAAGCCGTGAGCGCCACTGCGGGTGATGAGCGGATCGTGTGGTGGTTCGCGGGCGGTGGCGCAGAAGCGGGGAAGCTGATGGAGTTTTCCCGCCAAGACGCCAAGGCGCGAAAGAATTGTGCGGCGGGTCAGTCAGAATGGCAGAATGGCAGAATAGCGAATCCGGCCAATCCGCTAATCCGCCAATCTGCTGATCAGCGAATCGTCTTCTTCGGCAGTCTGCCGAAGGCGGAGCTGATCGGCTTGTACCTGGCGGCGGACGTGAACGTGGTGACGTTCATGCACGCGCCGCTCTTTTACGAGAATTCCCCCAACAAGTTTTTCGACGGGATCGCGGCGGGGCTGCCGGCGGTCTTCAACCGGACGACCTGGCTGGAGCCTTGGCTGAAGGAGTATGACTGCGGTGCGGTCTGTAACGGCGATCGGCCGGGACCGGAAATGGCTACGGCCATTCGCGCTT
The DNA here is from genome assembly GCA_964579865.1 of uncultured Lentisphaeraceae bacterium. Classification (GTDB taxonomy): domain Bacteria; phylum Verrucomicrobiota; class Kiritimatiellia; order RFP12; family UBA1067; genus DAOPZC01. Next base: position 1,872 of record CAZOIS010000163.1, on the reverse strand, counting down.
TGGCGGGTGATAAAAATCGGCGGGAGAAGATGGAACAAGGTGCCCGAAGATTGGCGGAAGAGGTGTTTGACCGCGACAGGCTTGCGGAAAAATATTTGGAGATTCTGAGAGACGTAGCCCGCGAGTGACATGTGTAAAATCGTTGACAACGAGAGCGTAAGAGCTGTATTTTCACACACATGAAGAGCGATAAGAAGGTTGACCGGTTTTTGCGTCAACGTCTTTCCCCTCCGGAGAAACGTCGGATTGTCATTGTCACCGGAGCGAGGCAGACGGGAAAAACCACGTTGCTGAAGCAGGCCTATCCCGATTTGAGATACGTCAACCTTGACGCCTTCGAGAACAGGGAATGGGTGAGGGAGGTCTCGTCTTTTGACTGGGCTGGCAGTGTGGGGCAGGCGGTGATCGACGAAGCGCAAAAAGAACCGTCGGTTTTCGAGAAGGTGAAGTTCGCTTTTGACGCGGGGACCTTGGCCTTCTCGGTTCTCTCCGGTTCCGCCCAGATCCTTCTGCTTTCGCGCGTTCGCGAAACGCTGGCGGGGCGTGCGTTCGTCTATGAGCTGTGGCCACTGCTGTTCTGTGAATTGGCCGCCGCCGCGCGGGGGCTGCCGCTGGTTCCGCCGCTTTGCGCGGGGATCGAAACGTGCGAAAACCTTGGGACACTCTTCGGCTCCTTGCCGTCATCGCTGCCGCCTGAAGAGGCCCACGCGTTGGATCAGGTCCAGGACCATTTACTGACGTGGGGCGGAATGCCGGAGCTGTTGCGGCTGGATGACGAAGACCGTCGGCAGTGGCTGCGCTCGTACGAGATCACGTATCTTGAGCGCGACTTGGGCGACCTCGCGCGTCTCTCGGATCTCGCGCCCTTCAAAAAGTATCAGCGGCTCGCCGCGTTGCGCTCAGGCGGAATGCTTTCGTATTCCGAACTTTCGAAAGACGCGGGCGTCAGTGCCGAGACCGCCCGGCGCTATCTGGAATATCTGCGCCTTTCTTATCAGGCGTTTATGCTGCCGCCCTACCATGTCAACCTCACCAGTCAGGTTGTCAAAACGCCCAAGATTTACTGGAGTGACGTGGGTTTATTGCGCCAGGTGAGCGGACAGTCCCAAACGATGACCGGAGCTTTGTTCGAGACGTTTGTCGTCAGCGAACTGAACAAGTGGGTGTGTACCAGCGGGTCGGACATGCGCCTGTTTTATTACCGGACGCGTTCCGGGCTTGAGGCTGATCTGCTGATCGAGACGGGACGGGGACTGGTCGGTGTTGAAATCAAGACGCGTGAGCGTGTGGATCGGGCGGACGCGTCTGGCTTGCGCCGCATTGCGGAGGCCGCAGGTGCGAAATGGCTGGGCGGAATGGTGGTCTATACGGGCTCGCGCTTGGTGCCGTTGTGCGGGCCGGAAATCTGGGCCGTGCCGGCATCGCGGCTGTTGGCGTAGGGGGGTGGCCTGACCGCATTGATTCAAAAAAGGGCCGGCGCGGGTCGGATCGGGAAATCTCTCGCATCAGCAATGTGAAATGGGGCCTCTGACGGACGGAGTATGAAACGGGTCGCCGATATCGTTGCGGTTGTCGCCTTTGCGTGGGCCTGGTTGCCGATATTGGGCCTGCTCGCGCTGGTGGTCGTTTGCGTTCATGGACGGCCGATTTTCTTCGTGCAGGAGCGGCCCGGACTCGGCGGACGCCCTTTCAGGCTGATCAAGTTCCGGACGATGCGGGGAGGGGCGGGGTCGGATGCCGAACGGCTGACGCGGTTTGGCCGTTGGCTGAGAGCAACGAGCCTCGACGAGTTGCCGGAGCTTTGGAATGTGCTGAGAGGCGAGATGTCGCTGGTCGGGCCGCGTCCGCTGCTGATGCGGTATCTGGAGCGCT
>CAZOIS010000162.1:6119-9101 GCA_964579865.1 uncultured Lentisphaeraceae bacterium | reverse complement strand
GCCAAAACGCGGTAGCTCATTCCCGACGGCAGCACGATGCGGCCGTCCTTGACCGACATCAGCGCCAGCGCGCCCGTGTCGCACCCGTCGTAGTCGTATCCCTGCGGCAGGCTGCCGCGCAGACTGTTCGGCGCGCCCTCCCCGCAATAGAAACAGACGTCGGCGACAAACCGGCCCTCCTGCAGGAGGTACTGGCACCGGGCCTGATATGTGAGCCAGTCTTTGCTCTGCTCCCACCATGTCACCGTGCGCTCGAAGTGCGTGCCCCACTGCCCCATGGTCATGCCGGGCAAACGCTCCGGATCAGTCCAAGGCTGATGCGCGTAGCGATGGTAGATCACGCGGTTGACGCCCCCGCAGTAGACCGCATCGCCCTGCGCCTTGATGGCGTATGGATCTTTCAGCCACTTGCCCGCTTCAGGCGAAGCGGTGAACGACTCGGCCCCGACGTACTTCTTGCCGTACACGTGCGCCACCGACGCCGGCAGCTTGGAGTTGCCGATGTTGACGCTCGCGCCGCCCGCCGGCCAGAATTCGCCCATCGGGATATCGCAGACGCTGCCGTACTGCAGATCATCCGACGGACAGTTGCCGTAGGGCTCAACCGAATACAGCAGGCCCGCCTTGTGGGCCATCTCAGCGAATTGGCCCGAATAGTTCTCGGCGAACAGATCCGCGACCGTGCGCCGGAAATCCCACAGGAAGCGCTCCGTCACCTCGGGGCTGTCCACCACGCGTCCCGCGAAGACCGGCAGAAACCGCGTGACCGGATAGCCGCAGCGCTTCAGGAATTCCTGCTCAAAGCCCTGGGTCCAGTTTTGGGTCCCGACCTCATAGCTGTCGATCAGCACGTTGTTGAGGCCCGCCTTCACGTTGCCCGCCAGCGGCCCGAGCGCAGACAGGATCTTGCCCATGTGCGCGTCCCAGTGCGCCTGAGCGGCCGCCTTGCTGAGCTTGTCGCACTCGAGGCCCGTGCCTTCGGCCGGCGCCGGATGGTTATTGCGGCCGTTGGCCGTGTAACCGACACGCAGAATCGTCCACTCGCCCTCCGGCACGTCCCACGCCAGCTGTCCGTCCGCGCCCATCTTTGACGAGAGCTCCACCAGCTGGTCGCGCTGCACGACCTCGTCGGGTTTGACGGCGGCGGCCGCCTCGGCCTTGACGTCGTTGCGGTCCAGAAAGATTTTTCCGGCCAGATTCTCGATGCCGATTTTCGCGGACAGCTCGACCTCGGCGACCGAAAGCACCTTCATTTTAGCGCTGGCGCCGGTGAAAAGCACGCGGAAAAATCGCGCCGAGACCGGCGCGAAGGCGAACGTCCGCAGTTCGCCGCCGCGCGGCATGGAGAACGCGTCCACCGTCCGGTACGCCTTCCCGTCGTCCGAGACCTCGACCTTGCCGTTGCAGCCCTGCATGCCGGGGCCGGGCAGAACGCTCAGCGTCCGCGCCGTGTAGGGCTGGGAAAACTCGAACGCGATGAACCCAGGCGCCTGCGGTTTCGGCAACCGCAGCCGCAGGGTCGTGCCCCGGTTGCCGTCCGCCGCCAGGGCCGCGGCCAGCTTCGGCTCACTGCACGTCACGACGGGCGCGAGGTCGCGCATGCCGACCCGCTCGCCCGACGGCGTGCGGAACGCCAGCACCGCGATGTCGCGGTAGAAACCCAGTTTTTCCGGCGGCTGAGGCAGCTTGCCCTCAAACCGCGCGGGCCCGCTCGTTTTCAGCTCGCTGGTGACCACCACCTTCATGCCGTGCTCGGGCGTGTTCCACGGCCCGCCGCTGCTCGACCAGCCGGCGCAGTTGTGGATGCAGAGCTCAAGGCCCAGCCGCCGGGCCTCCTTGGCCGAATGTTTGACCATCTCGATCCATTCGGGGCTGTTGAACTGGAGCGGCCCGTGGGGAATATTTTCGCCCGCGTTGAAAATCTGCGCGCCGCCGATGCCGACGCGCGCCATCGCCTCCAGATCCGCCGTGATGCCTTCCTTGGTGACATTGCCGTTCATCCAGTGCCACCACGTGTGGGGACGCGCGGAATCGGGCGGCCGGACAAACCCGTTTTCCAGTTCATCGGCGTTTGCGTCCGCGGCGAATCCGGCGAACAGGGCCAGGCTCAAGCCCGCCAAACAGAGATTCGTCCGCATATTGTTCTTCATTTTCATGTTACTCACCGTCATACAATTTCTTTCCGTTTCGGATCGCGTCGTAGACCCGACGCTCTTCGGCGCGGCGCGCCTGGTACTTCGCTTCGCGGGCCAGGTCCTGTCCGACGGGGACAAAACCGTCCATGTCCGCACGCGGCCGTTCCTTTAACCGCCGCGCGCCCTCTGCGATCAAACCCAACGCTTCGGCACGGACCGTGGCGTTGCTCGCCACGGGCAGCAGAATCCGGCTCACCTCGGGGCGCGCGAAGCTCATCGTCGCGCGCTGTTTCGCGCTGTGGCTGTTCGCCACCTGCACGCCCGTCAAGACCTTCAGCCGTTCCAGTTCGTCCTTCGTCAGCGGGCAACGTCCCCCGAGGTTCTGCGGGTAGGCGCACTCGTAATACGGATAATACGGCGCGTTGAGATCCACCCACGTGATCAAGCGGTCGAGTTCCTCGCGGTTCAGTTTCACATCCGCGTGCCCCACCCGCACTTTTTGGATCAGCTTCGAAGGGTGGCTGCCCCACGAATAGGCCTGCTGGATCTCGGCCGGACCGCCGCCCACACAGGTGATGGCGCCCTGTGACCAGAGGTCAACATAGGACGCGCAGAAGACCGCGTCGCGGTCGCCCGCCAGATTCAGCTTCTCGCCGGCCTTCTTGCCGTAATCGTGGCAGGACACGCAGTGCCGGTCGAAAACCGGCTGGACCTCTTTCTGGAAACTGAACAGGCGCGGCGCGCCGTACCACCCCTTCAGCGGGTCAGCCTTGCGCTTCATCGCCATGGGCGTCGCGGCCACCGGAGGAATATCCCCCACGCGGTTCTCATGGCAGCCCACGCAGCC
>CAZOIS010000162.1:0-6019 GCA_964579865.1 uncultured Lentisphaeraceae bacterium | reverse complement strand
TCGCGGCCACCGGAGGAATATCCCCCACGCGGTTCTCATGGCAGCCCACGCAGCCGTAAGTCTCGCCCGGCTGCACATACGCGCCGGAACGCATGGACTGCACCATCATGCCGTTCTCGTCGAGGGCCTGAAAGAAAACGAAGGTGTTCGCAGGCACCTCGAAATAGGCGCTGCCGTCTTCCTCCACCGGCACCGTGCCGAGGATGCGCTTATTCTCGAAGTTGTGCCAATTCATGCCGGGCGCCTGAGCCCCATGCCCGAACCACTCGCGGCCCGACCAGTTCCGCTTCTCGGGCGACTCCACCACGCGCAGGTATTTGATCGTCCCCGGCTTCACGCCCAGCATGTGCGTGCCGACGTACGCGTTCTGCACATAGAAGGTGCCCGCGGCGTCCGGCCGCTCGAAGTTCCGGCGGCACGGGATGACAGGCGGCGCGGGGCGCGCACGTAGCGGCGTCGGGTCATAGCATCCCGGGGCTTCGGCGTGGACCATCACCTCGTTGCCGTGCAGGTCGAGATAGTACAGCGCCATCTCCTCACCGTTTCCGGTCTGCCGCGAACAGAGGAAGTGACGGTCGTCGAGAGGATAGGGATCCTCGAATTTGCGCTTGATCGATTTCGTCGAATCGAAATCTTGGCCCTCGGTCTTGATGCGGTTCACGAAGTCGGACGGCCACGTGCGCAGCACGGGCTCGCGACCGTCCACGCCCTTCGAGCGGTCAATCAGCCCCAGCGCGCCCCACGGACGGTCGTGACACGCGCCCAAGACCGCGATCGCCAGATGGGCCTTCGAAAGCGTCCGCGCATCGATCACGCCCCCTGGGCTGGTCGTGTTGTTGCCCCAATAGAGACCGTGCCCGGTTCCGTCCGGATTGCAGACCCAAAGCCCCTGCGCGTCGCCGAAGTTGCGGTCGACATATTCCCACCGGTCATACAGGATCCGGCCGTCCGGCATCAGGGAGGCGTGGCCTTCGAAGAGCGTGGATTTGCCGATCTGCCGGATGTTCGCGCCGTCGGTCTCCATGCGGTAAAGATTGCACATGATGTGGCGGTTGCACATGCAGTACTTGGGCTCACGCGATGCGGAGAAAAGGATATCGCCGTCCGGCAGCCAAATCGGATCGATATCCGAAACGCCCGGATCCGAGGTGAGCTGCCGCACCTCCGTGCCGTCCGCCTTCATCGCATAGATATGGTAGTCGTCCTCCCGGCTCTTGCGCATGGCAAACACGATCCGTCCCGCGTCGTAGCTGACGTCGGGATCGCGGACCGTCGCGTTCGTGCCGGGCGCGAACAACGTTCTGACGGCGCCGCTCCGGACGTCGAGCAGCTTGAAAGCGCCTTCCGTATCATAGCTGCCGGTGTTGACCTCCCCAGTCTGGAACATTGTTTCGGTATTGTGGTGGTCGGGGCGGTACTGCTTGCGCGTCACAAACAGAATCGGCTGGCCGGTCAGCAGCGGATTTGAGCGGACCAGCGCCTCGCGGGCGAACGTCTCCAGCGCCGCCGCGTCATCGCCGGACTCCAGCGCGTCCAGCTTGGCCAGCAGCGCCGATTCGGGATAACGGGCGCCAAACTGCTGTCCCAGCTCCTGAACCGCCGCGCGCAGCCGGTCCGCAGAGCTCCCGCCGTTCGCGCGGGCGATCTCGCGCCTGCGCGCTCTGAACCGCTGCGCCGAAGCCGCCGCGTCGACGGCGCCTTGGCAGACCAAGCTGTCAAGCGTGATGTGTCCCCACCCGCCCGTCGCGCGGTCCGCCACGCGGAAAAACACCGGCTTGCCGACCAGCTCCGGCACCGACCAATTCCGGCGCAGCAGCCTTTGGCCGTTTCCGCCGCGCGCGTGCGCAACCTCGTTGCCCTCAAAGGTACAGAGCGCGACATATACGTCGGGCCCGGCTCCTCCGCCGACAAGAAGCGTGATGTCCGGGGCGGAGAGCACCACGACCGGCGATTCGACGACACCTTCGAACCGGTCATCCGGGTGCAGCCCGTCCGCGCTTTCGAGCGTCGACAGGAACCAGGTGCCCTCTTTCGTGTAGGGCGCGCCGCCGTGGTGTTCCTTCGCGCGGTCGCTCACGACCTTACCGAAGCCGCCGTCCAGCACCTGCCATCCCTGCAGGTCGCCACGTTCGAAATCAAAGCGCACCTCGGCGGACGTCCCCCCGTTCGCGAAAACGGCGACCATCCCCAACAGCACAAACAACCTTCTCATGGTTCCTGCCTCTCTGCCCATGTTAACGTGCCCACTCCCCCAACAGCGCGCTGGCCCGCTGATATCGCGCAAACAACCCTCATATCATACACGTCCGCGGCGATTTGGCGCCAGAGCGAACTGTTTAAGCCGCGGCCTGCTTTTCCCGTCGTCCGCATAGAGCGCCGCAAACGGACTAAGTGTCAGGAGTGCGAGGATTCGTGCGTTTATGAATATCTGTCAGCCTGTTTCGAGTGGTGTCATCCGCTCCGGTCAGTTTGCGCCGAGAATGAAATCGCACATGAAGTCCAGCTGGGGATCGATCGAATCGACGTCGATCCACTCGTCGTCGGCATGGTCGCCTTGCGTCTTGAATTCCCCGATGCCGACCATGGGCTTGCCGAACTGCGGAAAATAGCGGGAGTCGTTGGCTCCCGTCCCCTGCGTCAGGCGAATCGGCTGTTCGGGGCGGCGTTTCGCGAGGAAGTCCTTCAGACGACGGAACTCGGGGTCGTCGATGTTGCTCACGGCAACCGGCGTGCCGCGGATGAGTTCGGTCTTGAGTCCGGTGATGCGTTCGATCAGCGCACGTTCCCGCTCGAGTCCGTCTTCCTCGACGAACCGCACGTTAACGGTCATTGATGCCGTCTCGGGAATCCGGTTCTGGGCGTCGCCGCCGCCGATGATCGTCACGGCCGCGACATTGCCCCACTCGCCTTTCTTCTGGAAGGGGTATTCGGATTCGATCTTAAGGGCGGCTCGGGCGATCTTGTAGTTCGGGTTGTCGCAGTCGTCGGGGCGTGACGCGTGGCCGGACTTGCCGGTGGCCGTGACCCGGTAATAGGCGCAGCCCTTGCACGCGAATTTGATCTCGTCGCGCTTGCCGCCGCCGTCGAAGACAAAGACCATGCGCAGCGGGACTCCGTACCCGAGCCCGACCATGTAGCCCGTGGTCTTGCCGCCGAGTTCCTCGTTCGAAGAGAAGACGCATCCGACCGACGCCTTGCCGTTGAGCCGTTCGAGGATCTTCGCGGCGGCGTAGGCGACGCCCTTGGTGTCGCTTGCGCCGCGGGCGTAGAGACGCGAACCGACGAGCTTGGGCTTGAGCCGAAGGCGACCGGCGGTTGGGTGGGGTGTATTGTTGGAGCATTTCCTCATTTGGTAATTACTCTATAGAATTGTGATGGACACTTGTTTGAGATGGAATGGCTTAGGTTTGTCTCTGCTCCTGAACTGACAAACGACTGAACTGTTTGCCAAGAGTCGCTAAGCAGATTGGTTGACAGTTGCAGGTCGTTTGTGCTTCCGGGGGGAACATTGCTGAGAAAAATGTTTAGAGCGTTGTGGTCAGCACTGACATGCAATCCGTATGCCACAACTGGATTTGTGGAGATGAGGAAGTTGTCAAGTCGAGCTGTTCCTGTTCCAAGCTTTGTTACTTTGATCCCGTTTAATGATCGGTTTTTGTCAACATAGCTAATGGCGTCAACTCGGTTCCAGCCAGTTGATGTTCTTGAGTTGAGATCAATCATGCCAGACGACGAACTGTCGGAATAGAAGAGTTCTAGTGAGAGGCTTGCAGTTTCTGGACGATCTGTCCAAAAACTTAGGAATCGCAAGTCGTTGCCACGAATCGGAGAGAAGCTCTGCTGAATGGACGCTTCATTAACAGTGAACACATATTTTGCACCGCTGTATGGATCGGCCGAGCCAATTCCCCATGGTCTTATGCCTGATATGGCTGTGCGCACCCACGCGCTCATGTCGGCGTTCTCGAAGTCCGGGTTGTCAAGAAGGTCATTAGCCAAACATGATGTTGCGCAAATCAACAAGGCAATGACGCACCTACTCATGGATATTCCTTTCTACTCCAACGTCTGAAATCAGCCGCAAAATGGCCCGCGTTCGCGCGGGTCATTTTGTAGGCTGGATTTCTTGGTTGGACGATATTTTATTTATTCTCGGGAGTAACGAGAGGTGGTACAGAAAGCAAATCCGTGCCTCCTTCAGAACTGCGTTCAGCCATATGCACGGAACGGATATCGTCTACGGTTATGTAGCAGCGTGGGTCCGCACGTCTTGCGATACGCATAATGCGTGATACATCTCTACGTTTTGCCTGTATGAAAAGCAATTGGACAGTGCCATCGCGACCACTTCCATCAAAGACGGTCACCCGACAGTTTTCGTCGCGCAATTGCTGAGCAAGAAGGTGTCCAGAAGTAGAGAACACTCTGACAACTTGTTCACCTATCTTCAAAAAGCCTTCAATGGTCATGCCAACAAATGTACCTGTCGCAAAACCCAGCGCGAAGGCAAGTGAAGTGAGAGGATCTTGGATGGATGACATTACCCGCGATACCGCATAGACCCATATCAGTGCCTCGAAAAAGGCAATAAGAAACACATAGAGTGTTCGGCCGCGAATAATGAGCGCATGGCGAATGGTTCCAAGCCCTACATCGCACACACGCGCAATGAAAACCGTTACGGCGACAACAATGCTTGGGTCGGGCATGTGATAACCTCAATCTGTTTTGTAAGTATTCATCTGAATATAATGGCACCTATTACAGATGAATGTCTCCTGCCGATTCCGGTTGGTAAAGGATGTCTTCAATTTGAATCCGTCGTGCCCCGGCGGGAACCATCCATTCTATCTTGTCTCCTTTCGCATAACCCAGAAGGGCGCTGCCTATTGGAGAGAGAACCGAAATCTTACCCTCGTCGATGTTTGCTTGCGCCGGAAAGACCAACGTGACTTCCGTTTGTGATCCATCATCGAGATCAAGGAAGCGGAGTCGAGTGTTCATCGTCACCACTGTTGGCGGAACGTCTCGTGAATCGACGATCTTAGCTCTGCCAAGTTCAGAATTCAGAGACTTAAGGTCGTTTCGATCGCGATAGTTGAAGGCCCCCGCCACCGACAGTAACTCATCAAGCCTCTTGAGGTCGTTCGTTGTTACAAAAATCTGCCTATTCTTCATTGTGTATTCTCCTCTTTGTCGTCCAACGTCGAAAGTGACCGGCGCAAGTGAGCCGTGCGAAGCGCGGCTTACTTGCGTACGTGTCCACTTTCTTGTTCTGTCGTCTGCTTCTTTCTGTCAATCCAGTTCAGGACGGAATCTGTCTTGAGCACCAGCACGAGGCCAAGCGCCAGCTTGAGCGCTGGTGCGACAAGGCCGGACCAGATCCCGTCAAAAAGGGCATGTCCCATCACTCCGGAACCCATGGAGTCACGCAAACGCACGATTTGCTGAATTCCGGAAATCGTGCGACCGAGCTTCCCAACAAGATCGGGAACTGCCTGAATGATTACGAAGAGGCCGAGAAGTATTGCCCCCACGCGGAGGATGGCTTCGGCTGACAAAGGTGCCTGAGCGCCACGCTCGGGCATCCTGAGTTTGTCGGCCAGCCAATCCGTCCGAAACAACAGGAGCCATGCAACGCCGAAGGTGAGAACAAGCGTGGCAACCATGCTTCCGGTGGTGAGTGCTACGGTGGCGCCGGAGAACGTGCGTGCAGTGACTTCTCCGGTTGCGTCACTGGTTGCCCGTTGCATCATGCTGAGAGCAGGAAGCATTGATGTGACGTATGCGAGGCCGTAGTAAACCTGCAACAGGCCGAACACCCGGCCAACGGCTATGAACAGTGTGCGCATCATTTCTCCTCTCGACAGAACACGTCGAGCGCTTGGCACGGTATAGCCGTTGCCAATGCGCTCTTGTTGTGCGTTTTATGCTGGAGCAAACAGAGTGCCACCAAACTTGATATCGGGTACGGCCATGTGTCCCTCACGGTCAAGCGTGATGGTCGCTTGAAAGTAGG
>CAZOIS010000161.1:7545-9156 GCA_964579865.1 uncultured Lentisphaeraceae bacterium | reverse complement strand
TATTCTCATAGAGCCGTGTCGCGAGTCAAACATAATGAAAAACACAAACCAGATCCCGTTCCGCCTGCGCGCCTCCCTCGCCCTGTCTGCGGAATCACTCGTATCTCAGGGCGTCGATCGGGCTCAGCAACGCCGCTTTCCGCGCCGGCCAGAGGCCGAACACGATGCCGATGGAGGCCGAAAAAAGAAAAGCCGTCGCCACGGTGGACACGCCGATCATGGCGGCCCAGCCGGTCATGGCGACCATGCACCGGGTGGCCAGCCAGCCCAAGGTGATGCCGGCCAGCCCGCCGCCCACGCTGATGGCCAGCGATTCGATCAGGAACTGCAGCATGATGTCGGACCGGGTCGCGCCCAATGCCTTGCGGATGCCGATTTCGCGCGTGCGCTCCGAGACCGACACCAGCATGATGTTCATGATCCCGATGCCGCCCACCAGCAGCGAGATCGCGGCGATCGACGTCAGAAGCCAGGTCATGGTGCGGCTGGTTTTGGACAGCGCCTCCTGCAGCTCCGCCATGTCGAGTAATTGGAAGAGGTTGCGCTGGCTGGCTTTCAGCTGGTGCCGCTCGACGATCAGGTCCTCCACGGCGTTTTTCAGCCGCGCCAGGACCTCCGCGGAGGCCGCCTCGATCTCGATGGCATCGAGGTAGTCGTTCCCCAGCAGGCGCTTCATGGCGGTGGTCACGGGGACGAGCACAACGTCGTCCTCGTCTCCGCGCATGCTCGCGCCCTTTTCGGGGAGGACGCCGATCACCTGAAACGGGATGCGGTTGAGCTTGATGGTCTCGCCGACGGGGTTGGACCCGTTTTCGAACAGGTCTTCCACGACGGTCAGCCCGATCAGGGCGACGCGCGCGCGCTGGCGCGTCTCGGTCTCGGTGAAGAAGCGCCCGCTGGCCGGCGTAAAGGAACGCATGTGCTCATAGTCGGTCGTCGTGCCGAGCACGCGCGTCTGGCGGTTGCCGCCGGCGAAGACGGCCTGGGCCCCGCCGGCCACCAGCGGCGCCACGGCCGCCACGTCCGGCAAATCCCGGATGGCGTCCGCGTCGTCGATCGTGAAGCGCGTCATCGTGCCGGCGTCGATCGTGATGCCGCGGCGTTGCGCCGTTCCCGGTCTCAGCACGAGCAGGTTTGAGCCGAGGGAGGTCACTTGGCTTTCGACCGTTGCGCGCGCGCCCCGCCCCAGCGCCATCATGGCGATCACCGCGCTGACGCCGATCAGCACGCCCAGCGTGGAGAGGGCCGCGCGCGCCTTGTTTGCGGCGAGCGAGCGCATGGCCTGCCGCAGCAGGGCGTTGAGCTTTCCGAGCATCACCCAGCGGCGCCAACTCTTCTTCTGGCCGGAGGGCGTTGCCGCGGCGTGCGGTGCGGACTCCTCCGCTTTGGCCTCCCGGCGCTCGTCCTGCTGGATCCGGCCGTCGCGCATGTGCACGATGCGCCGGGCGTTGGCGGCGACTTCGGCGTCGTGGGTCACGACGACGACGGTCATGCCCATGCGGTTGAGGCTCGCCAGCATCTGCATGATCTCTTTGGAGCTCTCCGAATCCAAGTTTCCCGTGGGCTCGTCGGCCAGGATGATGGCCGGGTTGTTGACCAGCGCGCGGGCCA
>CAZOIS010000161.1:0-7445 GCA_964579865.1 uncultured Lentisphaeraceae bacterium | reverse complement strand
GCGACGTCGAGGAGCCCCATGATGTGCATGAGGGTCGATTTGCCTGAGCCCGAGGCTCCCATGATCGCGACAAACTCACCCTGCGCAATGTCGAGCGACACGCCCCGCAAGGCGTGGACGTCCACATTGCCCATCCGATAGATTTTCTGGATATCGCGCAGGTGTATCATGGCGTGTCGGGGTGTCCGCCTCAGCCGCCGGGCGGGCCGCCGCCCCCGCCGCCTTGCTGGGGTTGTTGAGGCATGCTGAACGGGGAGGAAGAGGCCTCTTCCTCTTTCTTGGACAGGTCGACGATGCGCTCCAAGACCACGTCGCCGGTTTTCAGCCCCGAAACGATCTCGATCATTTTGCCGTCGTCGAGCCCGGTCTCAATGCGTTTCGTGATCTCGTGGCTTTCCGGTCCGCTTCCCGTGCGGATCAGCACCTCATGTTTCCCGTCCTTTGCGGTCGTGACCGCCGTCACCGGAAGGGTCGGCACATTCGAACGGTGCGATACGATGAAGTCGACGTTCGCCGTCATTCCGCTCTTGATGAAAGAGGGAGGCGCGTCCGGCAGCACCTCCACCTCGTAGACGGTCACGTTGTTGACCAGCACCGCTTCGAACGCGACCGTGTCGACCCGGCCGGTAAACACGGTGTCGGGATAGGCGTCCAGGCTGATGACCGCTTTCATTCCCACGCTGACGCGCGAGATGTCCGTCTCATCGACGTTCGCACGGACGATCAGGCGGTCCGAAAGCACGAGGACCGCCTGCATGGAGTTCACGGTCTGGCCCGGTTCGGCATTGCGCGAAACGATCAGGCCGTCGAGCGGCGCGAGGATCGGGACCGGGCTATAGTATGCCTTCCATTTTTCGTACTCCTCTTTGCTGCGCGCGCGGGCGGCGTCCAGCAGACAGGCGCGCTCGGTCGAGCTCATCAGCGCCAGAATTTGCCCTTGCGACACGATCTGCCCTTCATCGACGTGCATGGTTTCGATGCGGCCCGGCACCGGCGGCTTGAGCTCCACCCGGTTCTGGGGCACGACGCCGCCGGTCGTGCTGATGACGACCTTCACGTCGCCCAAAGCGACGGGCACGTCCTTGTAGGCGGGTTTGCGCGCCGGCCGCGGCGCCAGAAAACGGCCGAGCGCCAGCAGCACGGCGATGACGAAGACGGCGACGATGATTTTCTTCATGGCAAGTCCCCCGATCCCAGCGCCTGCCTCAAGTCCGTGTCGGCCAGCATGGCGTCGCGGAGCACGTCCAGCATCTGTTTCTGTTTGGCGATCCCGTCGTTCTCGATCAGGTCCCAGTTCTCGAACCGCAGCAGGCCGCTGTTGAACTGCTGGCGGGCGATTTCCGACCGGACGGTCACGGCCTTCAGCAACGTGCGCTGCACCTCGACCCGTTCGCGGGCGTCGATCAACAGCAGCAGGGCGCTTTCCATCTGCGTGCGCAACTTCGTTTGCGTGCTGAGCAGCTCTTCGCCGGCCATGCGCGCCCCCGCTTCGCTGGCCGCCAGCTCGTTGATGTTCTGGCCGCCCGTGAAGACCGGCAGGGACAAGACCAGGGCGAGCTTCCATCTGTGCTGGTCGAGATCCATCTCTTCCGAATACACAGACGATGAGCCGACGAGCGCGAGCGTGGGCCGCATTTTGCTCTTGGATTTCTCGACGCTCTCCTTGGCCACCTCGCACAACGCGTCCTGCGCCCGCCAGAGCGGGTGGGCGCTGACCCGCTCGTCCCAATTGGTCGACGCGATGTCCCAGGCCGTCTGCAGGGTTCCCGTCACGCAGAGCCCGTCGGGTTCGCGGGTGCCCATCAGCCGCGCCAGCTCGAGTTGCGCGACGCGCCGCGTCCGGCCCGCCTTGCGGATGTCCATGAGCGCTTCTTCGTTCAGGGCGCTGCTCAGCATGTAGGACCCCTTGTGCTCGATGCCGCCTTCGAACCGCAACTGGACCAGGTCGAGGTTGTCCTTGCGTTGCCGCGCGATGCTTTCCGACAGGAGGGTGAGCTCTTGCGCGTACAGGAGACGCGTGAATGCGCGCCGGAGGTCGCAAAGGATCGTGTGGCGTGTCGCGTCGAGGCTGGCGCCCGCGTGTCTCCGCGCCGCGGACGCGCTGCGGATTTCCGCGCTCACCCGTCCGCCGGAATACAGTTGATAGCTGGTGATCAGCGACACGCTCGTCTCGTCCTCCAGCATCTGTTGCGACGTCGAGGTCGCTCCCGCCGCGCCGCCCTGGGTGACGCCGGTGTCGGACTGTGAAGAGCTTGACTCCAGAGAAACCGAGGGGAATCTCGCTCCTTTTGTGGCCCGCAGCGACGAGTAGGCCTTGTCGAGATTGAACTGCGCGGCCCGGATGTCGGGGTTGTGCTCGATGGCCGTGGCCATGCAATCTGTCCACGTCAACACCCCGCCCCCGCCGGCGCTGCCGGATGGACTGTCAGCCGAGACGTATGTACCCGAGAGGCCAAGACTTGCCGCGACGCTGGCGATGAAAAGGGACTGACGGCCCCAAAGACACATTCTTGATCCTCCATTCGCAAAGAGACCCCGTAAAAACATAGAAATCATACAGGTCCCGTGGCGACGGCGCAAGCCGTATCCTCGCACCCCCCCGGCCTTTGATGGCGCGGAAAACAATTCTGCGGGAAGGGCGTATCGGCGGCGGCGTCTCCGGTCCGATATAATGAACATGTTGATATATATAATGATGATATAAAATTAATAATATAGATTAATATGGTAATCCTCGGTTTGTCGACCGCATGGGGGGCCCAAGGGCCATTTCCGCCGTTAGGCACGGAGAGATAACTCGTGGCCGCGCGAAACCCGGCCCGTCGGGGTAAGTCGAAGCCGATAGAGGTCTATGTCCGGGTTGTCGCAGGGTATCGGGACCTTCTCCAGGACTTCCCGCGGAGTCGCCTTCAAGAGCGCGCGCTGCTTTTCCCACCACGCGTCGAAATCGTCCGGTTCAGTCGCGCCCGCCAGCTTGTCCGGTTCGACGCCCGCACCGCCTTGGAAAGAATACGCGCTTTTCCCAGCGGTGATTCTCCGGCACGCGTTTGCCGTCCTTCGTCACCACGTTCGCCTCGATCTTCACGAACCCGGGCTGCGCGATCGATGTGCGGATGACGAGCGGTTCGGCGAGCGAGGCGGGCACGCGGCCGCCGCCTTTCTTGCCGTCGTCGCCCGTGCGTGTCCAGTCGATGAAATACGTGTCCGACGGCAACTCGCCTTTCACGTTCTCCAGCTTCAGTGTGAACTTCATCTCCTCGCTCGGCGCATAAAACATTTTGCCGCCGGCTGTGGTGCCCATGATGCGCGCTTCGGCCCAGTCGATTTCCCCGTACGTCGAGAGCGCGAACACCGCCGTTGCGGTCAGCACCATCAGCCCGACCGGCTTTTTCCGCATCGTGGGTGTCTCCTGTTTTGATATCGCCGCCACCGCGGCGGATCAGTGCACGGAAATCATCGTGCCGGCGGACGGAATCACAAGCTTGCCGTCGATGAATGCGAGGCGGACGTCCGTGCGCGCCACGCCGTCCACGTAAACCGTCCAGGCGCGAACGGCCACGGTGTCCGCCACGCCGTCGAACGAGAGCGGGATTTCGTAGTTCGAAAGCTTCGTGCCGGCGGGGAGGTTCGTGAGATACAGCGCGCCGCCAGCCGCGAACGTCACGTTCTTCAACGTGCCGCCGCCCGCCGTCGCGTCCACGGCGAGCTTCGAAATCGCCTGCCCGCCCGTGACGAGCGAGCCGTCGAGCGTCGCGCCGGAATAGACCTGCACGAGGGACGTCGAATTGAAACCTCCCGCCCCGGCCACGTCGCCGGTGTTGATCTTGTAGTGGACGCCGCTGTTGTAATACTGCTGGACTCCCGAGGGCGGCGTGATGTACCAGTACTGGCTCACGGTTGTCCAGTTGACGCCGTCCGAGCTCGACTCCACCGCCCAGTGGTTCGGATGGTTGACGCCGCTGTAGCCGTTGCGGAAGTTATATGACGCCGTCACGCCCGCCGCGGAGGGAAGACGCACGACGAACTTCTTCCAGCTCGCCGAGTCGCCCAGCGTCGGCAGGGTGCTGTACCGCACACGCGTCCAGCTTTGGCCGTCGAAGAGCGACGACGGCGTACGGTCGCGGTAGCCGCCCGCGGGCTCGTTCAGAAGCCAGCTTTGGTCCGACGCCCATACGGATCGCGGCACCATGTCCGCCGGCGCCGCGGCTGCAGGCGCGTTGGTGACCGGACTCAAACGCAGCGTTTCGTTGTTGCTGCCGCCGCCGTCCACGCGCGCGCCGCTTTTGTTCATGAGCATCATTTCCGAGAGTTCGAAACCGGAGCCGGCGTTCATGCCCTTGAACGTGAACCGGAACCAGTGGTTCGTTGTGCCAGACGCGGAGAAGCGGAGCGTGCCGGCTTCGACGCGCAGATCGGCGCCGAACGCCGAGTCGTAGCAGACCGTCAGCGCGCCCGCTCCCGCTTTTACAAGCAGGCCGGTGTCGCCGAGCACGGAGCCGTCGGTGGTCGTGTCGGAGGAGGTCGTCACGGTGTTGATGATCGTCGCGCCGTTGAGCAGCGTGACCGTCGCGCCCGCGTCGGTGAAGCCGCTCACGAGGAGTTTCGTGCCGTCCACGACGAGCGCCGTGCCGGCGGCCAGCGAGAGGGTTCCGGCCGTGAAGGAAGCCGTGCCCGACTTGGGCTTCACGACGAGCGAGCCGCCGGTCACGGAGACATTCGGCAGCACGCCGTTTGTCACGGTGAGCGTGCCGGTGCCGGACTTCACGAGGTTGATCGCATAGGGGCCGACGCAATTCGCGCTGTAGTAGCAGTCGTTGCTCCAGGCACCCATCTTGAGCGTCGCCGTGGACGAACTGTTGTTCATGAGCTTGCCGGGGCCTATGAGATCGTTTACGGAAGTCGATTTGCCGTACAGGTCGAGCCGCGCATCGGAGGACTGGAGATAGAGGCTCGACTTGCCCGCGCCGCAGGGCGTCGCCTCGTTCGCGTTGAGGCGCATGTAGAAATTGTCTGTCAGGCGCGTCTTGCCCGTGTGGTTCCACGTCACGGCGTTGAACAGCATGTAGTAATCCTGGTAACGTCCGCACAGCACCACGTCGCCCGAACCGGTCGTTTCTACCGCTCCCGAACTGAACGACGGGGTACTGCCGCTCAGATATTTATAAACCTGGATTGGATGGTCGTTCACGCTTTCGAGAAGGATCCTCGCGCCGGAGGCCGAAACAAATAACGTGTTGCCCTCCCACTGGTTGGAAAGGTAATAAAGGCCGCCGTTGAAACGGACTCGAGCGACGGTGGACGTGCTGTCGTTTTCGAGTTTCTGGGATCCGGCGATGCCGCCGGAGTTCAGCGTGAGGAGGTCGTTCGTGCCCGTGCTGCTCTTCGCGTTCGCGTGCTGCGTGAGGAACAGATAGCGATACGCGAACTGGGGATTGTAGCCGTAAGGTTGCGGCCACACCTCCGTGGGACCGGACACGGTCACCCCGCCCTTACCGCCGTTCGAGCCGATATAGAAGAGGAGGTTCTGATTGCCATTCGTCGATCCCACGAGGGCCGTATTGTATGCGCCGTTCACAATCAGATGGCCCTCGTCGCCCGCGTCCGGGCCGAGCGTGTGACTGCCGGGAGCCAGATACAGACCGGATGTGACGGTCAACGTGCCGTGGACTGTCATTGAGGAGTTCGACTGGGCGGACGAAATCGAGAGAGACTCGCCCTGTGCGACGACAAGCGGCTGAAGATCAACCGCATTCGCAAAACGTGCAACCGCGCCCGCGACCAGAACCGCAACAACCAGACATTTCTGCACCATGGTGTTCAATCCCTTCCGCAATACGATCCACAATATACTATTCAACTTTAAATCATTTTATCTTGTTCGTTCGAGTGTGACCACCTCTGTTTGCGTAATTATTATTTCCTGTTTGAGCATGGCATGACGGACCGTTCTCGGGCATAAGTCCGGCCGCGGTGTCCGCCAAACGGAACCTGCCGAAAAACTAATGCAGAAACATCAGCGTGCCGTTGTTGAGGATCAGCCAGATGGCCTTGTCTGCACTTGAATCGGTTGCCGTGCAGGTCTGGGTCCGTTCGCCTGAAATCGTCCAGGGCGTTGTGCCGCTGCCCGTTCCATACGTGAACAGTTTGGCATTGCCATCCGGAAGCGAAAGCAGACTCAGTATCGCGGCCGAAGTAGGGCCAAGGTGCCCGACACGCCGAACAGCGTATAATCGGCGTCGATGGTTGTGCCGCTCCGCTCGAAGGTGACGTTTTCGCCGATAGTGAGATTTTTCAACGCTTGCGCTTCCCAGGTCTGTTCAACCTTGGTTCCCGCCTCCAGCGTCAGGGATGCGCCGGGTATGTTGCTCGGTTGCGTTCCAGTGATGACCTCGGGCACGGCGTTCGGGTCTGCGGAACTGGTCCCTAACCAGCGGATCCGCAGGTAGTCCGTGACCGCCTTCTTCTCCGCTGGCGTCAATTCACAGTTGAAGGCCAGGAATTCGCCGACCGCTCCCTTCCAGAAACAGCGGGGCGTGTATCCCGTCGTGATGCGGGCGCCCAGCTGGACGAATTCCAGGCCGCGGCTCTCGCGGGCTTTCGTGGCACCAAACAACACGTTCGTCGGGCAGTTATACCCTTCGGCCCATTCCGTCGAAAGCAGGAAGGACTTCGGGGTTTCTTCCAAGGCGACCCGATACGGCAGCTTGGGGTCGCCCGGCAGCGTGATCGCTTGGATCAATCCGCCGCCTCCGCTAACGTAATCGCGCTGTGTGCCGTCCGCAGTCTGGTAGAGCAGCCGCTGCCGCACGAGATCCTCGTCGTTGGTCAGCAACGCGAGCGACGGGGCAAACACAAAGGCGCCTGACCAGACCCCCAGTCCGGACGAGCGGGTCAGCACCGTGAAGACGGTCAACGCCTGGTTCGATTCGCCGGCCGTGTTGCGGAGCGTCTGCAGCTTCAGCGCCTGCGCGCCTTGGAATTCGAACGCCGTGCGCAGCGCCGTGTAAGCCGTTCCGAGCGTCGGCCCTGTGGCGTTGGGGACCCAGGCGCCGCCGCACCGGCCCTTGTTGAGCGCAGCCGTCACGCGGCCGGAGCCGTTGGTGGTCAGCGAGCCCGCGTCGCTGGGGTCGACCCAGATCTCCGCTTTGGGGCGGAGATCTGGCCCAACCGCGCAGGGCCGAGAGAAAGAAAAACACGGGCAGTAAAAACTTCTTCATAAGACGCTCGCTTTCTTTCAAAAACCATTTTTATGCTGTGGCATGATTCAGGATATAGGGCAAGTCCGAAAGGCGTGGGGCGCATGTTCGCGTGTTCGATCAGTTGAGCATACACAGATTTTTTTGCTACTCTACGACGTATGAGAAGCTCTCAAAGCACAGAAGAAGGCCGGAGCCCGGCGCGGCGCGGCGCGCCTCCGCAGGATCAGCGGGCGCGTGAGACGCTCC
>CAZOIS010000160.1:0-9297 GCA_964579865.1 uncultured Lentisphaeraceae bacterium | reverse complement strand
CCGACCTCGGCGATCACGACGTCGGCCTCCGCGAACGCCTTTTCGACGGCCTTGATGCGGCCGCCGTCCTGGAGGTCGAGCTTGGGGCAGTAGGCCGCGCGGTAGCCCTGCGCCCGGTGCCAGCGCGCCAGCTCGACCGGGTCATCGGTCTTGGCGAAGGCGGGCGCGCCGAGGCGGAGCGGATTTTTCGCGTCCGCGGCGCGCGCGTTCAGCGCCACGGCCGCGCCTGCGGCCAGCGTGCTCCGAAAAAAGGACCTGCGGCTGATCAAAGCAGTATTCATGGCGAACAGGTTGACAGACAGACGGCGGCAAGTCAAGCGTGGGCGGCCAGAGGCTTGTCGGCGGGCAGAACGGTGGCACGGGCATCAGGCCCGCGCCCCGTCATCCGACACATGATGCTCAAGCGCTCGCACGCCGTACCCCCGCCGCTTCACGCGCCATCAGGCCCAGAAGAGGGGGGGCGCGTCACGGTTCACGCGCTGCGGCGAGAAGGCGGGCACGCAAATCGCGAAGTACTCGGCTCCGCCGGGGGTGGCGTACCGCACCCATGTGCCGGCTTCGACGATCACGGCCTGGCCCGCCTCGACGCGCACCTCGCCCTCGTCCGATTGCAGGACGAGCGTCCCGCGGAGCACGACGGTGTACTCGTTGAAAACGGGCGTCTGGCCGGGCTCGCTCCAGCCGGGGGGGGCTGACCATGCGGGCTACGCTCACCTCGTCGGTGCCGCTGTTGACGCCGCCGAAAAACTCCTGGATCTCTTTGGGCGGGTCGCCCGCGGCGCGGAGCACGGTGGGCGATTCAATTTTCCGGATCATGCCAAAGCCTTTCGTTCATGACGCTCTTGTCTGCGCGCGCAGATCTATCTCCGGCCCTCCGTTAATGCACGGTCAACAGGGTGCCGACCGGCGAGATGATCAGCCGCGCCGAAGTGTCGGTCACGCGCACAAAGGCGGCGAGGCCGGCGGGCACGGGCGCAGGTTTGACTGCGCCGAGCAGCGCGCTCTGCGTGGCCGGGTCGGCCGAGGCGTAGGTGAAGAGCGTGGCGGCGTAGGGGTAGGTCGCGCCCTCGGCCACGCCGAGCGTCGCCGCGCCGTTCACCGTCAGCGCGCCCGAGAGCGCCAGCGAGGCGCTGTAGACGCCGCCCTCGAAGGTCACCGTCAGGCTGCCGGCCACGGTCGCCACGCCGGTCAGCTCCCCGCCGGAGCGGACGACGATGTTCGTCACGCCCGTCAGCGTGGCGCCGGTCAGGTCCAGCACGCCTTCGTCGACGATGATCTCGCCCGCGAACGACAGCGCGCCTGAGAGCGTCTGTTTCGCCGCGCCGGTCTTGACCACCGTGCCTGTTCCCGTGATGCCGCCCGAGAAGGCCGCGTCGGAGAAGGCGTTGAGTCCCAGCGTCGCCCCGCTGTACAGCACGACCGCGCCGGTGCCGCTCAGGCGGCCGACGGTTTCGCTCGTCGACGAGACGGCCAGCGTGCCGGCGGCCTCGACCGTTATGGGCGAGGCGTCGGAGAAGACGTTCATGGCCAGGTAGCCGTTGAGGAGCCACGCGCCGACGCGCGCATTCCGCGCCTCGGTCACGGCGCTCTGGTTGTCGAGGAAGCTCAGGTGGCTGACCGGCGTCCAGTTCACGCCGTCGTTGCTGATGTCGACGCTCCAGGCCACCGGGTCGCGCCCCGTGGCGTCGTTGGCCGTATACCAGCTGTAGCCGTCGAACGAGACGGGCTCGGGCAGGGCGATGACCACCGGGTAGAGCGGGCTGGCCGTGCCGATGTAGAACTTGGTGTTCACGTCGCCGTCGATGACCCGCGCCGGAGCTTCGTTGACGCCCCAGCCCGAGCCTCCCGGGCAGCTGGCCTGCGTGCCGGACGGATAGGCGACCGTGCCGCCGTTGAGCAGCAGGCGGAACTCCGACAGCTGGTATCCCGTGTTCACGTAGCTGCCGCTCGTCCGCGTCGCCTCGGGGGCGAAGCGGACGTACCGGGCCGAGAGCGCGCCCCCGACGACCGCGGTTCCCTGCTCGATCACCGTCGCGCCCGTATAGGTGCTGTTGGTGCCCCCGAAGAACGTCGTGCCGGTCCCGGAATGGACGATGCCCAAGGCGTTCGACCCGTCCTGCACCGAGCCGATGAACACGCTCTCGGCCGAGGTGCCGGCGCGCACCGTCAGCGCCTGCGGACTGTCGTTGCGGAGCGTTACGCCGAAGCTCTGGGGCGCGATCCGGACGTCGGTGCCGCCCGTGACACGCAGCGCCACGCTTCCCGTCCCGGCCACGGCTCCGGTGAAGCTGTTGCAGTCCGCGAGCGTGACGGTGTTGCCGGTTTCGGGCGACACCGTGCCGGCGCCCGACAGCGCCGCGAAGGTGAGGTTGCCCGCGCTGACCGCCAGCGTCGCGCCGCGCGCGACCGCGAAGGCCTGCGCCGCCGACATCGTCGCGCCGCCGAACCACTTGTGCTTCAGGTAGGTTTCGACCGTCTGCTGCTCGCCCGTGGTCAGCACGCGGTTGTAGACCAGGATTTCGGCGATGTACCCGTTGAGATAGCGCGACTTGCCGTTGGCGTCGTTGGGCCCCCAGTAGTGGCCGATGGCGTTGGTCCAGGTCTGGTTCGCCGTGCTGACCGCGGTCAGCACGTGCGCCGGCGCGCTGCCCCACGAGAAGCCGGCGACGCCGTTGATGAACATGGCGCCGTTAAAGGAGAAGTCGTTGGCGTCGGCGAAGTTTCCGGTGTGTCGCCAGCTCGTGCTGTTGGCGTGGCGGATGCCTTTGTCGAAACCCGCCTGGCCCCACACGCCGGCCAAGTTCTGATAGCTCACCATGGAGCTGACGATGAAGACCGTCCGCGCCGAGGCGGCTTTGTTCGCGATCAGGCGGGAGCTGCTGGCCGCGCCGAAGCGGACCGCCGGCAGGCCGTTGAACGCGCCGGGCACATAGAGCGGCTGCTGGTTCGTCTCGCTCTGCGAAAAGAGATAGCCGTTCGTGGTCGAATCTGCCCACGCCGTCACGTTGGAGCCGCTGAGCGCCAGCTTGCCGGCGTCGCTGGCGTCGAGACGGTATACGAGCCCGCTCGCCTCCGGCTGGCCGAAGACCAGCCGCAGCGTGCCGCCGTCGACCGTGGTGCCGCCGCTGTACCGCAACGGAGCCGTGACCGAGAGGTTCAGCGCGCCGGTCCCGACTTTGGCCAGCGCCAGCGTGCCTGCGCCGTCGGTCAGCACGCCGTCGAAAGCCGACGACACGCCGCCTTCGCCGGCTGTCAGCGTGGCGGGTGCGGCGGCGCTGTTCGTCACCGTGCCGCCGGCCAACGTGTTGGTTAGCGCGCCGATGCTCTCGCCGCGTCCGTTCAGGTCGAGGACGCCGCCGTCCAGCGCCACGCCGCCGCCGATCTGGTTGCCGTTGGAACCGGTCAGCTTGACCGTCAGATTGGTGGCGATGCCGATCAGATGGCGGACCGCATAGTCGGTCGCCGCGCCGCTCTTGTTCAGCTCGACGCGGCCGCCGCGCACGTGCAGGTCGAAGTTGGTGTTGATCGCCGCGCCTCCCAGCACGAGCAGGCCGTCGCCCCATTTGGACGCGCTTCCCTCGCCTCGGACTTGGCCGTCTAGCGTGAGCGTCCGCCCGGCGGGCACCTCGAACCCTCCGGAGGAGGCGACGACCGGCGTCGCCGACAGCGTCAGGTCCGCGCCGGAGGGAGTCGACAGGCGGCCGCCGTTGACACGCACGGTCGCGCCGCCCAAGGCGGCCTCGTCCCCGGGCAGCAGCCGGCCCGCGGTGACTTGGATCTCGCCGTTCAAGGAGGAGCCGCTTCCCGTCAGCAGCAGGTCGCCCGTGCCGCTCTTCACCGCGTTGCCCGTGCCGGTCAGCGCGCCGCTGTACGTGATCGTTCCCGCGCCGGTGAAGCGCGCGGTCCCGCCGTTCAGCGCCACGGCGTTGGCGTATGTCGCGGCTGTCGCGGGGCTGTCCGCCAACGCGCGGTTCGCAAAGCGCATCGTGTCGAACCAGACGGCGGTTCCGGCGTTGGCCGTCACCGAGCCGTCGCCGCCCACCGAGCCGTCGCCCACCACGCGCACCGAATAGCCGGTCAGCGTCAAGGGGCCGCCCAGCAGGGCCGCGCCGTCGAGCGCGACGTCCGCCCCCGCGGCGATGGAGTAGGTGCCGCTCGGCACGCGGCGCAGCCACACGCGGTTGGTGAGGACCATGCCGCCCGCGCTGCTGACGGCCGCGTCCAGCACCGCCGGGGTTCCGCTGTCCGAGCCGAAGATCAGCGGCGCGCCGCCGTTCTCGACGGTCAGCACCGGTTCGGGGTCGGCCACCCGGTTGGTCGTCAGGACCCCGCCGAACACGAGGCGCCCGGCCTCCTCGCCGACGGTCAGCGTCGCGTCTTGCGACAGCAGCAGCTTCGCGGACAGCACGCAGTCGCGCCCGTAAGCTACCAGATTCGTGCCGCCGTCGTCCGTGAAGACGCGGGCACGCGCGACTTCGGCGCCGTTGGTGAAGCCGCCGTTCTGTGGGTCGAAAAGGATCGCGTTGCGGAAGCCGAACTGGGGGCCGACGTTGCTGGCGGCGTCGCCCACGCGCAGCTCGACCGTGTGCCAGCCGGCGGCGAGCGCCACGTCGTTCACGACCGCGCGCGCGGCCGTCACCGTGTTGGACAGGATCAGCGTGCCGTCGATGGTCAGCGCGGCGCTGTCGTCGAAGCCTTTCGCGAAGCTGTAGACGCCGGACTCCGGCAGGTGCCACTTGCCGCGGTACACGTACTGCCGTCCGTTGACGAAATTCGCGGCCACGGTCTCGGATCCCTTCTCGGGCCAGAGCTTCCAGCCGCTGAAAGCGAGCGAGGCGCCGGGGTCGAGCGTGGCGCCGCCCGAGCCGTAATATTCATAGAATCCCGCGGGTGCCGTCAGGCGCAGGTCGCCGCCGTCGAACAGGACGCTGGCGCCCGCTGTCAGGCCCGGACCGGCCGCGACCGCGAGGCCGCCTTTGAGATCGACGGTGCCGCTCGTCAGGGTCGCGCCGGAGAGCTGCAGCGTGCCGCCGCCCTGCTTTTCGATCGTCGCCCCGCCGTCGAGCGTGCCGCGGAAATCGCTGTCCTCGCCCGCCGCGCCGACGGCGAGCCGGCCCTGGTTGGCCACCGAGCTCGTGAGGCGCGCGCGCGGCCCGGAGCGCAGCGCGTTGACGGTCTCGGTCTGGCCGTTCAGATCGAGCGTCGAAGTCTTCAGCGTGTTGTTGAAGCTGCTGTCCGTCCCGACCCGGAGCACGCCCTTGCCCGCGCCGTGCGGGAGGACCTCGCTCTGCCCGAGCTTGAGCGTCGGCGCGCAGTCGGTGTTCGCGCCCGGTCCGTTTGTGCCGACCACCGTGTCGCCGACATAATCGTTCGCCGGATTGTTGAGCGTCACGGGGCAGTTCTCGAAGTTGATGCCGAGCAGCCCGGGGCCGGTGACCGGTGCGTTGATGAGGAACCCGGCGGAGGTGTAGCCGCAGCCGAGGAATCCGCCGCGCGCCGTCACGGTGATGCCGCGCGTGGCCGCGTTCGTCAGCACGAAGGCGTTCTCGTCGTTCTCCAGGCCGCCGTTGTCGAGGACGATGGCGTCCGCCTGAAGGGTGGCTGGCACGGGGCCGAAGCCGCTGTCGCGGGCCACACGCACGTTACCGTTCGAGATGATGGTGCGCCCCGTGTAGAGGTTGCCGTCGCCGAGAAAGAGGCGGCCGAGGCCCGTGATCAGCAGGTCCGCGTTGCCGGCGAGCGTCGTCGGCCGGAGCGAAAGGCTGCTGGCGCGCGTCTGGATGAGGGCCGGGGCGACCAGTTCGTGGGTGCCGCCGACGAGGATCCACTCGGCCGCGGTGCTGCCGTCCGGCGAGTCCGTGTTGGCGCTCAGTCCGCCGAGCGTGACCGTGCCGAGGTCGTTGGTGACCTCGACCTTGCCGGAGGTCGCCTTGAAGGTCGCCGTGCCGCCGCTGCCGGCGACCGCGCCGCCGACCCATTTGGACGTGTCGCTCCAGTTGCCCGACGCGGTGTTGGTCCACACGCCGTCGGCGGCGTGGGCCGACAGCGCCACCCCCGAGGCCGCCAACAGAAAACAGAATTCCCCGAGCCGCTTCGTGCCGATCCTGCGCTTCATGTGTCTCTCCCCTTATGAGTCTTGTCTTGCGACGGACATGTCAATGTCTTGTACAAATTAGCACAGGACTTTTTGGTGCGACAAGGGCAAATGGGCGAAAGCCCTAGTGGTGGGTGAGTTCGGCAGAATGTGGCGGCGCGGTCGAACGAGGTGTCGCGCGCAGAAACGCCGGTCAAGCCGTCGTCCGCAAGGCCGGCAGCGTCCCGCACAACACGCGCACGAGCTGGTTCGACGGCTTCGCGGTGAACCGGTTCGTCTGCAGCGGCTTCTGCTATGCCGACGAGCGCGGCGTCAAGCGCATTACCGGCGTGTTGAATCAATATTAAGATGTATCATCCCCGGCGGTTCCCGGTTGACGGCGAAAAAATATAGATATATACTGCTCCGCAGATTCTGGAGGCCTGTGTATGACGTCTATAAGTGTCGCCAGCCGGAAATGGTTAGCTGGAATCGTTGCGGAAAATGATCATTTTTTCCGCGATCCGAACGTGTTGAGCGTCGGGATTGGCTACAAACATGCGCGCGGAGAGGAGTCCCGGCGCCTCGCCTTGGTGGTCGCGGTGCGCGAGAAAATCCGAAATCAGAAGACGATCCCCGTCGGATACCGCATCGCGCGCAAGGTCAAGGCGGGGCGCTCGTCGCCCGGGGGCCGTCCGCTTTTCCTCTCGACCGACGTCATCGAACAGAAGCCCAAGCGTTTCTCGGCCGCGGCCGCCGCGATGCCCGGCGCGGCGATTCAAGTCGCCGGAGGTCAGACCTGGGGCACGCTCGGCGGTTTTGTCCGCAGCCAGCACGGCGTGGACTATGCGCTCACCTGCTCGCACGTGGCGACCGACTTCGGGCGGGTGACGCGGCTGGGCGCGCCCGTCACGTGCACGGGCGGCGGCGCGGTCTTCGGCCGGCTCGCCCGCTACAGCCTGCTCATCCCGGGCGTGGAGAACTGGGCGGACGTCGCGCTTGTCCGCGTGACGTCGCACGGATGCCTGAGCCGGCTGGCGGAAGCGCCGCCGACGGTCTGCGGGGTCGGCGGCCCTTGCCAGGTGAATGACCCCGTCGCGATCATCGGGGCGGCTTCGGGCAAGCGAACGGGGGCGGTCACCCGTTTCGCGGTCAAAGAGTGCGTCTTCGGCTGGGGCGGCTCGCCCGGCACGTGCTGCTACCTGGCCGGGCAGATCGAGGTCAGCGATGTGGGGACGGCGGGCGACTCCGGCGCCGTCGCGGTGGACGCAGGCGGCCGCGCCGTCGGCCTGTTCGTCGCCGACAACGGCGTCAGAGATCTGATGACGCCGGTCGACCGGGCGCTGCTGTTCGCATCTAAACCCGCCGCGATGTGTTGCGCCGCCGACGACACGGCCAGGCTGGAACTCTCCTTCGTGTGACAAAACCAGAAAGGAACGACGCAATGAAGATCCAGACGACGCGGAGGCTCTGGCCGCTGCTGATGGCGGCGGCGGGCTGCAGTAACCTGTCCGTGACCGAGATGCCGAAAGATCCCTGCGCAAGGGCGGACGGCGTGCCCTACTATCCGCTGCGCCAGGATTTCGTGGTGAGCGAACTGGGGCTGGACGAGACGGGCAAGCCGACGTCAGCCGTGAAATGGAAGATCGAGCTCGTCGCCCGGCCGGACTACGAGCGGGGATACCTGATCCGCAACTCGCCGACCTGGTTCGCCAAGACGGATTTCTCCGTGACGCGCGACGCGAAAGGAGGCACGCTGTCGGTGAGCGCCGACGTTGAGGACCAGACGCTTGAGACGGTCTCCGCGCTGGCTTCGTTCGTCACCGGTGCAGCCAAGGCCGCCTCGTTGGCGGGGGCTCGCGACGGGGCTAAAGGCGCACAGGACGTCGGCGGCCTGCAAGCCGAGTATGACAACGCGTTGAAAGAAAAATCGCGTTTGACGGACAAGATCGAAGGGCTGAAAACGGAGCTCGGAAAGCGGCCGGGCGACCCGAAACTGTTGGCTGAGCTGCGCGTGGCGAGGGAGGAGCTGAAGCCGTGCGCGCAGACGCTCGTGCGTATTCCGCTGCTCCAGGAACTGCTGGTGATGCGCGCCGCGCGCCGGCAGGCGTTGCAGACGATGGAGCAGCTTGCCCAGGCGAAGCCCGCCAACGGCAAGGAGATCAAGCAGGTTAAAGACAATCTGGTCGCGCTGGGCGAGCGGATCGCCGAGCTCGAAAAGCAGCTGGCGGAGAAGGAGAGCCCCACCGGCACGCTGCCGTCCCAACGCACGGTGCACCCTGTGATGGTGGTTGACGGGGTGAAGGCGGCCGAAACTGAGGCGCGGAATCTTGAAGCCCCCCAAATCGGCGTGTATCTCGTCCCCAGGAAATGACGCGTATAGGAAAGGATGTTCCCATGAAAAGCTTTTGGCAATTCTCGATGATCGCGGCGGCCTTTGTGGCCGGCGGCTGCTGCAACACATTGGTCCATACGCGGGTGAGGCCCTCCGACCCGCCGCGCGGCGTCCGCTGGACGGAGAGCCGCACGTACGACGTCTATATCTACCTGGGCGGGGAGCCGTCCGGGACGCAGAACGAGGCGGGCGACTGGGTCAAAACCAGCGCGGCTCCCGAGCTGATCTACGTCGGCGTCCATGATCTGACGGACCGCGTGAGCGGCAAGGTGATTGACGCGGATCGGCCCACGTGGGACGTCAACTACCGCGCCATGCCGTTCGCTGACGGCGGGCTGGTGCTGCAGTTCGGCGACAACGGGATGCCGAAGCTGATCCAAGCCAGCGGCGAGTCGGGCGCGGCGCGAGCGCTCAACGCGGCGACGACGGTGGTCAAGACCGCCGACGAGCTGACCGGAAAGAAGTGAACGGGCGGGAAGGAGGCTTTTTATGAACAGTGACCGGTTTGAAATCGGGCTGACGATGGCGGGCGCCGTCTCGGCTGGGGCTTACCAGGCAGGCGTGATCGACTTTCTTTTCCAGGCGCTGGACGCGTGGCAGGCCGCGAAGGAGCGCGGCGACCCGGCGGTGCCGTCCCACGACGTGCTGCTGAAAGTGGTGACCGGCTCGTCGGCCGGCGGCATGACGGCGGCGGTGATGACGGCGATGGCGGACCGCGACTTCCCGCGCGTGTCCGACCCTGCGGGCGAGCGGCACACCGAGAACAACTTGTTTGAAGCCTGGGTCAACCGAATCGACATCGCCGATCTGCTGGGCAAGCAAGACCGCG
>CAZOIS010000159.1:0-9301 GCA_964579865.1 uncultured Lentisphaeraceae bacterium | reverse complement strand
CCCGTCATTTTTTCGCTTCGGTCGTGACTTTCACGTGTCAATTGACATAATATATTTTTGACATTCTGTGAATCCGTGACTCGCCAAGGCAAAGGTTGAGATGACTGACACCTTGAAACTGCTCACCATGACCGCTTGGGCCGTCTGCGCGACGGGCCTGGCGTGGTATTGTATCAACATCGCCCGGCAGATCACCTACGTGACGCTGGCCGACGGGCGCCAACAGGAGCGCATGCTGCCGCTGATCTTCCGGTTGCTTCTGCCGTTCGTCCCGAACCTTGACGGCATAGTCATGCGGCCGGCGTTCGCCAAAGCGCGCGACACCGCCGACCGCAAACTCGTGGCGGCGGGCTATGAGGGGCTGCTGAACGGCCGGGAGTTTGCCGCGCTCAAGCTCTTGGTGCCCATCGCGTGCGGCGCTTTCTGGTTCGCGACGCTGCGGCTGATCGCCGCGGTCAGCCCAAAGGCCGCGCTGGCGGAGAACCTCGAGCTCGCCCTGCTCTTGGGCGTCGCGCTCTTCTATTACTTTCCCCTGCTTTGGCTGAAGCGGGTCCTCGCCGCGCGCCACACCGCGATCCAGCGCGCCCTGCCGTTCGTCCTGGACCTGCTCACGCTGTCGGTCGAAGCGGGCATGGACTTCATGAGCGCGCTCCAGCGCAACTGCGAACGCCGCAGGCTCGACCCGCTCAACGAAGAGCTCATCCGCATGTCCCGCGAAATCCAGGTGGGCATTCCCCGCCGCGTGGCGCTCCGCAACATGGCCCAGCGCGTCGACCTGGCCGACCTGCGCTCCGTCACCCACGCGCTGATCCAGGCCGACGAGCTCGGCGTCAGCATCGGCGCCATCCTGCGCATCCAGTCCGACCAGATGCGGTCGCGCCGGTTCGACCGCGCCGAGAAACTCGCCAACGAAGCCCCGGTGAAGATGCTCGGCCCGCTGATGCTGTTCATCTTTCCGGCGGTTTTCATCATCCTGCTCGGCCCGATCCTCCGACAAACTCTGGAGCAACTGTTCTAACCTATGAGCATGAACCCCTTCACCCTCGTCATCGACGACGGCCCGCTCAAGGGCCGTCACTACCCCGTCACCGCCGCGGGACTCAAACTGGGACGCGCCAGCCAGTGCGACATCGCGATCAACGACCTGCTGCTCTCGCGCAGCCACTGCCGGTTCGAGTTGCGCGGCGAGGAGCTCTGGGTCATCGACCTGGCCAGCGCGAACGAGACGCTCGTCAACGAAAAGGCCGTGGACGAACTCCGCCTCTCACCGGGCGACCTCGTGAAAGTCGGCCAGACGATCCTGCGCGTGGAGCAGGCCGAGGCCGCCGCGCCGGTTCCGCCCGCCGAGGGAAGCGCCGGAAGCTCCGACGTGGTGATCGACCTCGGGTTCGGCAAGGAAGACGCCCCTGCCACCCACGCGCGGAAACAATTCCTGCGTCCGGCCATCTGGACACTCGCGGCCGTCCTGATTCTGATCATCGGCACAACCCTGATCCTGGACCCGGCCAACCGCGCGAAAGAAACGCCCGCCGCCAAGCCGCAGGCCATCGCGCCGGAGAAATCGCTCCTGATCTACTACGAGAAAATCGAGGCCAGCACGGCGAACATTTTCCGTTACGAGCTGAGTCTGTCACCCGGCGGCGTCCTCGCCGTCAAGATCGACGACCTCTCCGGCAAAAACCGCCACGTGCGCAAAGAGAAGACGATCGACCCGGAGCGCCTGGCCGAGCTGTCCAACGACATCGAGGGCAGCGGCTTCTTCTCGCTCGACAAATCCTACACGGGCTTCGCGGCCAAGCCCAACACGCTGAACGAGTGGACGCTCACCGTCGCGATCGGGAAGAAGGCCCACACCTGCCGCGTGACGAACCGGCTGGAGCCCGAAAACTTCAAGGCCCTGCGCGAAAAGCTGGAGACCTTCAGCAAGAACGAGCTCGGCATCTGGGCCATCCAGTTCTCCGCCGACAAACTCACCGCCCTCGCGCGGGACGCGCTGGAGGTGGCCCGCAAGAAATTCGATGAGCGCGAGGTGAAATACGGCAACGTCTTCGAGGCGATCCGCAGTTATCAGGAAGCCGTCTTCTACCTCGACACCGTCAACCCCAAGCCCGACTTCTACGCCGCGGTCATCGACGGGTTCGAGTCCGCCGAAAGCGAACTCGGCAAGCGCTACGAGGAGCAGCGCTTCCGGGCCGACCGCGCGATCAACCTCTCCGACTGGCCGGCTGCGGCGCGCGAGCTCAAGATCCTTTGCGAGCTGATCCCCGACCGTGCCGACAGCCGCCACAAGGAAGCCACCCGCAAACTGATCGACGTGGAGAGCCGTCTCAAAAAAAACCGGCGCTGAAACGACCGCTTCCACCTCAACAAGGTAATCCGCCATGACACGTAAACGCTTTCTGATCCTCTCCCTCCTGTTCCTCGGCGTCACGCTCCAGGCCGCCAAAGAAAAGGGCCCGACGACCCGCCTCGACATCACCTCGCAGCCGGCCGGCGCGACGGTGCGGGTGGATCACGCCGAGCGCGGCGTCACGCCGCTGACGCTCACGGATCTCGCGCCGGGGCCGCACCTGCTCCACCTCGTCAAGGCGGGCTGCCGCGACGCCTTCGACACCGTGGTGCTGGAGGCGGGCGTCAGCCGCACCGCGGCCGTCAACCTCGAGGCGTTGACCGGCATCCTGTTGATCACCGCCGATCCGCCGAACTGCGAAGTCTCGGCGAAGGGCGTCTCGCTCGGAACGACCCCGCTGCTCGTCACCACGCTCGAAAGCGGCACGCACCGCCTCACGATCACCTCGGCGGGGTACCAGACGAAAGAGGTCGAAGTCACCCTCGACGGCCGCACGCCGCTCAAGCAGGAGATCAGCCTGATGTCGGATTCCGGAACCATCTCGCTCACCTCCGACCCGGTCGGCGCGGAGGTGCTGGTCAACGGAATCTCCCGCGGGCACACGCCCTGCCGGATCGACCGCATTCCCGGCGGAACGGTCACGCTGGCCGTCCAGGCCGACGGGTTCCAGCCGCACACGCGCGAGGTCTCGCTCTCCGCGGGCGAGGTCCAGAACGTCGACGTGCAACTCAAGCCCCTGCCCGGAACCCTCCGCGTCGTCTCGATCCCGGAGGCCGGGCGGGTCTACATCAACGACGAGTTCAAAGGCGAGACGCCCTTCGACCTGGCCAACGCAAAGCCAGCCACCTACCGCGTCCGCGTCGACAAGCCCGGCTACGAATCCGTAGCCCGCGACGTCACGCTCGGCAAAGGCGCCTCCATCACCGAAGAGTTCCGCCTCGCCAAAATCACGGGGCGGATCGAGCTCATCACGGCCCCCTCGGGCTCGACCGTCCTCATCGACGGCAAGAAGGTGGGCATCACGATCACGCGCGGCACCGACACCACCGCGGTCTCGGACCCCTTCGCGTTCGAAGAGATTCTGGAAGGCGAGCACGAGATCGAGATCTTCCGCAAGGGCTTTGCCTCGCAGAAGCGCAAGGTCGAGGTGAAGCGCGGCGAGACGCTGACGCTCCAGTTCAAACTCGTGCGCCAGTTCATCCCGAACTACGAAGTCACCACCACGCGCTCCTACTACAAGGGCGTGCTCGAATTCATGAACGAGGAAGGCATCCGCATCGAAACGGCCCCCGGCATCAGCCAGACGATCCCCATGAAGGACGTGAAGAAACACGGCCCGCTGCAAGAGGAAAAATGAGTGTCCCCGTGCCCGCACTCGCCCTCGTTCCCCGTTGACCCCGTCCTGCCCGCGCTGGCCGCCGCGCTGGCGGCCAACCGGTCCGTCGTCCTCCAGTCGCCGCCCGGCTCCGGCAAGACCACCCGTGTCGCGCCGTACCTGATCGACGCGCCCTGGCTGCGGGGCCGCAAGATCCTGCTGCTCGAGCCGCGCCGCCTGGCCGCCCGCGCCGCCGCCGGCTACATGGCGCGCCAGCGCGGCGAGACGGTCGGCGAATCCATCGGCTACCACATCCGGCTCGACCGCAAGACCGGCCCCCGCACCCGCGTCGAGATCCTCACCGAGGGACTCCTCGTCCAACGGCTGCTGAGCGATCCCGAACTCGCCGACACCGGACTCGTGATCTTCGACGAGTTCCACGAGCGCAGCCTGGCCGCCGATACCGGGCTGGCCCTCGCGCTCGACGCCCGCCGCGCGCTGCGGCCCGACCTGCGCCTCCTCGTCATGTCCGCCACGATCCGCCCCGAGCCCATCGCCGCCCACCTGGGCGACGCGGACATCTTGACCGCCGACGCGCGGCTCTACCCGGTGGAGACACGCCTGCTCGCGCGCGGCTCTTCCGCGCCCCTGCCGCTGCAAGCCGCCGACGCGGTGCTCCGGGCCTTGCGCGAAGAGGAGGGCAGCCTGCTCGTTTTCCTCCCGGGCGAAGGCGAGATCCGCCGCGCGCTCGAACGCCTGCGGGCCGCGCCGCTGCCGCCCGACGTCTCGCTCCATCCGCTGTACGGGGCCTTGCCGCGAGAGGAACAGGACGCCGCCGTCGAGCCGCCTGGCCCTGGGCGCCGCAAAGTGGTGCTCGCCACCTCCATCGCGGAAACATCCCTCACCATCGAAGGCATCCGCGTCGTGATCGACACCGGCTGGATGCGCGTCTCCCGCTTCTCGCCGCGCAACGGCATGTCGCGCCTCGAAACCCTGCGCATCACCCGCGACCGCGCCGACCAGCGCCGCGGCCGCGCGGGACGCCTCTGCCCCGGGGTCTGCTACCGCCTCTGGGACGAGGTGACCGACCAGCAGCTCGCGCCGGAAGCGCTGCCGGAGATCTACGACGCCGACCTCGCCGCCACGGCATTGCAGACGGCCGAATGGGGCACCACCGCCCGCGACGGCGTACCCTGGTTCACGCCTCCGCCGGATGCGGCCTGGCGCCAGGCCGTCGCCCTGCTGCAGGAACTCGGCGCGCTCACCCCCTCGCCGCTGCGGCCCGCAGCCCGCAATCCGCCGCCTTTCCCCTGCATCACCCCCCGCGGCCGCGCCATGGTCAAGCTCCCGATCCACCCGCGCCTCGCGCATATGATCTTTGAAGCCGCGCACGAGGGTTGCGCCCAGCACGCCTGCCTGCTGGCGGCCGCCCTGGCCGAAGCCGCCTCCGAGCCCTCGCTCCGCAACGAAACCGACGTGCGCCGGCTGCTGGACCGCCTCGGCGGCGCCACGGGACACGACGGATTCGCCTACCGCGTCAAGGAGCTCGCCCGCCGCTGGGGCCACGCCTATCCGGCAAACGACGACCGGCGGCTCTCTGAAGGACTGCTGCTGGCGTGGGCGTTCCCCGACCGCATCGCGCGCCGCCGCGACACCTCAGGCCGGTATCTCATGCGCAACGGACGCGGCGCGCTCCTCGACACCGCCGACCCACTGGCCCAATCCGAATGGCTGGTCGCCGCCGAACTGCAGGACGACACGACCGACGCCAAGATCCGGCTCGCCGCGCCCTTCACGCGTGAAGAGGTCGAGGAGTCATTCGGAGCGGCGTTCGAATGCCGCGCGATCACCTCGTGGGACCGGCGAACCGAATCGGTCCAGGCCGTAAACCGCATCTGCCTGGGCGCCATCGTCGTCAAAGAAGGCGGGCAGGCCGCGCCCGATCCGGACGATCTGCGCGCCGCGCTCTACGAGGGCATCCGCCAGAAAGGCGTCGCACAATTGCCGTGGAGCAAATCCGCACGCGCCCTCCAGGCCCGCGTGTGTTTTCTGCACGCCACGTTGCCGGAGCAAGGCTGGCCCGATTTCTCGGACGAGGCCCTGCTCGCCGATCTCGACGCGTGGCTCGGGCCCGCCTGCGACGGGATCACCCGCTGGAGCCACGTGCAGGCGCTCGACCTGACGGGCCTGCTTCAGAGCCGGCTCGACGCCTGCGGCTGTTCGCGACGGCTGCTGGACAAGCTCGCGCCCACGCATTTCACCGTACCGAGCGGCTCCAACATCCAAATCCGCTACGACCAGGACGCGCCCTACCTGGAAGTGCGGATCCAGGAGGTGTTCGGCATGGTCCAGACCCCGAAGGTGGCGGACGGCCGCGTCCCGGTGGTGATGCACCTGCTCTCGCCCGCGCAGCGTCCCGTGCAGGTCACGCGCGACCTGGAAAGCTTCTGGGCCACCGGCTACACCCTTGTCCGCAAAGATCTCCGGGGCCGCTACCCCAAACACTACTGGCCCGAAGACCCGCGCGAAGCGACCCCGACCCGGCGCGTCCGCCCGCGTCCGACCTGAGCCGCCGGCGTGGGGCCGTCGCTCATGCGCCCGCTTTTTCCGCCGTGACCGCCTTGACCCTCCCCCGCGGTTTCGGCATAATTCGCACCCTCAATCCCTTGGAAGGACAGATCCATGTTGGACAGCAGACTAGGAAAATCGATGGAAGACCTGTTCTTCCATGAGCAGGAGCGGCGCCTCCTCGAAGAAAAAAAGAAACTGGCGGACATGCTGGAGACCAAAGAGAATCTGGCCCGTGTCTCCGGTATCACGAATGACGCGGTTCTGGAAAAACTGATCGCCCTCGGCATCCGGCCGGGAACCTTGGCCACACTTTTCGCGATCCCCCTGGTCGAAATCGCCTGGGCTGACGGAGAAATGCAAGACGAAGAGCGTCACCTGCTGGTCAAATACGCCGAAAAAGCAGGTTTGCGGAACAAGAACGTGACCCCCGAAATCCTCGACGTCTGGCTCAGCCGCAAACCCGATCCGGTCTTATTCGATGCGTGGGTCCACTACATCCAAGCGCTGAAAAGCCAACTGAGCGACCCCGAACGGCTGGCGCTGAAAAACGAAGTGTTGTCCGACGCGCGGCTGATCGCCAAGTCCGCCGGCGGGCTTCTGTGCTTCGGCAAAATGTCCGCAGAGGAGAAAGCGATGCTGGACAAGCTGGAGTCGGCCTTCGGCTGAGAGGCCTCCGCTCCACGCGCCGCGGCCGGCCCCGCAAACGCCGGCCCAGACACGCCTCGCGCCTAGCGCAGGCTCTGCAGCCGGATATGGGCGAATTTGGCCGTAGCGAGCGTGTTGGGAACTTGCGCGGAAACGGAAAAACCGACACTGTTGACGTCGGGCAAATCCAGCCGACACGTCGCGAACGTGCCCCAGGCGAGGCCGTCGGCGGACACGAGAGCCTCGAACGTCTTGCCGCGACGGACGATCTTGAGATACCCCGGAAACTCGGCCGGTCGCTCAGAGCGTTTGACGACCACGATCGTCCGGCTGTCCGGTTGCCGGACCTGAAGGAAGAGCTCGCCGTTGCCTAAAGCCCCGAACAGCACGCCGGGGCCCGCGGCAGGGTCGGATCCTTTGATCAGCAGGCCGGTGGTGGCGAGCCTGTCGTTGTCGGCGATCACCTTGACGTGCGCCGAAAACGCGTAGTCGCCGGAGGCCCGCGTCCAGACGTAACGGCAACTGTCTTTTCCCTGCCACATATCCGTGCCCATGCCTTGGACGATCATCACGCCGCCCATTTGCATCGAACTTCCACCCTGCGTGTGTTCACCCAGATTCAGGCTGTTCCAACTCAGCGAGGATTCGGGAAGGCCAAGCTCTTGGGCCGAGACGGCGGATTCTGACGGAGCCACGGGTTGAGGCGCAGACGTGACATGGCCGGTCACCTCCCGGGCTACATCGGGAGCGCGGGGCTGGCCAACCGGCGCGAGTCCCTTCTTGACAAGGCTCGCAACCCCGCGCTGAAAAACCAGCAAGGCCCGGTCAAAAGAGCGGTCGTGACGCGCGAACAAAAACGCGCCCCCCGCGACCAGAACGACGACAAGAAACGACCCGACGGCGAGTTGCCACGATCGCGGCGCCACCGGATGCGTCCGCCGGGGAAAACAAGAACCCAGACGCTCAAAAACGCGGCGCGCCGACCTCGCCGCGCCGGAGGTCTCGGGCAAGACGTCGTCCAACCGCGCCAGGGCTTCCCGGATGTCCGCGGCGACCGCCTCGCTGTTCGGATACCGTTTCTCGGGGACGGACTCGATCATCCGCATGACCAGCTTCCGCGTGGGAACCGAGACCTGCCGCGCGTATTTTGAAAGCGGGGCGGGCTGCAGAACCATCCGCGCCTTCAAGACGTCCGCCGGGGTCGCGCCGTCGTGCGGAAGGCGTCCGGAGAGCAGGTAGTAGAGCGTGGTCCCCAGGCTGTAGAGGTCGCTGCGGTGGGAATCCGCAGCGCCCCGAAGCAGTTCCGGGGCAATATAGTCCGGCGTGCCCACAATGGCGCCTTGGCCGTCGCGACGCGTCATCCCGGAAAGCCCGAAATCAACCAGCTTGGCATTCCCGTCCCGGTCAAGCACGATGTTTCCCGGCTTGATATCGCCGTGGACCAACCCTTCGCGGTTGAGTGCCGTCAGCCCGTCGGCCACGTCCAGCGCCATGCGCAAAACGGTGCGCTCGTCGATCCGGCCATCGCGCTTCATCCGCTGCGCGAAATCCTGTCCCGTCACCAGTTCCATGACCAGATAGGGATGGCCGTTCGAAAAGTTGAGCGCATACACCTGAGCCACACGGGGATGGTTCACTTTCCCCGCCGCACAGGCTTCGCGGAGCAGGCGTTCGCGGAATTGCGGATCATCGGCGTGACAGCCCCGGACCAGCTTGACCGCCACCTCCCGCCTCAGCGTCTCGTCGGTCGCGCGATAAATCGCCCCCATCTCCCCTTCGCCGATGTGGGCGTGCAGAAGGAACCCGCCGACCCTCCCGGGAACAAAAATCTTACCGCCGCACGCCGGACACGGCAGGCTTGAAAGAGCCTCGGAATTCGTCAACGGCACAACCGCGTTACAGTACGGACAATTGGTCTCAACCAAACACTCGAATATGATTCCGGTCTTGGCGGGATCTTTTTGATCCATGACCGGCGGACGCTTCACCGTGCGCAGAAGAACCGGATTATTTGTCTCATTGGCCACATTCTGTTAGAAGCATTAGAAATGCCAGTATCCGCGCGTGAAGCAAGAAAGCGGAAAACAGTGCGATTCGGCTCCGGACACCGGCCAAAAACCGAATGAATCAACGGACATGCCGGACGGACGACCCTTTTTTTTCGCGGCCCGTATCAGATTTGCAAATGGCCCGCCACGGAAGCTTGGGGCCGGGTGCCGAGCCAAGACAGCGGGGAACCAGACGGTCAAACGGCATTCCGACGTCGTTCCGGGAAAACTTAAACCGCCACGACGTCTCGTGGCGGGCCCCCGGCCTGACAAGAAACTCGCCTCACCCGAGCCCCCGATTCCGGTGAAAGCAGTTCCCCCTGCGTGCGGCTTCTGTTACAATTCGACCCTCATCATTTTCGTAAAGGATAC
>CAZOIS010000158.1:0-9309 GCA_964579865.1 uncultured Lentisphaeraceae bacterium | reverse complement strand
GCGCCGACGAGCGTGCCGTTGCCTCCCAGGCAGGCGCCCAGCGCCAGCGACCAGAACAGCGGGTTCGCAATGTGCTGGGCGACGGCGGCTTCCTGGCCTTCGAGCCCCATCTGCTTCGCGAAAACCGGCGTCATGCTCTGCACCAGCGGGATCATCGCCATCACCAGCGGAATGTTATCCACGATCGCCGAGGCGATCGCGCTGAACCACAAGATCGCCAGCGCGGTCGCCAACAGGTTGCCGCCCGTCATGTGCAGCAGCTGTTCGCCCATCAGCTCGAACACACCGTTATGCTCCAGCCCGAAAATCAGCATGAAGAGGCCGACGAAAAAGAAGATCGTGTTCCATTCGACATACCCGAGCACCTCGTGCGCCTCGCGCTTGTTGACCAGCGCCATCGCGACGCCGCCGGCCAAGGCCAACAGCCCCGGCTCAATATTGATCAGACGGCCCACGAAGAGGCCCAAGATTACCAAGCCGAAGACGACCAGCGACCGCCTCAGCTCCATGGGCTGCAGGATCGCCAACGCCGGCTTGGCGCGCCGGATGCGGTCCCGCCCCGCCTCGCTTGAGCGCATGGCCTGATAATACAGGCGCCCGACCAGCGCCAGGCTGACCGCCAGAACGACCAGGATCGCGGGCGTCAGGTTACAGATGAACGCGTTGAACGACAGATGCGCCTTCGCGCCGATCAGAATGTTCGGGGGATCACCCACCAGCGTCGCCGTGCCGCCGATATTTGAAAAGATCGCCTCGAGAATCAGCAGCGGCTTGGTCGGGATCTCCAGAATCTGGGTTACCAGAATCGTCAGCGGGGCCACGAGGATGATGGTCGTCACGTTGTCCAGAAAAGCCGAGACGACCGCCGTCATCAGCAGGAACAGGCACATGATGACCAGCCCGTTGCCGCGCGCCAGCCGCGCCAGATGAATGGCCAGCCACTCGAAGACACCGGTCTGCGCCATCACGCCGACGATCACCATCATGCCCAAAAGCAAGAAGATGACGTTCATGTCGATCGCGGTGAGCGCGCGCTCATAGGGGACCGCGCGCGACACGATCATCACGACCGCCCCCATCAGCGCAGCCAACGTTTTGTCGACCTTCTCCGATGCGATCAGAACATAGGTCACGATGAAAACAAGAATCGCAGTGAGCATAAGGCACCTACCAATTGAGCACGTTGTTCAACACCGAGGCGCGATCCACCGTGCCGACCCACACGTTACCGGCCTCCACGACATACACCTGCGTGCGGCGTTTGACCGCCAAAGCGAAAACGATCTCCAGCAGGGTCGCCTCGGGCGGCATCCGGCAAAGGTCAGTGCCCATGAGTTGTTCGGCCACCGAGTGTGCCTCGCGCTCGAAATATTTCTCGAACGGGTCAAATTCGCTGATGAAGCTCACGCTCTTGAGATGCTGAAAAAACTCCGGCAGGCCGAACTGGAAAAGGCTGTCGCTGGTGATCTCCCCGGCCAACTCGCCCGCCGCGCCGACCACCGCGACCACATCCAGCCGCTCCGCATGCATGAGGGACGTCACCTCGCGCAGCGGCATTTTGAGCGCGACGCGCGGCCCCGGAGGCACCATGATGTCGCGCGCCGTCACCGGGATATCCAACGACAGATCTCCCGAAGAGAACAGCGCCAGAACCGATTCGCTGCTCTTCGCGGCAATCAGGTCGGCCCGGATCTCTTCGTTCCTGAAGAACTGCGCTACGCGCGCCATGACTTTCAGCGTCACCATCGGCGCTTCCTGCGGCACCACGATCATGCAGACGACCGAGACGTCTTGCCCCGGGCCGAAACAGATCGGCCGTTTGAGAATCGCCAGCGCCATGCCGATCCCGTTGAAGCCCTTGATGCGAGCGTGTGGGAAGGCCAGCCCGTTTCCCATCACCGTCGGGCGCTGCGCCTCCCGTCCGAAAATCGCAGCGCGCAAGCACGCTTTGCTGATTTGCGGATTCAGCCGCTGAACACGCGATGCCGACAGTACGTCGACCATGCGCTCCAGCAGGCGCTGTTTGTCCGTCTCTTCACAACCGACCAGAATCTGACCGGGCTCGAGATGGTTCGTTAATTGCATGACAGCCCTTTCCGTTGACCAGCACAACGCTTTTCTTCAACCGCCGATTACGTATTTCATTCACACGCCACACAACGCGCCGCCGGAATCGAGTCCCTGGCGCAAAAAGGGCGGGATTGTACTCTTTGCAGCAAACCGCGTCAACCGGGCAAGGCGGCCGGGCACCGGGCAACAAAAAACCGCCGGAACTGATGCTCCGGCGGCTGGCCTTGTTTCGCGAAAATGGTTGGACCAGCGGGATTCGAACCCGCGACCCCAACATTAAAAGTGTCGTGCTCTACCAACTGAGCTATGGTCCAAAAGCGCGAAAAGTCGTAGTAGTTAACCAAATAATTCGGCATGTGTCAATTGACCTCCTCAAAGAATCACCGTATACTTCTCACGCATTCGCAAGAGAAAGGCGGAGCGAGATGTCCTTCATCGAGAAAATCATATCCAATCCCAAAGAGTTCACGCTCAACGTCGAGACTTTGGGCGAATGCAAAATCGAATCTCCGATCCGCAACCGCGACTTCATCGACGACGACGAGCGGATCCTCGTCACAGAAAACGTCAAGAACCTCCAGCGGGCCACCGAACACCTCGGCGTCACGCCGTCCTTCGAGCGCGCCGGGCCGCACCAGAAAATCTTCCACGACCCGTCCTGGAGCCGCGTCGGCATCGTGACCGCGGGAGGGCTCTGCCCGGGCCTGAACCACGTCATCAAAGGGCTGGTCGAGATCCTCATGTTCGACTACGGGATCAAGAACATCTACGGCATCCGCTACGGCTATGCAGGGCTGATTCCCCGCTACGGCTACAAGCCGATCATGCTGGACACAGACAACGTCGACACCATCCACGAGCACGGCGGCACGATGCTCGGCTCCTCGCGCGGGCAGCAGGACACCGGCGAAATCGTCGACACGCTCGCCCGCATGAACATCAACCTCCTGTTCTGTATCGGGGGCGACGGCTCGCTGAGGTGCGCGCGCGATGTCGCCGACGAATGCAAGCGGCGCAAGCTCGCGATCAGCGTCATCGGCATCCCGAAGACCATCGACAACGACCTGCACTTCGTGGGCCGCAGTTTCGGCTTCGAAACGGCCGTCGCCGAAGCCACGCAGATCATCCAGGCCGCCCACACCGAAGCCAAGGGCACCTTCAACGGCATCGGGCTCGTCAAGCTCATGGGCCGCGACTCGGGCTTCATCGCCGCCTACGCCACGCTGGCGAATCCGGTCGTGAACTTTTGTCTGATCCCGGAGCTGGACTTCGAAATGGACGGGCCCCACGGCTTGCTGTCCGCGCTCTCCTACCGGTTTGACCGGTTCAAAGACCACGCCGTGATCGTCGTCGCGGAAGGCGCGGGGCAACGCCACATCGCGGGCCAGCCCGAGCACAAGGACGCGTCCGGCAACGTCTTGAAAAAGGACATCGGCGAATATCTGAAGCTGCGCATCACGGACCATTTCAAAAAGGCGAACCGCGAGGCGTCGGTCAAGTATTTCGATCCAAGCTACACGATCCGCAGCGTGCCCGCCAAGGGCACGGACGCGATCCGCTGCTACATGCTGGCCCGGAACGCCGTCCACGCCGCCATGGCCGGAAGGACCAACTGCGTTGTCGGCAACCAGGACGACTGGTATACGCTGGTGCCGATCAAGCTTGCGACGATCGAGCGCCAGAAGGTCAACCTCAACAGCGACCTGTGGCGGGCGGTGCTGGACGCCACCGGGCAGACGCTCTACTTCGGCGGCGGCACAAACGGCAACAACAACTGCGGAGCGGTTCCATGAGCGATTTGACCGACACACCTTCCAAACGCTGCGCCGTAGTCGGCATCGTCGGCCGCACCAACTCGGGAAAATCCACACTGCTCAACCGCATGGTGGGCGAAAAGGTCAGCATCGTCAGCCCGGTGGTGCAGACAACGCGCAACACGATCCGAGGCATTCTGACCGAGGGCAAGGGCCAGCTCGTTTTCATCGATACGCCCGGCCTCCACAAATCGGAAAGCACGCTCGGCACGCTGATGAACCGCATGGCGCGGCAGGCCTCGGCGGGCGTGGACATTCTGCTCGTGGTATTCGACGCCAGCAGCCGCCCGCACCTCGAGGACGACGGCTGGATGCGCCGCGCGCTCAACGCCGAACAGCCGGTGGTATTCGCGCTCAACAAGAGCGACCAGTCGCCTTTCTACGAGGCGGCCTTCAAAGAGTTGTGGCAATCCATTCAGTCCGAAAAGCAATGCCGGCGCGACGTCACGTGGACGAAGACGTCGGCCATCCACCCCGCTGGCGCGGTGGATCTGGTAGACTTGCTCTACCGGCTCGCCCAGCCCTCTGACACGTATCTCTTTCCCGAAGACATCGTCACCGACTACCCTCGAAAACTGGCGATCGCGGACGTGATCCGCGAGAAGTTCCTCGCCCGGCTGCACGACGAACTGCCGCATGAGCTCGGCGTCAAAGTGGAAAAAATCGACGAAACCGACACCGCCTGGACCGTCTCGGCCACGATCTACGTCAACCGCGCCTCTCAGAAGGGGATCGTGATCGGCCCGAAAGGAAGGACCCTCAAATACGTCAGGCAGTGCGCGGAGCCGGAGCTCTCCGACATCTTCGGAGTGAAAGTCAGCGTCGAACTGTGGGTCAAAGTCGAAAAAGAGTGGATGAAAAATTTCTGGCTGCTGCAGCAGATGGGATATGCCGGAGAGCGGTAACCTTTTTTCACGGTCTCGCCCAAAAAAAATGTCACACCCCTTGCCACCGCGTTCCGAATCAGATATTATAAATGATCTTTTTCAACCGTAGCCGTAGCGAAACAAGGTGAAAATTATGCCGGTGATTCTGGGTTTGCCCAAAGGAAGTTTGCAGGAAGCGACCTTCAACATGATGAAGAAGGCCGGATTCAGCGTGCAGGCGGGATCGCGCTCGTATGTGCCGAGCGTGGACGACCCCGAGCTGCAATGCCGTCTCATCCGGCCGCAGGAGATTTCGCGTTACGTCGAACTCGGCTTGCTCGACGCGGGCATCACCGGTTACGACTGGATCTACGAAAACAACTCCGACGTTCTGGAAGTCTGCGAGATGTGTTACTCCAAAGCCACCTCGCGCCCCGTACGCTGGGTGCTCGCGGTGCCGAATGACTCTGCGATCCAGAGCGTGAAAGACCTGCAGGGCAAACGTGTCGCCACCGAGGCGGTCGGGCTCACCCGCCGTTACCTCGCCCAGCACGGCGTGGAAGCCGAAGTCGAGTTCTCGTGGGGCGCCACCGAGGTGAAGGCCCCGGAGCTGGTTGACGCCATCGTCGAATTGACCGAGACCGGCTCGTCGCTGCGGGCCAACAACCTGCGCATCGTGGACACGGTCCTCACCTCCACCACGCGCCTCATCGTCAACAAGAAGACGTGGGAGAACCCCGCGAAGCGCGCCAAGGTCGAGCAGCTCGCGCTGTTGCTGCAGGGCGCGCTCGCCGCCGAATCGCGCGTGCTGATCAAGCTCAACGTGCCCGCCGACAAACTCGACGCCGTCTCCGAAATCCTTCCCTCGCTGCACGCCCCGACGGTCAACAAGCTGAACGACGAAGCGTGGTTCGCCGTCGAGTCCGTGGTCGAAGAGAAGATCGTGCGCGACATCGTCCCGCCTCTGCGCGCCGCCGGCGCGACGGGCATCATCGAATTGCCGTTGAACAAAGTCATCTTTTGAACAAAACAAGCATGACCGTCCAACGTCGGACAGGCATGCCACTTCCAGGAGAATGAACGTGGGTTCCATCAAGAAAAAACGCCGTGCGAAAATGTCCAAGCATAAGTACCGTAAACGCCTGAAGGCTCAGCGCCACAAGAACAAGTAAGCTCGCACGGGCGTTGCGACTGTCCCGCAAGCGGGTTTGGAAACGACACTTGCGGGACAGCTCCTTTTTGGAATTCCGGTCCTGTTTCCTTGCGGATGCAGGGCCGGTCCTCGTCACCAGCAGGAGAGACAGGATGAAACCGATGGGGTCAGAAGTTAAGTTCCGACCGGTCGGGATTTGTTCTGTTTTGTCGTTTTCTTTTTTTGCGGCGCTGCTTTCGGGATGCGTATTTCCGCGCGCCGACGGAAACGTTTCCACATTCTCCCTTTCCGACGCCGAGGCGCGTCAGGCTGGAGCCCTTGCGCTCTATTCCCAGGGTCTTTTGCTTGAGAGCGGCGAGGGAAGCGACACCAACGCCGCTAAGGCCGCCGCATGCGAGGTCTTCCGCCAAGCCGTGCAGCTCGACCCCGACGGCCGAAAACCGCTCG
Organism: uncultured Lentisphaeraceae bacterium; assembly: GCA_964579865.1. Classification (GTDB taxonomy): domain Bacteria; phylum Verrucomicrobiota; class Kiritimatiellia; order RFP12; family UBA1067; genus DAOPZC01. Next base: position 2,959 of record CAZOIS010000158.1, on the reverse strand, counting down.
CGGCGCTGATCAGCTGCCTTGCGGACCGCGAGCGTTACGGCGAGGCGCTGGACGCGCTGGAAAGCTATCTGCTCCGCCACCCGGACGACACGGAGATGCGTTTCGAAGCCGCCCGCATGGCCGATGCCGGCGGACGCCCCGCCGCCGCGGCCCGCCACTGCGCGATCCTGCTGGAGCGCCAGCCCGAGGAGCGCGAGCTCGCCCAGGCGCTGGCCAGGCTCTACTTCCAGTCCGATCAAGTCAAGCGGGCCCTGGATGTCATCCGCGGGCAACACGACCGGTTTCACGACAAGCTCAGCATGGCGCTTCCGGTCCAGTGGGCGATCCACTACACCCGCGAGGGCAAATATCCCGAGCGCGCGCTCGCTTGCATCGGCCTCGCGATGTCCCAGCGCACGAACGCCGCGGAGCGCGCCGCGCTGACGACGCTATCTGCCGAGAGCCGGCTCCAGCTCGGTCAGACCAACGCCGCGATGGCGACGCTGCTCCAGGCCTACCGCGAGAACCCCACGGTGAACACCGCCATTCTGCGGCTCGGCGCGCTCTGGGCCGACCAGCCCGACGCCACCAACCGGCTCGCCCGCCAGGCGCAGCGGGAGCGCGACGCCCACGCCACGCTGCTGACCCTGGCCGCCACGCAACAGGCGCTCGACGACAACGCCGCGGCCGCCGCCACGCTTAAAGACGTCTACGCGCGCCGCATGCGGGCGGGTTACTTCCCCGACGAGGCGTTCTACCTCTGGCTCGGCGCCTTGCTCGAAAACCTCAAGGCCTACGACGAGGCCGACCGGCTCTTCCGCGACGCCCTGGCCGCACATCCCTCTTCTCACGAAATCAAAAATTTCCTCGCCTACATGTGGGCCGAAAAGGGCGCGCACCTCGACGAGGCTGACCGGCTGATCAACGAAGCCCTTTCGGCCGATCCCGACAACGCCGCCTACCTCGACACCAAAGGGTGGGTTCTGTTCAAGAAATCCCGCTCCTTCGATGCGCTCCAGTACTTGCTGAAAGCCGCCGAGCGAGACAAAGAGGAGCCCGTCATCCTCGACCACGCGGGCGATGCGCTCAAAGCCGTAGGCCGCGAAAGCGAGGCCGTCGCCTTCTGGACCCGCAGCTACCGGTTCGCCCCGGAGCCGGCCGTCGCCGAGAAACTCCGCAAGCACGGCGTCGATCCCTCAAAAACACCTTGAGCCGGACCTCTGGACGGTCCGCACGCCCGCCTCTCTGCACAGAGGCCCCACCCCGGTTGATTTGTTATGTCACCTTTCTACCACATCCCCTACTATCCGGCCTTCGACCGGATGACGCCCGAAAACGCCACGCCCGCCTTCGTGCAGCTGCTTGAGGAGGCGCGCGTCGCCGTCGACGCGCTCGAGCGGAACATCGTCCCGTCGTGGCCCGGGCTGATGCGCCCGCTGCATGACGCCTGCCATCCGCTCTACGACGCTTGGGGCCTCCTCTCTCACATGCTCTCCGTGATGAACAGCGAGGCTTGGCGCCGCGTTCAGGAATCCGTCCAGCCCGACATCGTCGCCTTCTCCCTGCGCGTGGGGCAAAGCCGCGCCTTCTACGACGGGTTCCGCGCGCTCCGCGACGCCGACCAGGCCGCCCCCTGCCTGACGCCGGTCCAGCGCCGCATTCTCGCGAAAACCATCCAGAGCGCAGAGCAGTCCGGCGTCGGGCTGGCCCCGGAGCAACAGGGGCGCTTCAACGCCATCCAGATGGAGCTCGCCCGCCTCTCCACCGCCTTCCGCAACAATCTGCTCGACGCGACCAAAGCCTATTCGTTGATCCTCCGCACGCCCGGGGAGGTGGAGGGGCTGCCGCCGGCCCTGCTCGCGGCCACGGCGCAAGCGGCGAAAGAAGCCGGCGAGCCCGCGACGCCGGAGCACGGGCACTGGAAGATCACACTCGACGCCGCGGTCTATCTGCCCTTCATGATGCACAGCCGGAACCGCACCGCGCGCGAGCACCTTTACCGCGCCTTCGCCACGCGGGCCGCCTCCGGCGCCTTGGACAACACGCCGCTGATCGAGCAGCTCCTCGCCCTGCGGCGCGAACTGGCCGGCCTTCTGGGCTATCCCCACTTCGCAGCCCTCAGCCTCTCGAACAAAACCGCGAAAACCGTAGAGGCCGTTGACACGCTCGTCGCGCGACTGGCCGACGCCTCGCGCGATGCGGGCCGTCGCGAGGCCGCCGACCTGCAGGCCTTCGCCCGCGCAAACGGCTTCACGGAGGGTGCGCTGCAGCCCTGGGACATCCCCTACTGGGCGGAGCGGCAACGCGAACACCTGTACGACTACAGCGACGAGGAGCTGAGCCGCTATTTTCTTTTCCCGCGCGTGCTGGAGGGCCTCTTCAGCCTCGCCGAGCGCCTGTTCGGCATCGCCATCACGCCCGCCGACGGCGAGGCGCCCACGTGGCACCCTGACGTGCGCTTCTTCCGCGTCGCCGATCAGAACGGCACCCCGCTCGCCTGTTTCTTCCTCGACCCCTACAGCCGGCCGGAAACGAAAAGCGGCGGCGCGTGGATGAACGATTTCCGGACGCGCGACCGCCGGCCGGACGGCTCGCTGCAGCTTCCCATGGCGCTGCTGGTCTGCAACCAGAGCGCGCCCGTGGGCAACGCCCCGCCCGTGATGCGGTTCCAGGAGGTCAACACCCTCTTCCACGAATTCGGCCACGCGCTCCAGCACATGCTCACCACCGTCGATGAACCCGACGCCTCCGGCGTCAACGGCATCGAATGGGACGCGATCGAAATCGCCAGCCAGTTCATGGAGAACTGGTGCTACGACCGCGGCACGCTCAAGGGTTTGAGCCGCCACGCCGAAACCGGCGCGACCTTGCCCGACGCGCTGTTCGACAAGATCGTGGCCGCCAAGAATTACCGGGCCGCCACCGCCATGCTGCGGCAGCTCTTTTTCGCCGCCACGGACATGGACCTCTACGCCCGCTA
>CAZOIS010000157.1:0-9393 GCA_964579865.1 uncultured Lentisphaeraceae bacterium | reverse complement strand
CGACCGAGGATTTGGACAGCAACCAAGTCTTGGACTACTGCGACGACGCCCGCGTCTCGCCGCCGGTGGCCAACGTCAACTGGCTTCTGGAAGCCGGGTCCAGCCCGTCGCGGCCGCGCAAGCCGGTGCTCGAGGTCAACAACATCTACGGCATCTACCGCGCGGTGAAATCCGGCCTGGGCGTCGCCGCCCTGCCCGATTACATGACCACCGAAGCAGACAATCTGGTGCACGTGCTGCCCGAACTGAAGGGACCTAAGCTCGACACCTATTTCGTCTATCCAGAGGAACTGCGCCACTCCAAGCTCATCACGGAGTTCCGCGACTTCCGGCTGCATAAAATTCAAGAATCTCTCTAATATATCCTGAGCGCGGCAAGCAAATCCCCTCTCCAGGGGGCACGCTTATCCCCCAGAACGGCACGAAACCGCCACAGACACTTGGTTTGAGCGGCGACGCCTTCGTTTACAATTTTGTTATGCACGCACCGCATGCCAAGCCCGCGCTTTTTCACATGGTTGCGGAAGGCTTCCTGCCGTACATAGATCGCGTGAGGTCGTTTTCGCGACCGCGAAATGTTCTGGCAAGGTCCGCCTTGCCACCCCCAGGATACGTTCCTGGGTTTTTGGGGTCTTGTGACCCTACGTCTCCTAGACGTGAAGCCTCCCTGTTTGACTTAGCCCCGGTGAAAGCCGGGGCTTCTTTTTTGCGTGAAAAATCAAGACATTAGCCAAAGAGGTGCTGCCGGACCATGGTCCGCATGCTGGCTTATGGGTCACATTTTGGGTCACAGTGGCACTGCCTATGGGTGTTACGGAACATCCATAAGGGTTACGCAGGCCGCGCGAGGAAGCCTGTAGCACGTCCCATCACCCTCGACCTCCCACCCAGCTAACGCCAGCCAGCCGGCGCCGCAGCGGCGCGGAAGGGCATTGCCGCCCGGTGGGGACAGGGTGACTAGATTTGATGGTCCGTCCACTCTGTCAATGGAATCGGCGTCTCAGCGCATACGCATAATTAGGTATATCGCAGGATTCCGCCATTCCTTGCGCTGAGCCTGCGAGGGCTACGCTGGCTGCTGTCCCCGCTGGCGGGCGGCTGGGGACAGCATGGGAAGGTGGGGTGGCGTGGAGTGTCCATGGCCGCCGGGATCGCGGTGAGATGTGCCATCACTCGCCCCTGGCCAACCTCTTCGCGGCCTCGATAACGAATGCGTGCTTTCGCAGCCAACTTGGGAGAACACCGCGATCTTTGGCATCGTACACAGCCATGAGGGCGCGATCCCTCTCGGACTCCAGTTCCCATATGCGCTGAAGCAGGTACGCGATATCGCCGCCTGTCCCTTTTGCCGTTGACCACAATTCAACTTCAGCGTCCGTCAAGTGCCACAGCGACTCATCTTCTGGCGGCCGGTCGGTGTTGCTTGGATTGCGCGATTCATTCGCCATGAATAAGCGGTCACGGATTTCATCAATTCTGGTCATTAGCTAATTCCCACCACCGCACTTGCTCATAATCCAGCCAATGCCGAGCAACAGCCAAAATGCTGGACTAGTCAGCAAGCGGATGGTGGCACGGGGACTCCAGCGGCGCATGAGGCAATCACCCTCCAAAAACTGCGCTCAGGATAAGAGAGCACAGCATGAGTTCAAAGCACGCGGCGATTAGTCCGGGGATTAGGTGCATGGCGTGCCTCTGCCGGTGAGAGCGGTTGTGCTCGCGTCAGCCGATCATACACCCGCGTCAATCCCGGTCGCCCTATCCGTTTGCCATACGTTGCCAGCGCAACCATGAATCTACAATAATAGCTCACTCAGCCAACCTCAGAATGGAAAGGATATTTTCATGGAAGCGCCGATGGGATTTCGCTGGGGAGAGCAACTGGTTGGCGACACAATTGCACAGCAGCAAGCACAGGCGACAAACAAGGATGGTCGCCTGTCTTTTGTAAAACTTGGCAGCGCCCCCAGGCCGCTATCCGAAACTCAAACAATAACCGCAATTATTGACGATATATTCGGACTTCAAAAATTGATTTGGAGCGGATGTCAGACGGACAATGATGCACTCGGAAGTAATGGGAAGTCCAAGTACGCAAGACTGAAGGACATGCTTTCGCGAAAATACGGTCTTCCAGAAAATTCGTATGAATATTCTGGATGCGACGTCTATACAGAGGCCGATGAATTCTATCAGTGCCTCGCTTATGATGGATGTGGAAAGTGGGTGTCATTCTGGCCAGATCGAGGCGGAATGAAATTTATAGTTCTTGAATTGCTTGGACTAGATCGCGGCGCTGGATACGTCCAAATTACCTTCGAAGGGCCGCAATGGTACGATGCCCTGGCTGAAATTGAAAAATTGAAAGACGCGGAAGACTTTGATGCACTCTAGGTAAAAGAGACTCCTTTTTGCCAAATTCAAAAAAAATTTGGCCGTTAGCCTACCCTTGCAACCGCATCTCGGGGCCAGGACTCAATCATTGCGACTACTTTGGTGGACTCAAATTGCCGCGCATAGGTGGCCACAGCCCGGTTGGGTGGTGCCCCCAGGTCCGTCCCGTCTGGGAACCCTTAAAAGTGGCAGTTACGGCGCAACGCCGCTCGGTTAACATGTGTGCGGCGGGTTAGGCCGTCGCCATCTCCGCTTTAATGCGCTGCACCACGCTCACGCCCACACCCAACTCGCTGGCGATCTTGCGAATGCCCTTGCCACCTTCAGCCAGGGCCGCACGGATGGATCCTTCCTTATCGGTCTTCGGCCTACCGAGCGCCTTACCTTGCGCCTTGGCGCGGGCGAGGCCGGCGTTGACGCGCTCACGGATCATTCCGCGCTCAAACTCAGCGAAGACGCCGCACATCTGGAACATGGCGCGACCCGAGGGAGTAGATGTGTCTAATGCTTGTTGGTGCAGGTAGAGGTCGCAGCCGACCGCGTTCAGGTCGTTCATGAACGCGATCAGGTCTTGCAGGCTGCGGCCGAGACGATCAACCGACCACGCCATGACCATATCGAACTGGCGGCGCGTAGCGGCCTTACACAGTGCATCGAAGTGAGGGCGCTTGTCGCGGCCCTTGGCGCCGCTGATACCGTGGTCAATGTGGCGCGCTACGATCTGCCAGCCCATCCGCTCCGCAATCGCCTCAAGCTCGCGCACTTGGTTATCGGTGGTCTGCCCATCCGTACTGACACGGCCGTAAATCGCCACACGCTTGGTCATCTCTGCACCCCTCATTTCTTGCCCTAAGAGTACCGCATGGGTGTACGGAAAACAAATGTTTTCCGTACACCCAGGGGAGGGCCACGAGAGGCGCGGAAATGCTGGTGTTAGAAGACGCGATTTCGAGGGGGTTTTCGGTACAGGGTGGAGTCGCAAGCCAGGGCAGCAGCGGAGAGAATGGTCGCCGCAATCAAGGTGAGCATGTAGGGCTGGCCTATGCCACTCGGCGCGGCTGTATGTCATGCTCAATCGCAGCAAGGCTCTCGACCACGACCTTTGACAAGTCGTGTGCCTGCTGCAAATTCAGCCAAAATTCCGCCGTGGTGCCGAAATAGCGGCTCAGCCGTAGCGCCGTATCCGCTGTCACGGCGCGTCGCCCCGCCACTATATCGTTGATCCTGTTCGCAGGAACCTTGAGCGCATGGGCAAGCTGGTTGCCGGAAAGCCCAAGCGGAACCATAAATTCCTCATGGAGCATTTCGCCCGGATGAGTGCGGACCCGTTCAATGGTAGTCGCAAATTTCGACATCATGGACTCCATCGTCTTTCCAGACAAAACATATCCGCCATTGGTCGTTGATGCGGATACTGTGCTGACCCTTCCGGTCATCCTCCAGCGCCTCCAGGCGGTTCCCTGGAGGCACCCGCAAATCCTCCAGCACCACGGCGGCATCGAGCATATCTAGCTTGCGCACGGCCTGACGGCGGATAGCTTCGAACGGGCGGCATCGCTTGCCCATCCATAGCGCCTCAGTGTCCTTGTTGCGGAAGCTCTGGATCATGGTTGTATGTTATACGTACAACGCTCAATGTCAAGGGGCGGCCCACTGACATTTCCGCTCAGGCGCACGAAAACACCGGCCAGACGCCTATCCGCGCCCCGGTTATCACCCCCACCACACCGTGGTCGGCTATATCGACGCCCCACCTCGCCGCCCTACCAGGGCCGCGCGTCAAACGCCAGGGCATGCAGCGCCGCCGCAGCCTTGTGTAATCATATAACATAATCCGCCACAGATAAAAAGAACCCCGCCCGGCGCGTTGTAGCGGTCAGAGGCGGGGTTAAGTTATGGCGGCTTTGGAAAGGAGATAACCGGGCGCCGCCGTGCCTATCTCATATCAGTGCTGGAACGCAGCGACCGGGGCGCCGTAATAGTCGCCCAGATACTTGGTCGGGTTGCATGCGAGTATTTCCGCAATCCGGTCCAGACCTTCGCGGATGACGTGCGAGGCGGGATTTTCGGACTCCAGGTCGCGCGACCAAGACCGGAGGCGCTGGACGAAGATTGCCATGTCGTCGGTCGAGGTGATCGGGGCTTCGGCAATCTGCTGATCCAGGCGCTCTTGCTCATCGAAATCGTTGGCGTCAAGGGCGCGCACTAGAGAGGAGGCTAAATCTTTCATCGTGGTATTCCTCAATGGGTAAGTCCAATGAGGAGACGATATTGGTCAGAGTACGTTATCTCAAGAGAGATATTTGCAGAAGATTCAAATATACAACGCGCCTAGGCCCGTATATACTGCCACACATGACTAGGACAACAAAAATTTTTGACCCATTTTCGAGCAACTGGGCAGGTGCGTGCGGAGTGTTGACATAGAGTCAACGCATAAATAGTTTTTAGTTATTTGTGAGAGATGATTTTTGAGGCTGTTTCCGGGAACGGAGACGGCCTTTTTTGTTAGAAAATGGCGGAAAACTGCCATTTTTCGGGGACAGAGACTCGAATCCTGCCCGCCACGAGCGTGCGAAGGACGCTATAACGGCAGTAATTAATGAGCGAGAAAATCCACCAGCAGGCGGGGCGCAAACCCCGCCGCCGTGGCTGTGGTCACTCAGCTTCCGCCCGCTCCGCTGGCAGGTTCAGCCAAGCGTCTTCGCCATTTGCGCCGATCCACTTGGCCTTCTCCAGCGTCGTCTTCAGGTCCGACCGCGCCAGAACCGGACCATCATCGCGGACCCGCTTCGCAGGTTCTGGCGGCTGATCGGGGAGGTTCAGGTAAGCTGCGCTGCCGTGCATGCCGATGTATGCGACGCGCTGGCGCCGGGTCGGAATATCCGCCTTGCAGCGGATATGGTCAGGCATGCAGACGAACGGCGAGTCACGGTCGAACACGAGTTCGACGCTATTGATGTCGTCCATGCTCATTCCCCCGCCCGCTGCTGGCCGCGAACCCACCGCATGCGGTCTGTGGGATTCATGGCAAGGACATCGGGCGGGACGGTCACAGCCACGGCGACCGTTGGGCGCGCAGGTTGTAACTCGACAACAGGCGGTTGGTGTTCCCGTGCCCAGCGCATCTTCTCAATTGCGGACAGCCCATTAGGCATCTGTGCCTCGCTGGCATCTGGCTCGGGCTGATCCGACATGCGGGCGAGGATTTGCGGGGTAAGCTCCGCGATCCAGTCGGCTTTGGAATTATCAGTCATTCGTATACTCCAACAAAAATGGCCGCTCACGGCGGCCAGGGGATGCCCCTAAGCGCGGCGCCTGAACCTTGATCGGTTCACGCCATGTCATGGGCCGGTGGTCGGGATGGGGTTTGCGGACAGCGGCGCTACGCATGGTCGCCCCCATGCCGTGACCGCAACGTGCATTGAGCCGCCTCTACCTGGGTGCGGTCCAGCCACGTCCGGTATCCATCGCTGTAACCAACCAGAGCGCCGGCCTTCAGACGCCGCCAAATGGTGCCAGCGCTCACGCCAAGCATTATGGCAGCATCAGCCACCCGCACCCGGTCAGCCGGGTCGAGTTTTATAATCTCAGTCATCGTTGTTAGCTCCTTTAATACAAAGAGCGGAACGCTTGCGCGGTCCGCTCTCGGAATTCTTCTCAATTACATTTCCGACATTACCACCTTGTTGCAGATAATGCAACACCATAGCAGACAAAAACACGTCATAGCTATTATGCGTCAAATGCATAACTACTTGACTAGACGTCACGCCAAAGCAAAACACCACCACCTTGACTCCGCGTCACCGTATCCGCATATATAGCGAAGGCGCCGCTTCTGCCAGTCGCGGTGTTGTATTGGAGGAAACCCCCACCGATGGCGTTCGCGTCGGCGGAGTTTTTCTTTGGGCACGCTCTAACGCAGCAGTAACTTTAGTGCGTCTACAAGCTTACTGCTGTCTACATCGCCAATCATCGCCGCCACTTCCTCGCGCCGGTCGCCAAGTGCCTGCACAATCAGCTTCGCCACCTCCTGGGCTTGCGCGGCCCTCTGCTCCTGCCGCTCCCGCCATGCCGCATTTTCGGCCTGCCGCTGTTCCTCCCGCTTCGCAGCGTTCCGCGCCCTGGCCTTTTCGTTCCGCTCGCGCCGTGCCCGTTCTTCGTCTGACAAGCCGGCGATGATGCGCGCCTCTTTGTCCGCGCGCTGGGCTTCCTTGGTCTGATTGATCAGGTTTTCCGAGTCCACCGACTCGCCAGCCTCCAACCGCTCAACCACCTTGGCGCGGAATTCCAGCGGGGTGGATGGCGATGCGAGGGCGTACACAGCGCGAGGAGGCAAAACGGCAACGGTTGCCGAAACGTCGTAGAATGCTTCCGCAGCCCGGATGTAGTTCCGGGCTGTTGTCTCACTCATATCGAACTCGACGCGCAGCCATTCACCGAACTGCCCGTGCTTCAGTCGCGCTTTGACCGCCATCAGGTCGGCGCCGGTTTCGATGATATCTGTAGTATGACGGACGATACGGGCGCGGATACGGGTGGCGGCGGCTTGGATGTCTGCGGCTGTGTCTGGGGAAAGATCGACGTAGGCAAAGCCTGTGACGATTTCGCCGACCAGGGGCGCGCTGGCGAGGATGGTGTTGGGGGCGGTGGTCATCAATGCACCACCTCGCTGGCCTGAGCCTCACGACCGGATAGCCAAGCTTCAACAGCATCGGCGCGATATATAAATTGCTGCTTAGTCAACTTGATAGGCTTGGGAAAACCCTCATTATCAACCAAGCGCTTAAGGCCAATACGGTTGCGGACAACCCCCATATCGCGAATGTCGGCATAACGGAGATAACGCATAACTTCCCTCAATCGGTTGCGATTTATGGGGAAATTGTTGCTCCGCTATCGGCTGTTACGCTAGTCCGCAGGAGTCCACGGAAGAAGAATTTTCATCTTTTGCGCGAACACGGCGCCAACTCTGGCTTTGACGCATCAATTCTCGTCATGACCTTCCGTGGACAAACGATAAGTGGCAAGGCATTGCAGGGCCTTCGCGCGCTTTACGCTGAACCTCTGCTCGATCTCATGGAGTGCGCGCTTTTGGTTTCCGTGATTCACGATAGCGTTGTGCAATTCCAGTCCGATTTCGCACTCCTTGACCAAGGCATACGGGTCAGGGGCACGACCGTGGGTTACAAGCTCTAGCTTTTGATGCTGGGCTACATCAGGGTCCAGCATGTCGGCCAGCCGATTCATTAGCCACTGAGGCATGGGCTTGCCTGCCCGTAGAGCGGCTACCAGCGGTCTGACATCCCCGTTGTCCAGCGCGATATCAACTATGCCGGCGCTTGGTGCCTTGGGCGCATCCTGGCTCATGCCGCGACCTTCCCTTTCGTTTCCACCAGCGCCTTAATGTGGTCTGCCCATAGCGCAAACGCCTCCTTCTTTGCCCTGGTCGCGTCATGACGATTGTAGCGGGCCGTCACACCTGCAATAGCGCGCTCGCTGTGGTTCAGGCACCGAGCAATTGTTTCACCGCTAATGCCGATTTCGCCCATACCGCTGGCGGCGGTGCGGCGAAGGTCGTGCAGAATCCAGTCCTTCACCTCGCTCACGGTGTCCAAGGTCGCCTTTGGCTTCTGGAGGTTCACGTAGGCGGCTTTCCCACCGCTGGTCGAGAACACGAAATCCCCACCTTCAAACCGAGGCACGCCGTCAAGAATGTCGAGGGCCATCTGCGGCAACGGAATTGGGTGTGGCAGGCCGTTCTTGGTCCTGGCGCCGGGCACGGTCCAAATCCCTTTGTCGGCGTCGAATTCCGACCAGCACATGCACCGCACCTCGTCGCGGCGACAGCCTGTAAGCGCCAGCATGCGAACGATTTCACGTGCAGGGTATTCCAATTTGTCGCAGGCCAGCCAGACAGCCTTCAACTCAGCATCCTTTAAGACGCGCTCGCGCTCTTTTTCAGGAATTTTCTTGATAGGCGCTGTTGGGTTGCTGGCTACGATCTCGCGCCCCATGGCCCAATTGAAAAATGCTCTGGTGGTGGAGAGCACACGATTCGCTTGCACGGGCTTATCCTCGCGAATGTCGTCAATCATATCCCGCACATCGCGGCTGGTCACGGCGCGAGCCAATATGTCACCCAGGGCAGGTGTGATGTAGAGCTTGAACAGGCGCTCAACTTCTCTGGTGGTCCGCTCCTTGTTCTCCTTACCGTGATCCTTTACGTAGCGAGTCAGCAGGTTCGATACCGTGTCAGGTAGGCGCCCGGTGGCAGCATCCTCACCTTCGACGCTATCGGGGTATGGGTCCACTTTATCCCGCAACAGCGCCTTACCGTCCTTCACCTGCTGTCGTGCGTCTGCCAGCGACAGGCCGGGGAATTCCCCCAGGTTGATGCGTTTCTGTTTTCCGGCAAATCTGTATAGGAAAGTGAACGTTTTCCGACCGTTAGCGCTGACACGGAGACAAAGGCCGACTGCCGTATCGTCTTTTATTTCGGTGCGGCCGGATTGAGGTGGCTTGATTGCCTCAATGCTTTTCGAAGTCAGCGCCTGCCCCATAGTAAAAAGCTCCACTTGGGTCACGTTTGGGTCACAAGTACGGGTCACAGACTGGTGTGACGGCGTGACCCAATGGTGACGCCAAATTAGTGGATAGTCAACGATACTGCTGGCTTAACGGGTACGGGATGCGCGTCATGTAACGGCCTTTTTCGGCCTATTCATACCTCCTAGACGTGAAGCCTCCCTGTTTGACTTAGGCCCTGGCGTAAGCCGGGGCCTCTTCTTTTCTGCGGGTTTCAGCGGATTGGCCCGTGTGGCATCGGCGCGCGAACGGCGTTCCATGTGGCATAGGTGTGGCAAAACCAACGGCCCGTAGCCGTTCGCGTGTGTCCGTCCGCCAAATGTGCAGAGGCGCATCCAGTTAGCTAACTGGACGTGCCACCGTGGCTATCCGGCCAGGCCATGGTCGGAGACAACGGCAGCGGTTGGG
>CAZOIS010000156.1:0-9415 GCA_964579865.1 uncultured Lentisphaeraceae bacterium | reverse complement strand
CCGCATCGACGAGGCCATCCGTTTCGCCGAGACCTCGCCCCTGCCCGAGCCCGCGTCGCTGCGCGACGATCTCTTCGCCTGACGGACGCCGCCCCACTCAACAACAACTTCAAAACGGCCCATTTCCCATGAGAACCATCACCTTCACACAAATCATCCGAGAAACCCTCGCCGCCGAGCTGCAGCGCGATCCCTCCGTTTTCCTGATGGGCGAGGACATCGGCGTTTACGGCGGCTCGTTCGGCGTCACCCGCGGCCTCATCAAGGACTTCGGCCCGGAGCGCGTCCGCGACACGCCGATCTCGGAGCAGGCGCTCACCGGCATCGCCATCGGCGCGGCGGTCGCGGGGCAGCGCCCCGTGATCGAAATCATGTTCATGGACTTCATCACCCTTGCGGTGGACCAACTCGTCAACATGGCAGCCAAAATCCACCCGATCTACGGGTTGAACTGTCCGCTGGTCATCCGCACGCCGCCCGGCGGCGGACGCGGCTACGGCGCGACCCACTCGCAATCGCTCGAGCGGCTCTTCGCCTGCGTTCCCGGCATCAAGATCGCCGCGCCCTCCAACGCATCCGACGCTTCGGGACTGCTCCAAACCGCCATCCGCGACAACAACCCCGTCCTTTTCCTTGAGCACAAACTGCTCTATCCGCAGCGCTTCGACGTCGACGACGAGCTGCCGCAGCCGATCCCCTTCGGATTTGCCAAAATCGCGCGCGAAGGCGACGACCTGACCATCGTCGCCTGGTCGCACATGGCCCTCCTCGCGCAACACGCCGCCTCGAAGCTGGCGGCGGAGGGCATCGACGCGGAAATCATCGACCTCCGCACCCTCAGCCCGCTCGACACCGAAACGGTCGTGGAATCGGCCAAGCGCACGGGACGCGTGATGATTCTGGAAGAGGGCCCGAAGACCGGCGGCTTCTCCGCCGAGATCGCCGCGCAGATCATGGAGAACGCCCACGACTATCTGGAGAAGCCCGTCCGGCGCCTCGCCGGCGCGGACTTCCCGATCCCTTCCGCCAAGAACCTCGAAGCCGCCTGCATCCCCTCGCTCGCGGACATCCTCGCCCTGGCCCGCGAGCTGGTGAACTGAGATGAGATATTCGCTGATCAGCCTCTCGTACAACAAGCTGGACTGCACGCGGCGCTGCCTTTCCGCCTTGCTCACCGATTCCGCCGTCGACGCGCCGTGGGAGCTGATTGTCGTGGACAACGGTTCCACCGACGGCAGCGGCGAATGGTGCGACACCGAGCTTGTCGCCCTCGGCGCGGCGTGCGGAGTCCCGGTCACCGTCCTGCACAATCCGGGAAACATCGGCTGTTCCTATTCGCGCAACCGGGCCATCGCGATTGCGCGCGGCGAGTATCTGGTCTTTGCAGACAACGACATAGCGCCCCGCACGCGGCGCTGGATGCCGGAATTGCGCGACGCGCTCGTTTCGGTCCCCGGCGCCGGCATGGCGGGCGCCAAGATGGTCTATCCCTGGGCGCCCCATGCCATCCAGTGCGCGGGGGTCGGCATCTCGAAGCGGGGCCATGTCTGCTTCAGGGGCCGCGGCGAGCCGATCGACGATCCGCGTTTCAGCCGGCAAGAAACGGTGCAGTGCCTGATCAGCGCCTGCCTGCTGATCCCGGCCGCGCTCATCCAGAAACACGGAGGGTTCGACGAGGCCTTCCATCCCGTGCAGTTCGAAGATTTCGACCTCGTCTATCGCCTGCGCGAGGCGGGCTATGCCGCCGTCTACACGCCCAAGGCGGAGATGTACCATTTCGAGAGCGTGACGACCCAGGGCACCCCCACCGTCCGCAACGCGGCCGTGGTCGTCCGCAACGGGCTGCTTTTCCAGAAGCGCTGGCGGTACGCCTTCGAACGCGAGGACGGTCCCACAGAAGAGGAGTGCCGCTGGCGCAAGATCGCCCCGGTCCCCTTTTCCGCCATCGGCCCCCTGCCGCTCCTTTGATCCGCCGAAAAGCGCAGCGCCGTCTTTCCTGTTGCCCCCGGCCCCCATTGTTAAGTATTCTAATGGCTTACTGCCGACGGATCTGGGCTGTGCCGGTCGCTCATGTCATGTGGAAAATCCTCAAATTCATTGGGTTCCTGTTGAAAGCCGTTTTCTGGCTTTTTCTTATTGTTTTCGTGGCCGGGCTGGTCGCCCTCTATATCCTCGAGAACGACATCCCTGCCCCGCTGGTCCAGCGCCTCTCGGCCAAGCTTTCATCCGGCGACCTGCATGTCCGCATCGACCGCGCGACATTCAGCTTGAGAAGCGGGCTGCGCCTGCACCACATCAAAGCGTTTCCAAAACGTGTCGCCGACACAGCCTTGGTATCGGCCGACGAGATCGCCATCGACATTGCCCTCCAGCCGCACTTGTCCCTGAACGAGCGCATCCGCGGCGTGACGGTCAAGAACATCGCCTTCCCGGCGCTGCCGCCCAAGAACCGCGAAAAGCAGGACAAAAAGGAGCCGGCCATTCCCCCCATCCCGGCCATGCAGCCGTTCACGCTGACGCTTGAGACCCCCGACATCCTCGGCATCAAAGCTGAGCGGCTAACGGCCACCGTCCACCTGGCGGAAAAGCGTATCCGCGTCACAGATGTCGCGATCCTGTGGCCGGACAAAGCCTTCGCCATGTCGGTGGCGGGAAACGTCACCGTCGATTTCGCCGCGCGGCTCATCAACGGTTACGCCAAAGGCCAGGCTCTCCCTGAAAACCTGATGCCGCTGTTCACCGCCCTGCATGCCCGCGGCGCCATCCGCCAGATCAACTGTTTCTCGAAACTGGCGCGACCGGTCGACGCGGGATACACTTTCGACGTGAACATGGACAACAGCGACTTCTCCATGATGCTGGACATCGACGTCGGCCCCTGCGCCTACCGCGGCGTGCCCATGGAGTTCGCGAAAGGCTCGCTGGGCATTTACGGCACCAACATCTACACCACCGTCGTCGTGGGCCCGATCACGGCGAAGAGCACCGCGGGCGCGCCGCTCACAGGGCGGCTGGTGTACCGCGAAGAGACCGAAGGCCTCGAACTCGACGTCGCCACCACCATGGACACCGTGCCGCTCGTCACCATCATCAATGTGCTCAACCACGGCGAACTCGACCGCATACGCTGCTTCGCCCCGCCGTCCGTCTCTGCCCGCGGCGCCATCGCGCTCTCGTCCACCGAAAGCACCATCACCAACGACTTAACCGGAAAGGTTGTGTTCAGCGAAGGCTCCATCCTGAACTTTCACGCGAAAGACATGACGGGAGACTTTTTGCTCAAGGGCTACACCGCCCGCTTCGAAAACGTCACGGGCACATCCCGAAGCGGGGGCTCGGTCGCCGGCGACATCACGTTCTCTTTCCCGAACTACGCGGCCACCGCCACCGTGTTCACGACGAACATCAAGCTGTCCGACGTCGCGCTCGAGGACATTTCGCGGGCCTTTAATGTCACGAACGCGCGCGCGGGACTCGTCTCCGGCCACATCCGCCTCGACGGCCCGACCCACAAGCGTACCATCGCCTATCTTTCCGGCGAGGGACACGTCAAGGTTCGAGACGGGGTCATCAACCGGATGAAACTGTTCGCCGGGTTCACCGACTATCTCACGCGCACCGTGCCCGGCATCGCCACGCTCGTGAACCAGTCCGCCGGATCCATGGACTTCACAATCCGCGACGGAGTCCTCACCACAGAAAATCTGCTGATCGAGGGCGACATCTTCAGCATGAAGGGCAAAGGCTCCTATAACCTCGTCACGGACAAGCTCGATTTCGTCATCCGCGCCAACATCTTCAAGCAGAAGACGCTCGCGGGGAAGATCACCCACTTCGTGACCCTGCCGTTCTCCCGTTTGCTTCTGGAATTCAAGGTCTTCGGATCGCTCGAGAACCCCGATTGGTCGTACGCCAGCATCCTCGAAAAAATCACAGACAGCCTGTCCGATCTGGCCGCGCCGCCGGACACCTCCGCCACCCCCCGGCCCTGACCTCAGTCCGGGCAAACAAACTTCAGGACCCCGCCGCCCTATGCGTTTCATCCTTCACACCTACGGTTGCCAAATGAACGTCCGCGACTCCGAATCGGTTTCCGCGCTGCTGCAAGCCGCCGGGCACACCCCGGCGGGCACGGAAGACGAAGCGGACCTGATCGTGGTCAACTCCTGCAGCGTGCGCGGCAAAGCCGAAGACAAGGCCCTCGGCAAACTGGGCCTGCTCTGCGCCACCAAGCGCGAGCGTCCCGGACGCATCGTAGGCCTCATGGGCTGCATGGCCCAGCGCCTCGGCTCCGATATCTTCAGGCGCGTCCCAGCGCTCGACTTTTCCGTGGGCACCCGGCGCTGCGGTGCGATCCCCCGGATGGCGGCGCGCGTCCTCGCCGGCGAAACCGGAATCTGCGAAATCTCCAGCCCGGACGAGATCCCGGACGCCCCCGACGCCCATTCCGACTTGGGGTTCTCCGCGTTTGTCACCGTCCTCCTCGGCTGCAACCGGCGCTGCGCGTATTGCATCGTGCCGGATGTGCGAGGCCCCGAATACAGCCGGCCGGCCCGAGAGATCCTTGCCGAAATCGAGGCGCTCGCCCTCCACGGCGTCCGCGAAATCACGCTGCTCGGGCAAAGCGTCATGAATTACGGCCGCACCAACACCGTATGGGACGCTTCGGACGCGTCCAGCCCCGGCGGCTACACGGAGCCCTTCGCGCGCCTGCTGGAGGCCGTCGCCGCAATCCCCCGCATCAGCCGCATCCGCTTCACCTCGGGCCATCCCTCGGGCGTCACGGACCAGCTCGTGCGGGCCGTGGCGTCGCTTCCCCAAATCTGCCATCACCTGCACCTTCCCGTGCAGTCCGGCTCGGACCGCATCCTGGGCCTCATGCGCCGCGGTTACACGCGGGCCGACTATCTCGACGCCGTGGGCCGCCTACGCACCGCCATGCCGGACTTCGCGCTGACGAGCGACGTCATCGTCGGGTTCCCCGGCGAGACCGAAGCCGATTTCGAAGCGACCCGCTCGCTCATGGACGCGGCGGATTTCGACAACGCCTTCATTTTCAAGTACTCGCCCCGGCCGGGCACGCCCGCCGCCGACATGGAGGACGATGTTTCCGAACACGAAAAGATGCGGCGCAACCAGGTTCTTCTGGAAGACCAGGACCTGCGCGGCGTGGCCGCCAACCAGCGTCTCGTCGGAACGCTTCAAGAGGTGCTGATCGAAGGCCCCAGCCTTCGCAACGCGTCTCGCTGGGCGGGCCGTTCCCCGGGCAACAAGATCGTCGTGTTCGATCCGGTCGCAGGTCTACAGCCCGGCACGTTGACCCACGTCCGGATCACCCGGGCCGCGCCGCAAACCCTGTACGGCGACGTGGCCCCATGACGTCCGGCGACACATTCACCGCCGCCGTCGAAACGCTGGCATACGGCGGCGACGGCATCGCGAGAACCGACGGCCGGGTGATCTTCATCCCGGAAACCGTCCCCGGCGAGACGGTCCGCGTCCGCATCAGGCAGCTCAAGAAAAACTTCGCGCGCGCCGAAATGCTCGAAATCCTCAAACCGTCTTCCCGGCGCATCGTCCCCTGTTGCCGCGTGGCCGATCCGGCGACCGGCGCGCAGGTCCGCGTTCCCGGCTGCGTCTACGACCACCTCGATTATGCGGCGGAGGTCGACGCCAAGCAGCGTCAGCTCGAAGGATTCATCCGGCGCCTGCCCGACTGCGGCGGCGTGCCTTTCGAGAGCCCTTTCGCCTCGCCCGCGCCGTTGCACTACCGCAACAAGATCGTCTTGCACGTGCAGCGCGAGCAAGGCCGCATGCGCCTCGGCTACCGCCAGGAGCCCTCGCACCGCGTGCTGGATGTGCCGGCATGCCCCTTGGCCTGCGACGAGATCAACGAGGCGCTGTCAGCCCTGCGCGCTGCGGCCCAAGCGTGGAAGGACGGCACCCGCGTCACGTTTCGCCACACGGTCTGCGACGGCACAGCCTGGTGGCCGGACGGCGAGGAGGCTCCGGCGCCGTGCGCCGGACTTCTCACCGAAGCGTCCCCCGTCGGGCCCTTGCGCGTCCCGCGCGACGGGTTCTACCAGGTCAATCCCGCCGTCGGGAACGCCTTGGTGCGGACGGTCGCGGCGTGGTTCGCCGAAAACCGCAGCGCGCCCGAGCTGTTCGACCTCTACTGCGGGGTGGGCATCTTCGGCTTCGCCTGCATGAAAGCAGGCGGCGAGCACCTGTCCGGCATCGAGTCGGGGACGGGGGCCGTCGCGGCCGCACGGCAGAATGCACAGACGCTCGGCCTCCCCGCGGAATTCCAGTGCCGCGTGCTGGGACAGGAAGCCGCGGACCTGCGCGCCTTCATCCGGGCCCCGGCCCGCACCACCACCATCGTGGATCCGCCGCGCGACGGGCTCGCGCCCGATGTCGCGCGGGCGCTGGCCGCCAGCGGCACGCCGCGCATGTTCTACGTCTCGTGCGACCCGGCCACGCTGGCCCGCGATTTGGCGGTGTTGCTGCGGAGCGGCTACCGCGTCCGCCGCGTCCAGCTCTTCGACATGTTTCCCCGCACCGCCCACTTCGAGTCCCTCGTTGAGCTGAGCCTCGGCTGATTCGTCGAAACGTGTTTAAAATGTTTTGAAATTTATTCTTGCGGATAAGAACAGTTTTCTTCTAACATCTTGTTAAATGCGTTTTTGGTTTTACGGGATGCGTCCATAACCCTGTTGCTTAAACGGCTTAGGAGGTTGGCGTGTCTGGGCATGCGTCATGCCCGCGGTGACGGTTTGGGCCATGGAAATCGTCTCCGTCGGATCAGTAACAACATGGCAAGACATCGAACAGACAAGGAATGCAGGCATGGACATCTATGTTGGCAACCTTCCGTATTCAACGACAGATGATGACCTGAAAGGTCTCTTTGCGACTCATGGTGAGGTTGCTTCGGCCCGTGTCGTCATCGACCGCATGACCGGCCGCTCCAAAGGCTTCGGCTTCGTCGAGATGGCCGACCGCACCCAAGCGCAGCAGGCGATCGACGCGCTGAACGGCTATGAACTCGAAGGACGCAAGCTGCGCATCAACGAGTCCCAGCCGAAGCCGCGCGAAGACCGGGGCCCCCGCGGCGGCGGCGGTGGCGGCGGGTTCCGTGACCGTCGCGAACGTGGCGGCGGCGACCGCTGGTAAGCTGACAATCGACACGAAATCAATATGTGGCGGCACCCTTCGCGGGGTGCCGCCTTTTTTTCGGGCTATTCCAGCTTGAACTCCACCGTCAGAGACTCGTATTGCTTCAGGAACGCCAGCGACAAGCCGCGGATCGGCGCCGCATTCGCCGCAGCCTTCAAAACGGTCTGGTCGAAAAACGCGCTGCCGGAGGACTGCCTGATGCGGTAGCTCACAATGCGGCCGGAGCTGTCCAGCCGGATATCCAGCAACGCCGGCCGCGGTCCCGCGTCCCCCGCTCCGGGTTGTTCCCACGCCTCGTACATGGCCCGCTTCACGAGAAACACGCAGCGCGAAACCTCGTCTGCAGGAATCTCATTGCGCACGCCGGGACGCGCGCCGTCCCGCAGCGCTTTCTCGATCTCCGCGCGCGACAGCTTTTTGTCCGTCAGCGGCTTGACGCTCGCGGGCTTGGACGGGTCGTACGGCTTATAGAGCTCCTCGAACTTCGGCTGCTGCGGCTTCTTGGGCGCCTCGACGCGCTTGCCCTTTTTGAATTCGGGCTTCTTCGCCGGCTCGGGTTTTTTCACCGGGTCCGGCTTTTTCACCGGCTCGGGCGGTTTCTTCTTTTCCGGTTCTTTCTTCTTCTCGACCACCACCGCATCCTTCGGCGGATCGGGCAGCGGCACCGGCTTCAGCGGCGCGGGCTCGGGTTCAGGCTCCGGGTCCGGCGGCTTAACCTGTTCGGTCTTCACGGTGTCCGGCGGGACGTTCGGCTCTACCAGATTCTCCTCCAGCACCACCGTGAAATCCAAAGGGATGGCCACCTCCTTCGGCCGGAGGCTCGGCAGCAGCGGCACGACAACGGCCAGAAACAGCAGCACGCCGTGCAGCGCCATCGACCACTTCAGCGAATAGGAATTGACCGGCCCCGTATTCAACATCCGTCTCCCGTGCACGGGCCGGCGCGGTGCCAGCCCGTGCGGGCGAAAAGCAATCGCCCTACTCCGACAACGTCACCAGCGCCATGCGCGTGATCTTCACCTTGTAAAGGATCTTCATGATCTGGACCACCTTGCCGTACTCCAGCCGCTCATCGCCCCGCACCAAGACCGCCACCTCGGGGTCCTCCGCCGCCATGTTGCCCAGCGTGCGCTCGAGGTCCTCCAACGAGATCACCCGGTTGTTCAGGTAGGACTTGCCCTCGGCATCGAGCGTCACCACGTTGGACTTCTTCGTCGGCAGTTCGTCCGCCTTGCCCTGCGGCAAGCGGACCGAGATGCCCTGCTCCAGAGCAGGCATCGTGATAATGAAGGTGATCAGCAGCAGAAACGTCAGGTCGATCAGCGACGTCATGTCGATGTTGTTGATGACCTTCGACGGTTTCTTGCGCCCGAGACGCCGCAGAGCCATTAGTCGTTCCCCCCTTGGAACTCGCAGGCGATCCGGCCCATCAGCTCGTCGGCAAACCCGTCCATGTCGGTCGTCAGCTGCCGCACTTTCGAGGCCAAGTTGTTGTAGCAGATCGCGCTCGGGATGGCCACCAGCAGGCCCACCACGGTGGTGACCAGCGCCGACGAGATGGCCGGCGCGATGACGGACAGCAGCACCGTCCCTTTGGAGCCCATGTCCGCGAACGCGTCCAACACGCCCCAGACCGTGCCGAGAAGCCCGAGCATGGGCGAGGCCGTCACGATCGTCGCGAGCAGCCCCATCCCGTGCTCCACGCGGATCTCCTCCTCCTGCACCGTGTGTTCGCAGGTGCTCCGCACCAGCTCGATCTCCCGCACCGAAAGCGCGGCGTCCTGCGCATCGCTCTGGCGCCCGATCACCGACCTCCGCATATCGGGGTCGAGCAGTTTGACCATGCGTTCACACGTCCTGTCGTAGATCAGCTCGAGCGACGTCATCACGCCCTTTTTACGCAGCAGGTAATAGTCCAGCACGTCACGGCCGGCCAAGAACTCGCGCAGGAACCGCTTGCTGTTGCGGGCGATACTGCCGAGTTCCTTGTTTTTCCCGATGATGATGGCGGCCGCCACGATCGAGCTGGCGAGCTGCACCAGCACAATCCCCTTGCCCATGAGGTTGGATTCCATGAACCCGCCGACCAACGACGCCAGCGGCAATCCCGCCGGCAAGAAAATTGTTCCGAACATGCGTGCCACCTCCTCAGAAAGGGCTAGAAAAAGTTGGCGATTAGAATGCGCCACACCGGCACGGAAGTCAATCCCATGTTGCGCGAAAAGAACCGCTTGCC